>CAYZJE010000419.1:0-12196 GCA_964478485.1 uncultured Syntrophobacter sp. | reverse complement strand
CCAGGATGGGACGGCCCGTGCTACAAAACGGTCTCCAAGGACCAAGGGGCGGACGGCCTGTCCCATCCTTTTCGTATTAACTATGTTCATAGAGACACTTCAAAATGAATATACAAGGGGCGGGTTTGAAACCCGCCCTCTTGCCTACGCGGACTTGCGGATCGACAGCTTGTCGTCGGCGAAGGAAAGGAATGTCGGGGTCTTTTCGATGACCGTTTCCATGGCGACATCGTGTCCCCACAACTGGTGCACGTATCGCAGGGTCTTCTCGGCGTATTCGAGCTGGAGATCGCGGCCATCGTGAAAATGTTTGAGTAACAAGATGCGGTTGTTCTTGTAATCCGAGTCTTCCACCTTGATCACGGGGATGGTGCCGGTGCCAACGCTCTGGATCAGGGTGTCTTTGATCTGGCTCCAGTTGTCCTTGTCGGCGACCCGAGTGACCACCTGTTCGTTGCCACGGGAATCATATTCGAACAAGTTGAGATCGCGCGTCAGCTCTTCGGTTAGATAGCGGCGCAAAAACGACCCGTCACGCTCCACTTCGCGCACCTCGAAAAGCTTGTCCGTGCCATTTTTTGTGCGCGGACCGAAGGTTTCAATTTCTTCGGGAGTCGGATTGTTCCAGCGCTTTTCGATGTCTTCCCAAATTTTCATACCGACGTGGTAGGGATTCAAGCTGCCGGGCGAAGGCCGCAGCACCTGGGTATGGCGCACGATAAATTCCAGATGAAGCCCTTGGGGCAAGTCCAAGGATTCGAGAATTTTTTTATGCCAAAAGCTGGCCCAGCCTTCGTTCATGATTTTGGTTTCGATCTGGGGCACGAAGTACTGCGCCTGCTCGTGGACGATGGTCAGTAAATCTTTTTCCCACTCGGCCAGATGAGGATTGTGATCGCGAATGAACGGCAGCAAATCTTCGTCGGGATAGAGAGGCACTTTCTGGAGATCGGGCTCGACCCGCTCGCGGCGCCGGTGAACCGCGCGGAACGGATCGGCCGCCGGTTCAGCTTCCGCCAATTTCAGTTGCAGTTCCTCTCCGGAACTCGGCTTTTTAATCGCCAGATTGCGCCGGCATTGCAGCGACAGGGCGTGGGCAGCATCGAGCAGCGCTTCGACCTTTTCTAGGCCAATGCTTGGATCTTCGACATAGTGGCGCACTCGATTGGCGTGGCTCTTGAACGATTCGATGGTGTATTGAGCACGGGTCGATTTGAAAGTGAAATTATTCTTGAAAAAATCGTTGTGGCCGTAGACATGGGCGATGGTAAGGACCTGTAACGCGAGGCTGTTGTCGCGCATCAAATAGGCGATCGACGGATTGGAGTTGATGACCATTTCATAGGGCAGACCGCTGACGCCGTAGTCGTAGAGGGTTTTGAGTTTTTCAAAATTCTTGCCGAAGGACCAGTGCGGGTAATGGGACGGCATCCCGGAATAGACCATGTAAGACAGCATGTCTTCGTGGTCGCAAATCTCAAATTCCTGGGGGTACGGATCGAGGCCGAAGCGTTGGACTAGTTTGGCGATACGCTCATCCCAGCGTTCGAGATCTTCGACGGTATAGCTGGTGGCCATGGCAATGGACTTAAGTAACGGATTTAGGCGGCGTCCTCCCGGACGCGGTCTTTGCTCAGAAAGGTTTTGAACGAAGCCCAGATGTCTTCCTTCTTTTGAATCTGCACGGTTTGAAAATTGGGATCTTCAATTTGCGAGAAGAACTGAATCATGGTGCTGCCGTAGTAACCCGAGCCGAGCGGTTTGATTTCGCCGTAACCGAACAGGTTGGAAATCTTGGTCAATTCCTGTGCGGCTTTCAGCGCGGCCGGATTGTCTGAATCGAAATTATCGCCGTCCGAACAGTGAAAGGCATACACATTCCACAGCGCCGGGTGGTAGCGCTGCTCGATGATTTCCAGCGCCTTGTTGTAGCCCGACGAGATGAAGGTGCCGCCCGATTCGCCCTTGTGAAAGAACTCTTCCTCGGTCACTTCGAAGGCTTCGGTGTGGTGCGCGATGAAAACGATCTCGACGTTTTGATAGCGCGTGCAGATAAACTGGTAGAGCAGGTAAAAAAAACTGCGAGCGAGGTATTTTTTCACCCGGTCCATGGATCCCGAGGTGTCCATGATACACAGGACCACCGCGTTGGATTCGTTGCGTATGTCGGTGACGGTGTGGTGGTAGCGCAAATCATCTTTGTGAAAAGGAAAGCGCGCGGTGGCCGCCATGGGGTGGCGCTTCAGAGTGGCTTTCTTGCGTTTTACCCGGGAGCGAGCGGTGCGCTTTTTGTCGAGGCGAACGCGGATGCCTTTACGGCGAAAGCCTTTTTGGCGAAACAGCCGTTCGACCTCGATTTGGCGCAGCCGTTTGCGCTCGAGGTCAGGCAGTTCAAGATCTTCGAACATGAGCTCGATGATCTCGTCCAGGCTCACGTCGGTCTCGTAATAGTCGACCCCCGGCTTATCGCCCGCCTGTTGGTTGCCTTGACCGTCTTTGCCCTGGCCGACGACATCACCCGGTTTGGGCTCGCCGTCCCCGCCTTGGCCAACTCCCGGCGTGTTGTCGCCATAGACGAAGCGGTATTCCTTGATGCCGCGAATCGGCACCTTGATCACTCGGTGTCTGTTCTTGCCGATGATCGACTCCTCGGCGATGATATCGCCGATGTTGTTGCGGATCGCTTCGCGCACTTTTTGCCGGTGGCGCAGCCGGTCACCGGCGGTGCGGTCGCTGCGCTGTCCGGCGGACGGATTGAAAGGTCTAAAGATGGTCATTGACGAGCTCACCGGCCGATGCTTTTTACTACGGTATCCGATCAATCCTTCCACAGATTGTTGGACGCGTATTTGAGCACGACGTCGACACAGCTCTGGCAGTAGCCATGTTCGAGCAGGCTTTGGACCATCGAATTGTATTTTTCCGATTGATCTTCGTCGCGCATGCGTGCCTTGGTGATCACCCGGCTCAGGTCACGCACCGAGGTGATCAATTTCTTTTCGATCGCTTCCTTCAGCGGTTCGTAGCTTCGGTATTCGATCTTTTCGCCGCGCCGGTTGGCCGCCCACAGATAGGCGATCACTTCCTGGCGGAAGCCGTCGGCGGCGGAGCCGATGATGGCGATCTGCTCTTCGATCGATTTCATGAAACTTTCATCGGGGGCCAACTCTTCCTTGGTGTTTCGGTCTTTGACCTTGCTCTTATTGATGTAGGCCTCGGCGTGATCGAGATAGTTCTGGAATAGCGCCTCGGCTTGTTCCTGATAGGAATAGACAAACGCCCGGGTGATCTCTTTTTCGAGGACCTCCAAATATTCTTTGTGCAGAGTGTCCTGGAGAAATTCTAAATATTGCTTGCGGCTATCGTCCGGCATGTCCGCTTCTTTGACCATGTTGATCAACGCTTCGCGCACGTTGATCGGATTGATGCAATTGCCGGCGGTGTTGTCGGAAAGGGCATTATCCAACGCTTTCATGATAAAGCGCGTCGAGATGCCCGACATGCCTTCCCGTTTGGTGCTTTCACGGAGCTCCTGAACGTCGACTTTTTTTGTCCGGCCTTTCTCGACGACTTCCTCTCCATTATAGATCTTGAGTTTGGTCATGAGATCGCATTTGTTGGTCGGTTCCAGGCGCGACAGGATGGCGAACATGGACGCGACCTCCAAGGTGTGCGGCGCGACGTGGGCGCGGAAATCGGAATTGCGAATAATTTTCTGGTAAATTTTAACTTCCTCGGATAGCCGCAGGTTGTAAGGGACGCGGATCGCGACGATGCGGTCGAGGATCGCTTCGTTGGTATGGTCGGCCTTGAATTTTTGCCACTCGGCTTCGTTGGAATGGGCGACGATGACGGTGTCGACATAGACCAGGCCGTGGCGCCCCGGAGCGGGGACGACTTTTTCCTGGGTCGCCGTGATCATGCAGTGGAGATACTCGATCTCGTTTTTGAAGACTTCGATGAACTCGACAATGCCGCGGTTGCCGACGTTCAATGCGCCGTTCAGTTCCAGTACTCGCGGGTCGCCTTCCGAGTAAAGGTCCAACTTCGAAATATCTTCGCTGCCGATTAGCACCGAGGTGTCCTGGTTGTTGGGATCGACCGGCGGGACTACGCCGATGCCGATGCGCGCACGTTTGGAAAACTCCACCGTGTGGACGGGAAACTCTTCATACTTCCCGGCAAATTCATGTTGTAGCCGGTAACGGCACACTGGGCACAGGTCGCCTTCGAGATGGACTCCGAGCATCTTCTCGAATTCTTTACGCAATTGGCGCGGGATGAGATGCAAGGGCTCTTCGAACATCGGGCAGCCCTCGATGGCATAGAACGGCTCGTTTTCTTCTAGACCGCGATGGAGCTTTTCCGCCAGCGAACTTTTGCCGGAGCCCACCGGACCCATTAAATAAAGGACCTGGCGGCTCTCCTCACCTTTCAACGATGCGGCGTGAAAATAGCGGACGATCTGCGAGACGGTCTTTTCAATACCGAAGAATTCCTCGCTGAAAAAATTATACAGTTTGATCGACTCATCCTTGTAAAGCCGTTGCACATGGGGATCGTGATTTTCGTGAATGTCGCGAACCCCGGCTTTAATTAGCGTGTCATAGACGCGGGCGTGGGCGAGTTTGGTGATCGTTGGGTCCGATTTTACCTGATCGAGATAGCCAAGCAGGTTGCCATGCCAGGATCGGGCGTGATATAAGTCCCGGTCTTGCTTGATCAGCTTCTCGAATTCCTTATTATGGTCCATTCCAGCAGCCTCCCTTACCTAGATCTTTTATCTTTAGGGTGAATTAGCAATGCGCACGTAGCGGCGGAGCGAAACACTGGATGCGCGGGCAAAAGCAATGAGCTGTAATTGATGATTACATCGATGCAAAGCGAACGAGCGCACTATGAGTGATTCGTGTATCACCTTGAATGAGCGAAAAACCTAAAAATGGGATCGGCGCCGATAGCGCTAGGGGGGGTAACCCGGGAGTATGTTAAGGCTCGCATTCGACCTCCTAATTCGTCATGGTCGGCTCGCCGATTGGCTCTTTGATTGTTAGACGACAGCAAAGAACATCTGTTCACAACACCCGATGTGTAACGGTTGATATTAAAACGTTATTCTGTATTAAAGTCAAGATAATTCCTCGCCAATCCGTAATCGCTTCCACGGACAAATCGGGCTAGCGGTTATCAACCCGGAATTCCTCTGATAGAATCATCGCCGTTTGGGAGAAACGCTTTAGCCAGCCAACGTGAGGTAAGTATCAACTCTATGACGCAGGAATCTCTGCAGATTGAACCGGGTCTGAAATGGTACGCGATCCGCATCAAAGTTAATCGCGAACGTGATGTCGAGAAGCGGTTACGCGATCTACGCTTGGAGGTGTTTCAGCCCTGGATGCGGGCGCGGCGCCGAATCGGTAGCAAGTTTCACTGGCTGCAAGTGCCGTTGTTTCCCGGTTATATGTTCTGCCGGTTGGACATGGTGCTTTCCGGCAAGGCGGCGCGGTACTCACCTGGGGTCAAAGATTTTCTCAGCTTCGGCAGCCGCCTGGCTGAGGTAGGCGAAGATATCATCAACGCTTTGCGCGAGCGCTGTCCGGATGGGATCGCAGAGATCGACCCCGTGCGCGCCAAACCCGGCGATACGGTGCGCATCAACGAAGGCCCGTTCTCCGGACTAGAGGCGATCTTTGAACAGAAACTCAAAGGTAGCGAGCGCGTGGCCGTGCTCCTCGACATCCTCGGCCGGCAAACCCGCATCGTCTTGCCGAGCGAGACTATTGTCAAAGTATGAGTCACATTTTATGAACGATTCTTAGTGATGCGCCAGCGCTTGCCGATGGTTGGCTGCTGCCAAGCTTTGCGAGTTCGTTAAATCATCTAATTGCCGCTTGACAGTCTTCGCTCAGCCTTGATAAAGCCCCTTAGGTTGGATCGATCTTGCGAGGGGGGATCATATGGGTCACCGATCTCGGCAACGACGGCTGCTATTTTTCATCACCGGTCTCTTGGTTCTGTTACTACTCGGCCAGACTGTGCTTTTGTCGAGTCGATGGTTGAACCAATCCTTCCCCGGTTTTTTTGTCCATCAGAACCTGACGGTCGGTCCTTACTCCTTGCCGGGGTGGGGTGGAGCTGCGGCCGGTTTACAGTCTTTAGATCGAATTATCAGCGTCGATGGACGAATACCCAGTGATCGTGGCGAACTTTACTCCCATGTTCGAAGTCTTCCCGCCGACACCCATGTTCGCTACCAAATCCTCCGCGGCAATCAAAAGCTCGACATAATTATTCCAGCTAAAGTCTTCGTCTTGCGCGACTGGCTGTTGAGCTTTGGCATTTACGTGATGATTGGGCTGGCGTTTCTAGCGATCGGTGTGATGCCTTACTTTTATCGCGCCTCCTCGCCGGTGGCATTGCCGCTCTGCTTCATGGTCATGACGGTATTTATCTGGTTTCAGACCACCTTCGATTTTATGACCGAGGGCTGGTTGCCGAAGGAGATCCGCATCTTTGCTCTGTGCTTGACACCCAGCGCGGCGATTCATTTAGCTTTGTTACTCAGACAAAATTCCCCGGGCGTATCGCCACACTGGCTTGTGATCGCATCGCTCTACGCGATCGGTGTTACAATCGGTGTGTTCAATAGCGTGAGCTATTTTGGTCCGGTGGAGATTTGGCGGCAGTTTTTCCGGGCGGCCTACGCTTACGTTTTTATCGGCGCGTTAACATTTCTCGTCATTACCGGAAGCGCGCTGCGCGGCACCGAGTCTGACTTGGAGCGTTCGCGGCTACGCGTAATGTTTGTCGGCGCCCTCGCCGGTTTCTTGATCCCAGCGATGACCACGGTTCTCACCAGCTCATTGCAACAGCCGATTCCCTACAATCTCGCTTTAGTGCCGACGGTGTTCTTCCCAATCTCGGTTGCCTACGCGTTACTGAAATACAGCCTGTTCGATCTCAGCCAGGTTCTCAAGCTAGCGCTCAGTCGCGTCGCCTTGTTAGCGGTGTTAGTCGCGATCTATGCCATGGTCGCCATCGCCGTCTCGCCCTGGGCTGGGGAGAATGCTCGGGATCCGTTGGTTCTGATGTTTTTTTCGCTGCTCGTGGTGATACTTTTCAATCCTCTGCTGCGCCGGTTTGAGGGTGTGGTCGACCGATATATCTACCGTCAAGAATATGATCCGGCACAGGTGCAAACCCAAGTGAGTATGTTTCTACGCACATTGGACTCTGCTCCGTCATTGGCGCAGGGATTTATCGATCGGATCGTTTGGCGGCTGAGTATCGATCGGGCGGCGCTGTTTTACCGGGCCCGCAACGCACCGCAATGGTTGACGGTTTCGACCGATTCGCAGGCTGGGACCCTAGCGGCGAGCAGCCCGGATTACGCCGATCTGTCGGGGCTCTGGGATGGTTCTGATTACCGCGCAGTTTGCCGCGCTGAGGTGGCGTTGGACCCACGTTTCGGCGACCGGCGCGAGCGGGTTTTGCAGGCGTTCGAGGGTTTGCGCGCCGAGCTCTTGTTGCCGTTGGTTTACGAGCGTGAAGTGCGCGGCATGGTTTGTTTTGGCGCCAAACAATCCGGCCTCGAGTACAGTGCCGAAGATTTTCGCCTGTTAGGAACACTGGCGGAGCAGTTGGCATTGTCGCTGGAGAATGGCCGGCTCTATGAAGAGTCGGTGGCGGCGCGCAAGAAAGCCGAGGCGAGCAACCAAAAACTGCTCGAAATGGATCGCATAAAGAAAGACTTCGTCGCCAATATTTGCCATGAAATCCGCACGCCGGTAAGCACGATCATCGGCTTTGCCGAGGTGTTGCGTGACCCCAGCTATCAGGGCGATACCCGCGGGATTCTCGACCGACTCGTCAATAACGGCCAAGAGCTATCCGGCCTGATGGATAATTTGATGAATTATTCGCGCATGGAAGCGGATGGCGGCGCATCGCAGTTCGAAATCGTTAAGCTCAAAGAAGTTTTGGCCGGGCTGACCCTAATGACGCAACGCTTAATCCGAGCGCGACCCATCGAGTTCGGCGTGCACATGGATTCGACCATTGATACGATCGAAAGCGACGGGCAAAAACTACAGCAGATTTTGCTTGAGTTGCTCACCAACGCGCTTAAATTCACCGAGAAGGGGCGCATCGACCTGTCGATCCGAGAAGACCGCGAGCGCGGTGCTCTCGAAATTGCGGTGGCCGACACCGGAATCGGCATTCGACGTGAGGATCAGGAGCTGATCTTCGAGGACTTCCGCCAGCTCGATGGCTCTTCGACGCGTCACTATGGCGGCACCGGGCTTGGGCTCGGCCTTTGCAGGAAATTCGCTGCGGCCCTCGGCGGTGACATACAAGTGGCGAGCGAAGTCGGCGTTGGCAGCGTGTTTAAATTGCTATTGCCAGTGAGAGCTGCGGAAGCCGCAACGCTGCGCCAGGCGGCTTAGAGCCTAGTGAGGTTTGTCCATGAACAGTGAAGAGTTTCTCAAAGAAATTTTAACGCCGGTGCATGAATTCTGCCGAGCGATGGATGCTAATCCGCCGGCATACTGTTACGTGCCGCTACGCACGGACGAAGAGCGTATTCGGGTGATGCAGAGCCGGTTATTCAACGAGCTGCGCGCCGCTGACTTGTTCGGCACTTGGCTCAAGACCACGCCCGAGCTCGACGTCAAAGCGACTATGGCCGAATCGGCGCATGAAGAGATGGTGCACGCGCAGCTGCTGAGCAATCGGATCCGCGAGCTGGGCGCGGAACCTTTCGACTACAAGCCGCTGCCGGCGCAAATCGCCATGTTCAACGCGATGGAAGGTTTGAATGAAACCTGTGAGCGCATCGCCGGGCTCTCACTGGCGGGTGAAACCGTCGCCAACTATTTGATTCAAATGTGCCTCAAGTCACCGGCAGTGCCGGAGTGGATCAAGCAGCCTTATCGGCGCATTACCGAAGACGAAGAAGGCCACGGCAGCGTGCCGCAAGCGTTTCTTAAAAGCTACGCCACCACGGAGGAACGGCAGGACAAGGCGCGCCGAGCGGTGGCGATGCGCATGGTTTTGTTCCGCGAATATCTCGCCAGTCTGGATCGCTGGTCGATGGGCCAGGACCGCTGGTAGATATCCCGTCTCACCTGTAGCAGTTCCCTGCCTCGCTTCATCATTGGCATAGACCCGTAGGTCGGGTTACGCTGCGCTAACCCGATCTACGAGACTGTGAATCCGGTTTCCCTTGGAGCCCTTTTTCGGTTGAACAACGATAGCAATTTCAGCTATAGCATGAAGAGTCTTTAGGGAGGGCTAAATGAAAATATTGTTCTTCGATGATTTTATGCTCGGTGTGGTGAAGGGCGATACGGTGGTCGATGTGTCGGCGGTAGTGCGCGACATTCCGCATACCGGGCCGGGCAACTTGATTAGCGGATTGATCGAACGGTTTGCCGATTACCGTGGCGCACTCGAGAAGGTTACTGCTGACGGGAAAGGTGTGCCGCTCGCGAGCGTGCGCATCCGGCCGCCGCTGCCGCGGGCGGTCAATATCGATTGTATGGCGGTGAACTACATGGAGGATGGAACGCGTAAGGAGCCGGCGCCGATCAACGCGTTTCACAAGTCGCCGGGCTGCGTCATCGGCGACGGCGACACCATGGTGCTGCCCGACGTGCCGGCGACGATTTTCGAGGGCGAGGCGGAGATGGCGTTGGTGATCGGCAAGCGCGCCGCCAACGTGCCGGCCACCAAGGCGATGGAATATGTTTTTGGCTATCTGAATTTCATCGACGGCTCGGCGCGCGGTCTGGCGCCGGCGGGCAATACTTTCTATCAGATGAAATCGCGTGACACCTTTGGCCCGATGGGTCCGTACATCGTCACCGCCGATGAGATTAAGGATCCGCACAACCTACAAGTACGGTTGTGGAACAACGGCACGCTGATGCAGAACTACAACACCAGCGACATGGCGCATAAGATCCCGCGCTGTATCGAATGGGTCAGCTCGATCCATGCCCTCGAGCCGGGCGACGTGCTGGCGCTGGGCACCAATCACCGCGGCCTAAATCCGTTTCAAGACGGCGATCTGATCGAGATCGAAACCGAACCGCTGGGCCGTCTGTATTTCAAGGTCCGCGACGATCTCAAGCGTACCTGGGCGCGGGAGACACGCTTGCAACGGCACGACAAGGGACTGGAAGGCAGCACGGCGCAACTCACCGGCAAGTACGCCAAGGCGTAGCGTGAACACGATCTGATCTGCGCCGCGATTCCGGCGTAGGATGGGTTGAGCGTTAGCGATACCCATCGTTCCCCATGGTGGGTATCGGCGCTTTGCGCCTCCACCCACCCGACAATTTCGTTCGAAGTGCGTTAGCTTCGAAGCCCCGCAGCTTGCTGCGGGGTAGTTTATTACATTGGAATTTGAAAACAGGAGAGCCAACAAAAATGAAAACCACTAAGAAAGCGATCAAGGCGGCTAACCGGCAGTCGAACAGTTCACGCATCGACCGGCCGGAGGGTGTGGGCAAGGCACAGATGAAGTGGGGCAGCGATGTCGTCGCCGAAGTCACCCGACGGCTCGACTTGAAGTACATCGCGTTGGTGCCCGGCGCGAGTTACCGCGGCTTTCACGACAGCATCGTCAATTATCTCGGCAACGACAATCCGCAGATGGTGATCTGCTTGCACGAAGAGCATGCGGTCTCGATCGCGGATGGTTACGGCAAGGTGACCGAGACGCCGATGGCGGTGGCGCTGCATGCCAACGTCGGCTTGATGCACGCGACCATGCCGATCTTCAATGCTTGGTGCGATCGTACGCCGATGATTATCTTCGGCGCCAATGGACCGGTGGACGCACATCGGCGCCGACCGTGGATTGACTGGATTCACTCGGCTAAGGATCAAGCGTCGATGATTCGCAACTACACCAAGTGGGACGATCAGCCGGCGTCGCCTCAAGCGGCGGTGGAGTCGGTGCTGCGGGCCAATCAGATCGCCCGCACGGCGCCTTGTGGCCCGGTCTATATTTGTCTCGACGCCGGCCTCCAGGAAGCGCCGCTCACCGAGACGATTTCGATTCCCGCGGCGGCGCGTTTCGCGCCAGCGGCTACGCCGGCGGTGCCCAAGGAGTCGTTGCAGAAAGCTCTACAGGCGATCGGCAAGGCAAAGTTTCCGCTGATTCTCATGGGCCGGGTTTCGCGCAAGCAAGCAGACTGGGATCGCCGTGTGCGGTTCGCCGAAGCTATTGGCGCAGCCGTGTTGACCAGTAGCAACGATCCCTCGGCGTTTCCGACGACCCATCCGCTGCATCTCGCACCGCCCTGCGTGCGCCCGAACAAAGCCGCGACCCTGCTGATCGAGAAGGCGGATTTAATTATCAGCCTAGATTGGTTGGACCTCGCCGGCGTGCTGCGCTTAGTGCTGGGTGATGCGCAAACCCAGAAGCCGGCGGCGAAAACGATCATCAGTTGTTCCGTCGACAACTACCGGACCAATGGCTGGAGCATGGACCATCAAGCGCTTGCCGCGGTCGACCTGCCGATCCTCGCTGAGCCGGACCAATTCGTCGGGCAAATGCTCGACGAGTTGCGAGTAAAGAAAACCGTTAAATTAAAAATGCGGCCGGCGATGAAACAGCTGGGCCATTGGAACAACGCATCACTAACCGTGCCGGCGGCCAAGCGCGCTCAGCCGATGACGTTGTGGAACATGGCGATGACGGTTCGAGAATTCGCCAAGGGCCGCGCGGTGACCTTTGCCCGTTTGCCGATCGGTTGGCCGGGCGAAGCCTATGAGTTCGAAAGTCCCTTGTCGTTCATGGGCAACGACGGCGGCGGCGCGGTCGGCACCGGGCCGGGGCACACGATTGGCGCAGCGTTGGCGCTCAAAGATTCCGACCGGCTGACCATCGGCGTGCTTGGCGACGGCGATTATCTCATGGGGGTTAGCGCGCTTTGGAGCGCGTCCCACTTCGACATTCCGGCGCTGATCGTGGTCGCCGACAATCGCTCTTACTTCAACGATGAATTGCATCAAGAGCGGGTCGCGCAAATGCGCAGCCGGCCGCCGCAAAATCGCTGGATCGGCCAGCAGATCGACAACCCACGAGTGGATTTGGTCGCCATGGCGCGCGCCCAAGGTTTCGACAGCGAGGCGCCGGTTTCGACATCCGATGAATTAGCCCAGGCACTCAAGCGAGGCGCCG
>CAYZJE010000418.1:0-9151 GCA_964478485.1 uncultured Syntrophobacter sp. | reverse complement strand
GTCGGGGCCCAGACAAATGACTCTGGCATCGAGCGCCAGGACCACCGGCCCCCAATCGCCCGCTGGGTCGGCTTCAACGATCGCGCCGCCGATGGTTCCCAAGTTACGCACTTGATAATCGCCGAGCAAACGCACGGCTTCGCCGATCAAGGGAATTTTCGCGCGCACCAGGGGCCCACTTTCGATATCGGCATGGCGCGCCAGGGCGCCGATCACTAAACAACCGTCGCGCTCTTCAATAGAATTCAATCCGGCGACGTGATTGAGGTCGATTAAGTATTTCGGCCGGGCCAGGCGCAACTTCATCAATGGGATCAAGCTCTGCCCGCCGGCGAGAATTCTTGCGTCTTCGCCGCGCTCGGCGAGATAGTCCACGGCTTGCGGCAAACTGGTTGGCGCCAAATATTCGAATGCGGCCGGATACACAGTACGTCCCCCTCTGTCGGTTAACCGTCGTCAATTCGTTTTGTTCACCATGAAAGTCATAGCGCCCACGACTCCTCCGTCCTGCCTGTCATCGTGTCTGCGCGCTTCGCCTTTGGCTTGCCGTATTAGATTAAGAATCTTTTCCGGCGTGTACGGCGGGTTGCGAATCTCCACACCGAACTCAGAAAGCGCATCTTCAATCGCGGTTGCCAGCGCCGGCGGCGGCCCGAGCATGCCGGTTTCACCGGCGCCTTTGGTGCCGAGCGGTGAGAACGGGCTCGGTGTTACCATATGACCAAGTTGAATGTCGGGAACCTCCTCGACGGTCGGAACTTTATAGTCCATCAAACTCGAGGTAATCAATTGCCCGTCTTCGTTGTAAACAATCTGTTCGTAGAGCGCGGCGCCGATGCCTTGAACCACCGAACCGTAGTGCTGGGTCTCGACGATCTGCGGGTTGATGAGGTTGCCGCAGTCGTGCACCGTGCAGTATTTGACGATTTTAACAAAGCCGGTTTTGATATCGACGTCGACCACCGCAACCACGGCGGCATAGGGATAAGCGGAAAAGGTGTTCATCCGGCCCTGAGCATCGGCGACGTAGTCGATATTTGGATTGATAAATATTCTTGTCACTTCCAGCCCCGGCTCTTCGTCTTCGGGGAGCTGGTGAATGGCGCCGTAGGCCATGCGGACGATCGCATTGAGCGTCATCGACTTGGTGCCATCGATTTCGCACACATTGCCGTCGCGGATGACTAAGCTTTTGGCCGGCAGATGTAAGTTCCACCCGGCGATGTTGAGCAGCTTGTCCCTTAATCTTTCAGCGGCCAAAAGCGCGGCGTTCATTTGCACCACCGACGAGCGGCTGCTGCCGGTGCCAAAGCCGTAAGGCGTCGCTGCGGTATCGCCGCGAATGACGAAGATCTTGTCGAGCGGAAAGCCGATGCGGCTGGCGACGATTCCACTCAGCGTCGTGCTGTGGCCTTGGCCTTGGTCGCCGACGCTGGAGAAAACACTCACGGTCCCCGACGGTTCGATTCTGATGCGGCAAGTCGCGTAGCCGCCAGTGGCATAGATGCGGCTCGAACTGGTGGGCTCCATGACTAAAACGGCGCCGACGCCGCGGTAGATGCCTTGGGCGCGCAGCCGCGCTTTTTCTTGCTTCACTTCATCGTAGCGCGCGAGTTCCAAAGTTTTTTTCAGACATTCTTCATACCGGCCGCTGTCATAGAGCGCGCCGGTGACATTGCGATAAGGGAAGGCTTCCGGCGCTATGAAATTCTTATTGCGCAACTCGATCGGGTCGAGCTTGAGCTTGCGGGCGATGATATCGACCATGCGCTCGATGACGTAAGCCGCTTCGGCCTTGCCGATGCCGCGTAGCGAGCCGTGGTTCGCCTTGTTGGTGGCGATGCCGTAAGCGTCGACTTTATAATCCTGAATTTTATAGACGCCGGTCATGTACAACGCCGCCGAGCTGATCGAATTATCGACGCCGTAGCTGCAACCGATGTCGGCGATGATCTTGTCGCGCACCGCGAGAATCGTGCCGTCTTTTTTCACGGCGACGTCAATATAATGAATTTGATCGCGCCCCTGCCGGCCGGTGCGCATGTGCTCGACGCGGGTCTCGGCCCATTTCATCGGCCGGCCCAGCTTGAGCGCCAAAAGCGGCACCAAAATCTCATCCTGGTAGCCGCCGTTCTTGAGGCCAAAAGAGCCGCCGACATCCGGCGCGATCACGCGCAGTTTGCTTTCGGGGAAGCCCAAGATTTCCGCCAGACGGGTGCGAAAATTATGCGCGCCGGCGGTGGAGGCCCAGCAAGTCAGCTGGCCGCTGCGCTGATCGTATTCGGCGCAATAGGCGCGCGGCTCTATTGGGAAGGGGGTGAGACGCTGACTGTTCAAGCGCTCGGAAAACACATGGTCGGCGTGCTTGAAAATCTCGTCTATACCCGGCGTGGCAAAATGATATTCATAGACGACGTTCGACTTCAGCTCGTCAAAAAGCTTGGCGGAGGATTCGTTCATCGCCTGCTCGGGATCGACCACGGCGGGCAAGCCTTGGTAATCGACGATGACGGCTTCGGCGCCATCCTCGGCCAGATAGCGGCTGTCGGCGACCACCGCGGCGATCGGTTCGCCAACGTAGCGCACTTTGCCGATGGCCAATGGATAAGTTTTGATGTCGCGAGTCGGGCCGCCGCGAACTTCAGCCAAGTCGCCGAGAATGTCCTGTCCGGTCACAACCGCATGGACGCCGGGAATCGATAGAGCGAGCTGGGTGTCGATCCGGTTGATTCTGGCATGAGCATAAATACTGCGGACAAAGCCAACATAAAGCACGCCCGCCGGCTGCACGTCGTCGACGAAGGTGCCCTTGCCGGCGATCAGCCGTTCAGTTTCTCGCCGTTTGAGCCGGTCGCCGATCTCAACATTTTTCTTAGCCTCCACAGACGCCCCCATTACGAAGTCTCATCTCGCGGTGACGTGAGCATGGCCCACCGGCGCCTCGGCGCGGCAACCAACAGCGGTCGTAGGAAAGAACGGTTACAAGACCGTCGGCAATTTTCATGGCTCGGCTCAGGCTCCTCATTAATGTCATTCTAGTTAGGCTACTTCCCGATTGCTCTTCTTGCGAACGGTTAACTCTTCTTAGTGTAGCGGTATTTCATCGCGTCCCATTTTTGCGCCACCAGTTCATCGTAGGCGCGTTTAACGAAGGAAAAGTCATAAACCTGATCGAGCGTTACGTCCTTGTCTTTGGCCAGGGCGCCCGACATTTTCATCTGTTCTCTGACCCGGTCGATATTGGTTTGCATCGCTTCCTCGGTGGCCCGGCCAATCTGGGCGATCTCGGAGGCGCGCCGGGTGCGCTCCTGCCAAATATCTCGGACTTCAGCTTCGTCCGACAGCGCCAGGGCTTCCATCAAAAACTTAATCGTTTCCGGATTGCGGTACCAGAACAGTTGCCCTTTCAGCGTCGCGCGCACGACCCGGAAAACTTCGTCGGGCGATTCCTTGATTCTCGCGTCGGTTGTGCACAGGCTAGCGCTCAACGATGAAATATGATCGCCGCTATAGGCCAACATACGATAGCCTTTGGCTTGAGCGCGCTTGACCTGCTCATAGGACAGCATGGTCGCGTCGACGGTGTCGGTCAGCAATGAACTCAGCCGCAAATTGGGCTCGCCGAAAACTCTCAGTTTGACTTCCGCGATCGGCACGCCGGTCCTGGCCAGCAGGTCTTTCATGATCAAAAACGCATTACCGGAAAAATCCGAGATCGCCACGGTTTTGCCAACCAGCTGTTTAAGGTTAGTGATCTTTGGCGAACTGACCAAGTACTGCGCCGGTTTGTCGGCATTGTTGAGAATGAATTTGAGCCGCGCGCCGTTGAAAACTGCCGGCAGAACCGCGGCGTTGGTGTAGCCGACGCTGCCGCCGATAAGCGCCTGGGTCGCGATCGTGCCGCGGGTGACCACGACTTCGCTCTGCAAACCTTCTTCTTTATAGAAACCTAAACGCTGGGAGATCACGAAGGGCAGCATCGCCTCGCCGCCGCCCTTGGCCGAAAAGATGATTTTCTTTAACGGCTGCGCCTGGGGGCTGCTGTTCGCTGCAAAAACGACCATCACCGCGATCAATGCGATTTTAGTTCTCATCGCTGCCTCCGCGAGTGAATTTCAAAGCCATAACGATGCTTTATTGAATCTTGGGTGTTCTGTCAAAGGCAAAGCCATCGGCGCTACCAGTTGACAGATGCGCGGGCAAATCGATATTGCTGTTGAAGTAGACAAAAATACGTAAACCACGCCACAGCCTTGCAGGGAGGTATGAGTCATGTCCGTTTGGGAACGGGGTGAACTTTCGATCTACTATGAAACTTATGGTTCGGGATTTCCGCTGTTATTGATCGCGCCGGGCGGGATGAACTCGGCGATTGGTTTCTGGAACCGCGCGGCGTTCAATCCGATAGAAATTTTCTCGCGGCACTATTGGGTCATCGCCATGGACCAGCGCAATGCCGGGCGCTCGAAGGGACCGATGGAACCGGAAGATCCCTGGGGCAGTTACGCGGAAGATCAGATTGGTTTAATGAACCACCTGGGCATCGATCGCTTTCACGTGCTCGGCTGCTGTATCGGCTGTTCCTACGCGCTGGCTTTGATCCAGCGCGCGCCCGAGCGGGTGGCCGCCGCGGTGATCGAGCAGCCGATCGGTATTTCAGATGAGAATCGTAAAGTGCTGCCGCAACATCTATTCGGCCGTTGGGCCGAAGCATTGCTCAAGCAGCGGCCGGAGCTACAAGCCGATGCGGTGCAAGCTTTCGGCAAGAAGATGTTTGGCGGCGATTTTGTTTTCAGCGTGACGCGCGAGTTCGTCAAGGGTTGCACGACACCGATGATCGTCATGCCGGGCAGCAATTTGGATCACCCGCGGGTGATCGGCAACGAGATCGCGGCGCTGGCGGCCAATTCAGAAATCATCCCGGAGTGGCGCCATCCGCCCGAACTGGTGCCGCCGGCGGTGGCGCGGATCAAGGGGTTTCTCAAAGCGCATACGCCGGGGGGGGTGGAGTAAATGGAGTGCTGGAGTACGGCAGACTGGGGGTAATGGAGTGTTGGAGCACTGGAGTATTGGGTTTCCGAAACGCATCACTCCACCACTCCAGTACTCCATCACTCCAATTTGAATTCTCTCAAAGAGGTGACTACGAATGAAGAATGGTTTTAAAATTTTTGACACCGACACGCATGTTCGTCCCATGTTAGAGACGCTTGAGCCGTATTTCGATGCTAACGTGCGCGCGCGCATGCCGGAGCTGGAGAAATTCAAGCGGGAGAATCGACGCGATGTCGAAGGCATGGTGCCGGGACGCCACTCCTACGCGCTCGGCGAGCGCGTCGCTTATTCGCGAATTCTCGGCAAGGCCGAGCCGGAGCCGGGTCACTTCGCGCCGAGGTCAAAATATATGGGCACTCGCCACGCCACTCGCGGCGCCATCGACGACGACGCGCACGCGCGGCTCCGCGACATGGACGAAGAAGGCGTCGACGTGCAGTTCCTCATCGGTGGCGCCGCCAATACCGGTACGCTCACCGATCATGAACTCGATGTCGGTTTCATGCGCGCCTACAATCGTTATCTGCACGATTTTTGCGGCACGGCGCCGCATCGGATAAAGGCTGCGCCGACGGTTTTGCTCAACGCCGTCGATGAATGCGTTGCCGAGATCAAACGCTGGGGTAAAGAGCCATGGATGGTCGGAATCCTGCCGCAGTCGCGCAACGACATGCCGCTCGATCATCCTGACATGGAGCCGGTCTGGAAGACCTGCGCCGACATGGGAATCGCCGTCGTGTATCACAGCCACTATGCCGGACCGCCTTACTTTCCTGGCTATCTCGATCTGTGGGCCAACGCATTTCTCGGTCGCTCGGCGGCCCATCCATGGGGCGCGATGCGCGCGGTCGGTTCATTTATCGGCGCTGGCATAATGGAGCGCTACAAGTCGCTGCGCTTCGGCATCCTCGAAAGCGGTTGCGGTTGGCTGCCCTATTGGAGCCGGCGGCTCGATGACCAGGCCGAGTACGTGCTCGGTAGCGTCCCGGAGATGAAAAATAAAATCAGCGAATACATGACCGGCGGCAGGTTTTTTTCGAGCATCGAAATGTCGGAAGGGCAGGACATGATCGAGATGGTGATCGACTTTCTTGGCGAAGAGGTTTTGATGTACGCCTCCGATTACCCGCACTTCGAATGCCGTTTCCCGAACTCGGTGGATTATTTTCTCAAATGGACACTGAGTGACGACCTGCGGCGCAAGATGTTCTGGGATAACCCGGTGCGGTTTTACGGCGAGCCGTAGGAGAAGAAGGGATTGGCCGCATCCTTCGACAGGCTCAGGACGATCGGAAACGCCAAAGACACAAAAGGGCAGATCGTATTGGAGAATTACCATGGGAAAAACTGAAACGACACTGGCACAATTTGCACTCAACTATCCCACCCAAGATATTCCTGCCGATGTCATGCATCTAGCCAAACGCTGCGTGATGAACTCTTGCGGCGTGGCGCTCTACGCGACGCTGGATCCGGCGATTGAAATTTTGCTTGACTTCTTGCGCGCCGAGGGCTCGGCGCCGCTGGCGACGGTAATCGGCAGTGGTTTACGCACCTCGCCGCAGAATGCCGCGTTGGCCAATGGCTTCTTGGGCCATTTCGAAGACTACGACGATACCCATACGACGGTAATCCACCCGACTGCGCCGATCATGCCGGCGGTGTTGGCGCTGAGCGAGCAGTGTGTCGTCAGCGGCAAAGATTTTCTCGCCGCCTTCGCGATCGGTGTCGACGTTGCTTGCCGCATCGGTTTGGTGATCTATAGACATTTTCGCGAAGGCGCGGCCCATTGGCATATCACCAACACCTGCGGCGTGCTCGGCGCCGCGGCGGCCGCCGGCCGCTTGCTCAAGCTCACCGAACAGCAAATGGTTTACGCTTTCGCCATCGCCGGCACGCAGGCGAGCGGTGTGCGCGAAGTGTTCGGCTCGATGTGCAAGCCCTTTCACGCCGGCAGGGCAGCGCAAAACGGCACGGTGGCGGCCTTGTTAGCGCAGCGCGGTTTCACTGGCACCGATGGCATCTTCGAAGGGGAGCGCGGTCTGGTCGGCGTTATGGCCAAGGGTCACGATATCAACGAAGCGACGCAGGATTTAGGCGGACGTTGGGAGCTGCGCCAAAACGGTCTTAAGCCTTACGCCTGCGGCCAGGCGAACCACGGACTGCTCGACGCCGTGCTCGCGCTTAGAAAAAAGCCCGGCGTGTCACCGGACACGATCAAACATATGCAAGGCAGCGTGCAGGAATTCGCGCCGGCGCTGGTCCGGCGGCGCCATCCGCGCAGCGGCCTCGAGTCGAAGTTTTGCTATTACCACTCAATGGCCGCGGCGATGATCGATGGCCAGGCGCTCGCCGCGCAGTTTACCGATGCGCGCGCCGCCGATGCCGCAGTCACAGCGCTGCGCGACCGCATAGATTTCAGCGAAGATCCGTCGCTGTCGCGCCGCGCCGCCGTGGTTACTCTCGAATTAAATGACGGGACAACTTACAGCGAAAAGATCGAGCACCCGACCGGCACGCCGGGCAACCCGATGAGCGACGTGATGGTGCAGGGGAAGTTCAGCGGACTGGCGACAGCGGCGTTGGGAGCTGAAAAAGCCGCAAAGGCGCAGCGCGCGCTGTGGGAAATTGAGCAACTTTCAGACGTGCGTGCGCTGGTGCCGTTCTTGACGAAGTGAGTGGTGGAGTGTGGTTGGTCATCATGAAATGCCCAAAATGTAAAAGTGAAACGTTGAACGAGTTCAAAATCGATGACGTGGCCGTGGATCGCTGCTCGTCGTGTGACGGCATTTGGTTCGATGCTCATGAACTTGGCCAGCTGCTCGCCGACGATGCCAAGCAGGTCGCATCGTTAAGCCGCGGCAGCGTGCATGAAGAATTAGACGGGAAAAAGGGCGCCTGCCCGCGCGATGCGGGAGAGCTATTGCGTGTTTATAGCGCGGCCGATCGGACGGTGATTATCGACGCTTGCCCAGACTGTCGCGGCATCTGGCTTGACGGCGGCGAGTTCGAAAAGCTCTTTGCCGTCCGCGGGCGCTAATTCACTCTCGAAGAAACCGCTCAACGACGATAAAAAAGGAATGCGCATGAGAAAATTCTTGCCAGCGTGTTGGACCGCGCTCATTGTGGGCTTCATCTGCGTGATCGCATTGTCGGGCAATTCCAGAAGCGCGGAACAGGCCACGGAGAAGAGCCGTTTGGAGGTCGGCACCGCCGGTTCTGGGACCACGAGCCTGCCGTTACTGGTCGCGCTGGAAGGGGGATATTTCACCAAGCGGGGCCTCGCCGTGTCGGTAAATCCGCTCGGCGCCACGGTGGCGGTGCAGGGCATCATCTCCGGCACTGTCGATATCTATCAAGGCGGCACCGCCGCCATCGCCGCGAATCTGGCCGGCGCGGACATCATCTACGTCGCCGCCGCGGTGGACAGAAACTCGCTGATATTGTTCGGCCAGAAGAATCTAGTCTCGTTCGAAAACCTGCGCGGCAAATCGATCGCAACAACTTTCCCAGGCGCATTCGGCGAAATCGCCGTGCGTATTACGGCGCGGAAATTCGCCATGGAGGTCGGCAAAGACATCAAGCTGCTCTATCATCGCAGCCCGCCGGAAGCGCTCACGACGTTTCTCTTGGGCAGTGCCGACGCGCTGGTCATCTCGCCGCCGCAAACCGAGTTGGCCAAGCAACAAGGCTATCCGGTGATCATCGACTACTTTAGGGAAGGGCTGAAGATTGTCGGACCTGGCACCGCCGTCACCCGCGAGTTCTCGCAAAAATTTCCCAATACGATCAAGGCCTATCTGATGGGCTATCTGGACGGATTGAGGCGGGCCATCGACGACGAAGAGTTCGCCAAGAAGATCGAGTCTAAATACACCAAGATCACCGATGCAAAAATCCTGAACGAGAATTATCAGCAAGGGCTGCGCGTGTGGAACCGCGATATGACCGTCGATCCGGCGGCGATCCGCGTCGTGCTCGACGACTCCGCCGATCCCAAGGCGAAAAGCGCCGATCCAAAACGATTCTACGACAACTCATTGATTCAACAGGTCAACCGCGATTACGCCGCGAAGCTGTTTCCGGGGGAAATTAA
>CAYZJE010000417.1:0-3690 GCA_964478485.1 uncultured Syntrophobacter sp. | reverse complement strand
AAAGTTTCGCGACGTCTTCTGGACGAATGATATGGCCGCGGCGAAACGCCGGCCCCTTATATTTACCGGGAATGATCTCGGTAATGTCATGGGCCAGCGGTAATCCGACCGCTTCTTCAACCGGGATGACTTTGAGCATGAATGAACTCTCCTAAAAATTTCGGTTCTTCAGGCTTTCGTGTGAATCACCGCGGAGGCGCGGAGGACGCGGAGAAAAGAGTTTTTAATTAGAAATTACTCCGAACTCTGCGAACTCCGCGCCTCTGCGGTGAAAATTCTTCCGAATCGTTGCTCTCATAACTACTCGACAATCCCCACCGCGTGCAGTTGGATCTGGTTTGAACCGGGCAATCCGAGGGCCATCTGGTGCAGCGCCGGGCGCTTGGCTTTGTCGGGAAAGGTTTCCAGTAGATTCTTCATCACGATGCTTTGAGCGCGATAGTCCCGGAGCATGACCGTCAGGTGCGCCACGCCATCCAGGCCACAGCCCGCCTGAGTCATCAAAGCGCGCAGATTTTGAAACGCCAGCGCTGCCTGGCGCTCGAGGGTCTCGGCCTGCTTGCCGGTCTTAGCATCGACGCCGCCGATGCCGGAAGAGAAAAAGTTTTTGCCCAGGGTCGCGCCCATGGGAATCGGATCGTGATGGCCGACGCCCGAGATTTCGTAATTCTTGCGCTTGCCGCTCAACGCCGCGGCGAACTGGAGCTGCACCAAAGTCTCGCGCCCTTTGAGTTCGTCGTACATGATGGTTTTCCGCGCCGGCCGGTCGCCGTCGTGGGGAAACATTTTTAGCCACGCGTCGATCAGCGCCGGCTGATCGGCTTTATCGCGCAAAAAGACCCAAACCAGACCGATGTCATCGGTCGTGCCGCCGGCTTGCTCGACCAACGCCCGCATATTTTGAAACGCTTGCTCCATTTGCTCGACCGTGCCGGCCACTTGCTTATTGGTCTTTGGATCCTGGCCGCCGAGCACCGACGAATACACCATGTTGCCGGTCTTGGTTCCCATCGGCAGCGGGTCACGGTGCGACAAACCGGGAATTTCCAATGGCTGGCGTTTTGCACCCGCCACCCCGAACGCTTGAAGCTGTACGAAAACTTTATCAGGCAGCGGATAGGTTGTCGTCTTGCGCGCCGGCCGATTGTGTTCATCGGGGAAGGCTTGCAACCACGGCTTGTTAATCAGTTGCCGTCCGCTCGCATCGCCGATGAAAACGGTCACGTGAGCGATGTCGTTTGTCGTCAGTCCAGTTTGTTCAACCAAACTCTTCAGGTTGGCGAACGCAAGATCGAACTGTTTTTCCGCGCCGTCACCCAACACTCCGGTTGCCCCGTCGCGACCTTCGATGGACGAAGAGAATAAGCCATCACCAATACGCACAGCCATCGGTATCGTCGGTTCGGAACCCATTTGCGGTACGTAAATCGCTTGCTTGTTCATCGCATGCTCCTAATTGAGGACACGGATAGTGCACCACAGAGGCACAGAGTTCGCGGAGGTCGGAGTATTTCTTAATCAAGAATCTCTTTACTCTGTGCCCTCTGCGCCTCTGTGGTAAATTCTCCTTTACAATCCCATCGCTTCCAAGCCAATCTTGGCCATTTCAACGTCGCGTTGACGCGGACTGCCGCCCGAGGCGATGGCGCCGACAATTTGCTTGTCCACCCGCACCACTAGGCCACCCTGCAAGGTCGTGAGCGAAGGATCGCCGTAATCTATCAGCCTGCGCCCCGCGTCTTGCATGTCTTTTTTGAATGCCACCGTATCTCGGCCCATGGTCGCCGCGGTGTAGGCTTTGCGAATCGCATGGCGCAGCACTCGCGCGTGCGCCCCATTCATGCGCGCGCCAGCGATCAGCTCGCCGTGATTATCCACCACCGCGACCGCGACGGCCCGCCCGTCTTTGGTAGCCTGCTCAAACACCGCGGCGATCGCGCGCTCTGCTTCTTCCAATCCTAATGAAAGTTGTGGCACCATTTTTTTCTCCAAGCTGTGCCGAGCAAATCGCTCGCACATTTATGTTGTGACGAATGTCACTGCCCGCACGTTTGATTGCAAGCTTCCAAACCTCTAGCCGGACGTATACTTCACGGTGCCAAGAAAGACAAGTTATTCTCCGCGGCGGCGCGTTGCCGAACCTCAGGGGTTCAATGTCGACTACGGTTATGATCGAGCGCGTCGATCGAAATGTTTTCGATACCACGGGCTCAGCAAACTGATCAGCCCAAAGCATACCGATCCGGTGGCGATGGCGATGGGCACTCCCGCGCTGCTACCGATCGACCCGAGCAAGAGCGCGCCCAAGGAGCGAAAGCCTAGCTCCATGTTGTAAATTCCCATCGCCCGGCCGCGAAATTCATTGGGCACGTTGAGATGAATCACCGACAACCCGGTAGAGCGAAAAATCATCGTGGCGACGCCGGTCAAGACCAGCGCGACGAGCGACAACGGCAGCCACTGCGAATGAGAAAAGACCAGCAAACTCACCGTCAGTCCGAGGGCGGCGGCGCGCATCAATCCACGCTGTCTTTTGACGCCGCCAAAAAATATCAGCCCCAAACCGCCAAGAACATTGCCGGCGGCGAAACTGGCGCGTAGCAAACCCAGACCAGTGGGACCGATGTGCAAAATTTCTTTGGCATAGACCGGAAAGAAACGATTGAATGGCAGCGCCAAGAAAAACGAGAAAAGCTGAATCGACATCACTTCCAGAATCAGCGGCTGATTCCACATGAAGCGAGCGCCCTCGACGATGTCTTTGCGAATATTGAGGTTTGCGTGTTCGCCGCTTCTCTGCGGCAATTTGATCGACAGCAGGCTAAAGATGATGGCGCAGAAACCAACCGCGTTGATGAAAAACACCGCTTCGATGCCCAACCAGACGATCAACATGCCACCGAGCATTGGACCGATGACCTGACAGGCATTATTTCCGACACTGTTGATGGAAATCGCGCTGACTAGACTCCCTTCCGGAACCAAGTCCGGGATGACCGTTTGCCGAGTTACCCGGCTGAGCGGCGCGACCAGGCCGTCGAGGATCGCAAGGATAACGATTTGCCAGAAGGCGATGAGCTTGGTGGCGACCAGGCAGCCATAGCAAGCCGCCAACAGCATCTGAAATACGTACACACCGATCAAGATCTTTCTGCGGTCAACCCGATCCACCACGGCGCCGAAGATCGGCGCCAACAACACCCGCGACGGCCCTTTGCAAAATGCCACTAAGCCCAAGAGAAACGGCGACCCGGTCATGACAAAGACGAGCCAGTCCTCGGCAACTTCTTGCATGTCTTCACCCATGCGGGTGACCATGGAGCCGGAGAAAAAGACCCGGTAGTCTCGATGTCTAAGTGCGTTGGACATTAATAATGACTAAGTAGCCATTCCGATCGCACAAATGCAATCGCGGTCCGACGCTGGTTCAGAGATAGCTCATGCCAATTCTGCTGAAATCGGCTAGACTGGATACTTACCAAAACAAAAAAGGGGCGACCGCTCAACACGGTCGCCCCGCTTAGCTATTTAATAGTGAATTGAAAATTATCCTTCGATAATCTTCTTATACTTGTTGTAAATTTTGTCGCGCAGTTCGGGCGAAGACTCGGCCACCGGCGGGAAATCTTTCAGCCACTCGAATGGACGGCAGGCATCGATCACGGCGCGGGAGTTGAAGCCCTTTTTGCC
>CAYZJE010000416.1:0-5797 GCA_964478485.1 uncultured Syntrophobacter sp. | reverse complement strand
CGCCGCTATAAACCGGACCCAGCGGTTTATTTGCTGGCACCGCAACTCTTCGATTTGAAGCCCGAGCAAGTCATGATGGTCGCCGCGCATGAACACGATCTTCAGTCCGCGCGAAAACATGGGCTCCGCACCGCTTTCGTCCACCGTCCGCTGGAGCACGGTCCGGGGAAGGAATCTGAAATCCCACCAACCGAACGATACGATTTTGTCGCCAAGGATTTCCGCGACCTCGCTCAGCAACTGGGGACATAACCCATGGCCGATAGCCCAACTTCTACGAATTCTCCACGGAGCAGCCACCGAATCCGTTCGATCGTGCTCAAACCGGCCGACGGTGGGCGCGCGCGCTTCGATAAAGAAGCGTTCAAGGATCTACTAATCACGGTCGGCTTGCCCGCTTTCGTGCTCATTGTCGCGTTCTGGTTCGCCGCGCGCTTCATCAAGCCGGCGCCGCCCGACAACTTCGTCATGACCACCGGCGCGGACGGCGGCGCCTATCATCTGTTCGCCGAGCGCTATCGCGACATCCTCAAGCGCGAGAAGATCACCGTTACCCTCAAGCCTTCGGCCGGTTCGATCGAAAACTTTCAACGGCTGCAAGATGCCAATTCCGGCGTCGAAGTCGGCCTGATCCAGGCTGGCATCTATCCCGGCGCGACGCCCGCCGGACTACGCTCGCTCGGCGCGGTTTATTACGAACCGCTATGGGTTTTCTATCGCGGCAAAGATGAAATAGATAAGCTCAGCCAGCTCGCCGGCAAGCGCGTCGCCATCGGCGCCGAAGGCAGCGGCACGCGCGCGCTGGCGTTGCAGCTCCTCAAAGCCAGCGGCGCCGATACCGCTTCCGGCGACTTTTTACCGCTTGGCGGCAACGACGCGGTGAAAGCGCTGATTGAGGAATCGGTGGATGCCGCCCTGTTGGTCGCCTCGCCCGACGCGCCCATCGTCCGCGAGCTGGCTAAGGCGAAGGACGTAAAGCTCGCCAGTCTTGTCCAAGCCGAAGCATTCGCTCGCCGCTTTCCGTTTCTTACCGCGTTACAACTACCGCGCGGCGTCATTGATTTATCCGCGGATTTACCGTCGCGCGACGTCACATTGCTCGCGACCACCGCCAATCTAATCGTCAAAGAGGATTTTCATCCGGCGTTGGGCTTCCTGCTTTTGCAGGCCGCAACTGAGGTGCACGGCCGCGCCGGGGTGTTTCAAAAAACCGGCGAATTTCCCGCCGCTCGCGAATCGGAATTTTTGATCGCCGTAGAGGCGCAACGATACTACAAGAGCGGCACGCCGTTCTTGCAGCGCTACCTGCCGTTTTGGGTGGCGAATCTCATCGGGCGTCTGGCCGTGTTGCTGCTGCCGCTGGTCGCCGTCCTGCTACCGCTATTTAAAATCTTGCCGGCGCTGATCCAATGGCGCAACAAGACACGCGTATTCAAGTGGTACGGCGAGCTTAAATATCTAGAAGCGCAGGCCGCGGCCAATCCCGATCCGGCCCAGCTCGGTGGCTATCTCAACCGGCTCGATGAAATCGAAGAGGGCGTCAACGACACCCGGGTCGGCCCAAGCTATTCCGATTACGTGTATAACTTGCGCCTCCACGTCGATCTCGTGCGCAATCGACTACATAGACTTGATAACCAAACGCACAACGCATAAACGCTCGCCGAGTGAGCTTCGTGCTCTTCGTGTCCTCCTTCGAAAATACCTGTGCGGGGATGATCTGTAGAATGAAGAACCCGGATTACGCTTTGCTCCCTACGGGCTCCAGGAGCCGTCGGGGTCCGTCATACCCGCGAAAGCGGGTATCCAGGTTAATTCGGCGGAGAACAAACCTGGATTCCCGCGTGCGCGGGAATGACGAGTCGCGGGGAGGACCACGCGGAGGGAAATCCCTCCATTTTCATGTTCTGTGGGCGAGCGTAAGCTCATGAATCACTTCGTGGTGAATCGTCCTTTTCCGAACTTTGTGCCCTGTGCGTCCCGATCACCCTGAGCACCGTCGAAGGGTGCGGCTAATTTTCCTGTCAGCGCATCTGACACACCACGTCCACCAGCGCCGGCTTCCCTTCTTTCACTACTTTCACCGCTTCGCGCAAGGTTTTAATTAAATCCTTCGGCTCGGTGATCGGTCCGGCGCCCCAGCAACCGTAGGTGCGCGCCATGGCGCCGAAGTCAACGGTGGGATCTTCGATGCGGATGCCGATGGTTTTATTTTCCACCGGCCGGTTGCGCGCCAGCGCAACGCGCTCTTGATGTTCTTCGTCGTTAAAATACGAGCGATTGCTGCACACGATGCTCAGCAGTGGAATCTGGTGATGCACCGCGGTCCAGATGGAACTCACCGTGAACAGCAGATCGCCGTCCGGCTGAATGTTGACGCAGAATTTACCCGAGCCTTTGTGCGCCAGCGCCGCGCCAAGCGACGCCGGCATGCCGTAGCCCAAACCGCCGCCTTTATACTTGCCAAGAATTTGATTGAACTTGGTCGCCGGCAAATAGAGATTCTCTTTGCCCTGCGAGCTGCCGTTGGTGAGCAGCCAATCTTCGCCTTTGAGCGCTTCTATAATTTCACCATAGATACGCGTCATCGAAACCGGCTTGTCATCCCACTTCGCTTTCAATTCTTTTTCCAGCGCGGCCTTTTTCTCTTCATAAATTTTGCCCCAGTCGGCGCGCCGCTTGGCGATGTCGTCTTTTAAATCATCGAGTTTCTTCTCCGCCTTCAAGCGGCGCACCAGCTCCGGTAAAAAGACCGAGGTGTCGGCGAGAATCATCAGATCGGCTTCGCGGAGCTTGTTGAAATCGGTCGCCCAGGCGCGCACGAGCAGATCGTCGAGGGCGACATTGATCACCTTCGCATTGGCCGCGAGCAACGGCGTGGCGCGCCGGTTGCCGCGTTCTTGCACGCGCCGCACGGTGGCGCCTTCGAGATCGGGAACATCCAGCGCCAAGATCAGATCGGCCTGCGGAATCACTTTGTCGGCTTGGCCGGTTAGATTGAGCGGATGTTGCACGGGAAAATTAAACCGGCCCAACTGATCGAGCACCGGCGCGGCCAACAGCTCGGCCAATTCGCCAAGCGCGTTGAAGCCGGCTTCGCGCCGGCCCACCCAGTCAGCTAAAATAACCGGGCGCTTTGCCGCCAAGATCATTTGAATAGTCTTGGCAAAACCTTCTTCGGGTGCTTGCAGCGGCAGCGGCGCGGGATAACGCGAGACATCGAATGAAATCTCGCCAGTTAGTTGCTGCTCCTGCACGTCGCCGTCGTAGCAGATATAAACCGGCCCCATCGGATCGGTGGTCGCTAAACGATAGGCGCGAATGAACGAATCCGGCACCGCTTCGACGCTTGCCGGTTGATCGTCCCACTTGCAGAAGTCGCGCACTAAATTTCCCTGCACGTTGGCGGTATGTACCCAGTCGATCCACGGCCGGCGATTGGCCGAATCCATTGGACCAGTCCCACCGAGAACAATTACGGGCAGACGGTCCGCCCAGGCGTTGTAGATCGCCATCGACGCATGTTGCAGGCCGACGACGTTGTGCACCGCGGCCGCCATCGGCCGGCCTTTGGCGCGGGCGTAGCCGTGGGCCAATGCCACCGCGATCTCTTCATGATTGCATAGAATGATTTCCGGCGCATGATTGCCGCCGTAGTTGACCAGCGAATCATGCAGCCCACGGAAGGTCGCGCCGGGATTGATCGCGATATACTCGAACTCGAACGCCTTTAGGACATCGACGACGACATCCGATCCCCACTCCGCACGGGGTTTTTCCATTTTTTGCTGTTTAGCCATGGAAACCCTCCATTCTTAAAAAACGATACGCTGGATCTGTTTGGCGTCTAGGGTCTAGCGTCTGGCGTTAACTCCAGACCCCAAACTCTAAACGCTAGACGCGATTTACTTCTTCGGAATCTCCATGCCGCGCTGCACCGCCGGCCGCTCTGAAATCTGATCATACCAACGCTTCACGTTGGGAAAGTCCTCCAACTGCACATGATGACCCTCGTGACGCCAAACCCATGGGTAAGTGGCGATGTCGGCGATCGAGTAAACGCCGGCGAGATATTCGCGCTCACTCAACTTTTTGTTCAATACGTTGTAAAGCCGCACCGCTTCCTTGTAGAAACGCTCGATGGCGTAGGGAACTTTTTCTTCCAAACGGTAAAAATAGTTCGCCTGGCCAAACATCGGCCCAACCCCGCCCATTTGAAACATCAGCCATTGAATCACGGTGTAACGCTCAGCCAAGTTCGCCGGCCACAACTTGCCGGACTTTTCCGCCAGGTACATCAGAATCGCGCCGGACTCGAAAAGCTTGAAGGGCTTGCCACCCGGCCCATCGGTGTCGATGATCGCGGGAATTTTGTTGTTCGGATTGATCGCCAAATATTCCGGCTTCAGCTGATCACCCTGACCGATATTGATGGCGTGCACTTCGTAAGGCATGCCGATTTCTTCCAACATGATCGAAACTTTTTTGCCGTTGGGGGTGCCCCAAGTATAAAGTTGAATCATTTGCTAATTCCTTTCCGATTGCGCATTGACGGCTCGAACGCTCGCCCAAACGATAATCACTGAAACGATTAAACATGCAAGCGAGACCCAGAACGGAATGGTGTAGCTGTGGGTCAGGTCAAACAAAAACCCGCCGAGCCACGCGCCGATGGCGCCGCCGAGCCCGATGCTGAACGTAAAGTAGCCGAAGATTGCGCCAAAATGTTTACCGTGAAAAATATCGGCGGAGATCGCCGACAATACCAACGCGCGCGAGCCCTGGCCAAGCCCGTAACAAACCGCATAGGTGTAGAGCAACCACGGCATCGACGCGTCGTGCATCGCCAGCAGCGCGAAAATACCAAAGGCGGAAATGATTTGGACCCAGGTAAAAACCATCTGTCGGTTCATCACGTCGGCCAAGTATCCGAACAAAATCCGCCCGCCGATGCTGACCACACCCATCAAGCCAAATATCGACGCGGCAAAAACTTTGGCATAGCCGACGTCGACCGCGTCGGCGATCTGGTGCGTGACGATGATTTGATTGCCCAGGCTTGCCAGCATACGGGCGATAAAAAGCAGCCAGAAAGCCGAATTGGTCAGCGCCTGCTTAACCGTCCAGTCGGTATCCGAAGATTTGTCCACGCCGGATTTCGCCGCGGCAACTTGGGGCGCCGCGGCTTTCGAATTGCGCGGTAGAAAATAAAGCACCGGCGGGATCACCAACAAACTGGTGATCGCCGCCAGGCCGATGTAAGCGAATGACCAGCCCCAGCGGTCGATCATCAACTGCGTGACAGGCACGAGCAGAACGATGCCCACGCCGCCGCCGGCCCAAGCGATGCCGAGCGCGGTGCCCTTGCGCTCCGGAAACGCCCGCGTGATGATCGCGACGTGGGGCACCATGCCGATCAATGCGATGCCAACGGCGCTGACGATACCGATCCAGAAGTAGAATTGCCAAATCGAAGAAATGGTTGATGCGAGGCCGAGGCCGACGAGAAGTACCAACCCGCCGACGCTCAGCGTCTTGCGGCCGCCGATCCGATCGATCAGGCCACCGACCCATGGCAAACAGGCGCCCTCGAAAATAATCGCCAGCGAGATCGCTCCCGCCGTGGTCGCGCGCGACCAACCAAAGGCATCGAGCATGGCGACGAAGAACACGCCAAAGGTGCCGTGCAAGCCGCGCCCGACGGCGATATGGAGAAACGCCAAGGCGACTAAACCGTAGCGTTGAAGCGGGTTCGAACTGCTGGATGGTTCTTGAATCATGGCAATTTTGCAGACAT
>CAYZJE010000415.1:0-51192 GCA_964478485.1 uncultured Syntrophobacter sp. | reverse complement strand
TTGATCGTAAACGCCTCCACCCGTAGCGAGCACACTTGCCCTGGGGAGATTTCCAAAACGCGACGCTTGGCACAGCAGGCACAGAAAACTATTTCATCGTTGCGCGGCTTCGAGGTAGACTTTCTCGACATCTCGACCCTCGCCGACGAACCGTACAAAACCATCTTTCCGTGCAAAGCGTGCGTCTCGACGGCGCAGCCGCTCTGCCACTGGCCCTGCTCCTGTTATCCCAACCACGCGCTGGGCCAGGTCAACGACTGGATGAACGAAATCTATCCGCGCTGGGTCGCCGCACACGGCGTCATGATCCTCTGCCCGGTGCACTGGTATCAGGCGCCGGCGAGTTTGAAGCTGATGATCGACCGGCTCGTGTGCGCCGACGGCGGCAACCCCGATCCGACCACGACAAAGGGAAAAAATCCGTTGCTGGCGAAACAACTTGAACTCAAGGGCTGGAGTTATCCCAAGCATCTCGCCGGCCGCGCTTTTTCGGTCATCGCCCACGGCGACGCCGCGGGACCGGAGAACCTTCGGCGCATGCTCACCGACTGGCTCACTGATATGGAGTTGATCCCCGCCGGTCCGAAGGCACTGATCGATACTTGGGTCGGCTGGTACCAACCCTACGCAACCAGTCACGACGATCTCGACAAGGATAAGGACCTGTTTGCCGAAGTCAGCAACGCCGCGATGGCTTTAGCCAACATGGTAAATCTGATCCGCACGGGCAAGTATCATGCGCCGGACAAGAAGTTGCACGATCCGCGGGAGAAGTGAGATGCCCCCTAGCTTTAAAGATGCCGCGGGTAAGATGATCCACCGCCGGCCGAGAAGGCGACGATCATGCGAATGGTTTTGCTTTTGTAATATCCGTCCTCAGGGGAGGCGGCGTGACTCAACCGAACAACAGCGCCAAGAAGCAACGAGGTGAACAGGAGCAAGTTTCTAGTCAACCTCCGACCTCCGGCCAAAGCCCAATTCTCCATCACTCCATAACGCCACCCATCTCATTCGAACTGCTTATAAATCACATCGGTCTTCGCCGCCATGATGAAATCGTTCTTGTGCAGATTCTTGATCTTATGCGTCCACCAGGTCACCGCGACCTTGCCCCACTCTGTAGTTAAACGCGGGTGATGCCCCTCTTCCTCAGCGGCGGCACCGACGGCGTCGGTGAAGGCGATGGCATCGACAAAATTTTTGAATTTGAACAGCCGGTCGAGCTTAGGGATATTGTCTTCGTTGACGATCCGCCACTCCGGCACGATCGGCTGAAACTCTTTGATCTCCTCCAACGTCACGGACGGCGCCCCGACCCGGCACGCCACGCATTTCTGTTCGGTAAGTTCTTCCATGTGAATTCTCCTCGCTATCGGAATTACTCCCGCCAAGACGCCAAGTTCGGATTTATCTTCTTTTACCTTTGCGTCTTTGCGCCTTTGCGGGAGACAATCCGATATCCTCGATTTTCTACTTTGCGTCCCGATCACCCTGAGCCATGTCGAAGGGTGCGGCCAAATCAAATCTTCGGCATCACTTCACTCGCGAACTGCTGCATCGACTCTTTCACTGCCGCGTGCGGTACCGTGCCAATGTTGAACCAGGTGAGCAGTTGCGTGGCGCCGGTTTTGTTCGCCAGCTCCTTGATTTTCTCGATGGCGAATTGCGAATCGCCGATGACGGCATGCTTCTCACAAACGGTTTCGAAGCCGACCACCGCGCCGGCTGCCGTGCGCAAGCGCGCCGGCAACTCGGCGCCGCGACGCGTTAGCCAATCGGTGTAATCCACCCGCATATCGAGAATCGTCTTGAAGTAGCTCATGACCCCCGCTTCCGAGCGCTCTTGGGCCTCCCCCGTCGTCTTCGCGAGATGCATGGGAACCAATAGTCCCAACTCTTTGGTCGCCGAATCGTGGCCATGCTTTTTTAAACCCGCCCAGTACGCATCGGCAAACTCGAAGACTTGGTCCGGAGTGCGCGTGTGAATCGGCAGAAACAAGTTCACGCCCAAGCGCGCCGCAACTTCGACGCCGTCCAAAGAGCTGGTCGCCATCCAAAACGGCGGCAGCGGCCGTTGCACCGGCTTGGGATTGACGATCACCTCGGGAATCTGAAAAAACTTGCCGTCATGAACCAGCTTTTCTTCCGACCACGCTTTGCGAATCACCGCCATCGCTTCGGCCATGATCTCGTGCGTCGCCTTGTGATCGGCGCCGAAGCATTCGTACGCCCGGCTGTGCGGGTGACCGCCGCCGCAGGCGAAGTCCATGCGTCCGCCGCTGATCAAGTCCAACATCGCCGCCTGCTCGGCCAACTGCACCGGGTGATGCACCGGCAAGGTGTTCACGGCGACGCCTAATCGCAGCCGCTTGGTGCGCTGCGCCACCGCGCCGAGCACGACGTAAGGCGCCGACATGAGCGAGAACTGCGGCTGGCAGTGAATCTCGGCGACCCAGTAAGTGTGGAAGCCCAAGCGGTCGGCCAACTCCGCTTGCTCCATGAACTCCTCGAGCCGCGCCGCCGGCGAGGCACCCTTAGGCACCTGAATTTCGGTAAACAAACTACATTTCAATTTGATTTCATCCTCTCGATTTTGGCAGCCTGCTAAAAAAGCTCCGGAATGCTTCGAGAGCCTCAGCATGAACGGAAATCCCTCAATCAAATCCTCCGTTCGTCCTGAGCCCCGTCGAAGGACTCAGATCGGGGGTTTAAGCAACCTGCTAGTTTCGCTTGTTGCGTTTTTCATTGGCTGCGACAACCTTGTCCGCTGCCGCAGCTAATTGCTGAGTAATCGGTGTGTCGGCATTGAGCAAGCGCGCCAGCTCGGCCACTAACGGGCCGGGATTTAACCCCGCCGCAGAGTAGCACTTGGCTCCGACCTAAGACTTGACATGGGTGAACCTTAAACGTGCGGAGATATATCACTCAATAACCCAGCGCGTAGGCGACGCGGCGTGGATCGGCGCCGCCGAGCCAACAGCCGTTTTCACGGTCGCGCACAATCACCTTGGCGCTGCCGAAGGACCAGCGGTCGACGACGTTCACCTTGTGGCCCTTTTGGCGTAGTCCATCGAGCGTCGCCTGATCGTAGCCTTCCTCCATGCGCAGCGCCTCGGGCAACTTGTCGCGCGGCGGCGTGCCGGGCATATGACTCCAGCGCGGCGCTTCGACGGCGCTCTGCGGGTCCATGTCGAGATCGACAAGGTCGTGAATGATCTGAAAATTGGTCTGCGGCTGCTCGTCGGCGCCGGGGCTGCCTCCCACGGCAAACACTTCATTGCCGCGGAAGACCATGTAAGTATTCAGCGTGTGCGCCGGTCGTTTGCCCGGCTTGAGTGAATTGGCCCGGCTCGGATCGAGACCGAAGCTACATAAGCGATTGTTCATGATGACGCCGGTGTTGCCGGCAATCACCCGTGAACCAAAGGGGGCGAACACGCTCTGAATGAACGAGATCGCGTTGCCGTCACGGTCAGTGGCGCATAAATAAGTCGTGTCGCTGCTCTGATTGCCTGGCGAAGCTGGAGGCCGGCGTAAAATCTCTTCGGCAAGCTCGCGCCGCTTCGCGGCGTGGGCTTTGGAAATTAACAGTGCGATCTTCGGATCGCCAAACGCCGGGTCTTCGAGATACTTGATCCGGTCCTCGAAGGCGAGTTTTTTCGCCGCGATCTGCCAGTGAATCATTTCCGCCTGGCTCATGCTGCCGTCTTGGAAGGGCCAAGCCTCGGCGATGTTGAGCATTTCTAGAACCATGAAGCCCTGCGACACCGGCGGCTGTTCGTAAACCATCGTGTCACGGTACGTCGAGCTCAATGGCTCTAGCCATTGGCAAACGATCGGCTGCAAGTCTTCCCGCGCCAACATGCCGCCTTCGGCTTTGATCGTCGCGCAAATCTTTTCGGCGACTTCGCCGTCGTAAAAACCGGCCCGCCCATGGCGCGTAATCTTTTCGAAAACATCGGCCAGACCTTTTTGCACTAAAATATTTCCCGGCCTGGCGCTGCCAAAGGGCTGCCGGTAAAATTTGTCGACCCAAGAATATTCTGGCGCAAACTCACCAACGCTTTCGGCAAACTCCTGTGAGATCGGAAAACCCTCGCGCCCGATGCGCACCGCATCGGCGGTCAAGCGCGCCAAATCTTTTGTGCCGTATTTCCTGTGCAGTTCGAGCCAGCCGTCGACCGCGCCGGGCACGGCGATGCTAAGCGGCCCGTACTGCGGGATGCCTTTCAAGCCGCGCTCGTGAAAATGCTCGATGCTCGCTTTGGCGGGCGCCGGGCCGCTTGCGTTGAGCGCTTCGACCTTGCCGGATTTCTTCATGTAGACCAGCGCGAAAAGATCGCCGCCCGGTCCGCTGGTCTCGGGCTTCACCACCGACATAACGAAAGCCGCGGCCAGCGCCGCGTCGACGGCATTGCCGCCTTCCTTAAGAATCTCAACGCCAGTCAGAGAAGCCAAGTAATGGCCGGACGAAACCATGCCATTCCGGCCCATGATCACCGGCCGGGCTGCTTTAGAAAATTTCATGCCGCTCCTATTGCTAAAATCTTCGCGGCATTGCCGCCAAGAATTTTTTCTTTATCGGTGGGATTTAAGTCGAGGCCGTCGAGCGCTTTCAGACTGTTTCTAAGCAGCACACAGCCCTCTTCCGGTCCGTAGGGATAATTCGTTCCGAGCACCATCCGGTCCGGCGTGAAGAAATCTTTCACACAACGAAGCGTCGACGCCGGATGATCAGCGGTATCCACGTAAAAGCGCCGGTACGAATCGAGCGGGTTTTCCTTCAAGCCATACTTGTAACGAATCTCATCGGTGCGGCCCGTATAAATGTTAATCGCGCGCTGCGCGAAGAACGCCAGTACGCCACCAACGTCGGCGACCACCCAGTTGATCTCCGGAAACCGTTCCAATACTCGGCCATAAACCAGCCGGGTCATCGCCACTGTGCTGTCGAAGGCCCAGCCGAAGATCAAAGTCGGCATGATGTCGATGCCGCTGGATTCCGTTGCCAGCGGCGCGGTGGGATGGATGTAGACCGGCAGCTTGTAATTCGCCAGCCGCTCATAGATCGGAAATAATTCTTCGCGGTCCAACGCTTGACTATTCAAATTGGCGAAGCCGGCGAAGCCGCGTAGGCCAAGCTCGTTGACCGAACGTTCGAGCTCAGCGAGCGACGCTTTGATATCGCAAGTGGGCAAGGTGAAGAAACCGACAAAACGCTTGGGATGCTTGCGCGCGATGGCGGCGATGGCGTTATTTGCAATTTGGGCGATGCGAATCGCTCCTTCGCCTTCGAAACGGTCCGCGCCCGGCGCTGGGATCGTCAGCACGTGAATGTCGACGCCGTGCTGATCCATATGTTGCAAGCGCCGCTCGATGTCCTGCCCCTGAAGCGTGCAGGTGTTGATTCGGCAAGCGAGTTTCTTGTCGTAGAAATAACTCATGCCGCTATGGGGATCGGGGGCTTCAAGAACCACCACGCCGTCGAGCCGCTTCATCTCAGCGAGATATTCCGGAGGAAAAACGTGAGCTTGGAAATCGATGATCATGGGACTAGTGCTGCGTCAGAAATATCGGTCCTATACGTCCCATAGGACTTATAGCCCATAGAGCGCCCGAGCGTTATCGTCGAGAATCTTATTGACCACCGGCGTTGGCACGGTACCGTCTTCTTTGAGCTTGCGCAGCGCCAAGATTTCCGAAGAAGTATCGTTGTGGCCATAGTCGGTGCCGATCACCAACATATCGTCGCCGGAGTATTTGAGCACATAGGTCAGATCGTCGTCGGTCTGGCAGGTGACCCAGATCTTGTTCTTGCGCAGCACCGCGCTCTTGTCGACCTTGATCCCGTTGCGCTCGAAGCGCCGCGCGAAGTCATGGACCGCGTAGGGCACCCACTGCGAGCTGACTTCGATGAAGGCCCATTTTGTTTTGGGAAATTGTTCGGGAATCTTGTTGAAGATCAGCGAGTGAAAGGTGCCGACAACGGCGAGCTTAAATTTGTTAAAGCCGCACTCGTTAAGAAAGTAGTCATGCACGACAAAGCTGCCGGTAGCGGAATGCACGCAGATCGGCAGATCGAGTCTACCGGCCTCCTCATAGATCGGAAAAAAATGCGAATCGCTTACGTGCTTATCGCCTTCCAGTCCGCGCATGAAGATGCCGCAGGCGCCGTTTTCTTTGGCGTAGCGCGCTTCCTCGATCGCTTTGTCCATGGAAAGCAACGGCAGCACCGCCACCCAGCGCAGCCGATCCGGCGCTTTTTTCCAAATATCGGTGAGCCAGCGGTTGTAACTTCGCGTAACCGCTATCTCGACTTCCGGTCGGCGTGTGAAAGGACGCAGAAAAATGGTTGGATACAGGACCTGGATATCGATCATGAGCTCGTCCATATGTTTGACGCGCGCTTTAATATCTTCCATTTCCCTCGATTCGCGCGATGTGTCGTCGTACCCGACGTTGCGCGCCTTGCCGATGTAAGTGCCGTCGACGAGCCAAGACTCGCCGCCGGATGCCGAGTCGTTCGGCGTCGCCACGATGCGCGGGCGCATCTCGCGTTCCGACTCCAACATATAATCCCAGGTATGTTCGGTCTCCAACACATGCGCGTCCGAATCGATCACGGCCATGCTAAAATCCTCCTAAAGGCGATTTTGGGTTGACTACGTTCGCGGCGACTCCAGCCTTCTCGGTTTTCGAGCCGACCGAACTGTTACAGGCCTGACAGGTATAGTCATACAGTTCGCCGTCCGGCAAAACCAACAACAAGCGCTGACGCACCGGCATGGCCCGGCCACACTTGTTGCAGTAGAGCAGGCTCGCATTAAACTCGCCGTAGGACTCGGCCGCCATATTTAAAAACGAAACCACTTCGCGGCCGGGGTATTGACCCCGGCCTTGACCAAAGGGGGTGCTCGCCCCCTTTGGAAACCCCATTTAACGGTTTCACGCTGAAATCAGCGTGGTCATCCTCGAATACGCTCTAACCATGCGCTTTATGTTCGCCTTCTTGTTCGCCGCTCTTACGCGCCTTGGCTTCCTTGATCACCTTCTCGGCTAAATGCGGCGGCAGCTCTTCGTAGTGCGAGAACTCCATATGGAACTCGCCCCGCCCGCTGGTGATCGAACGGAGATCCTGCGCATATTTAAGCACCTCGGCCATCGGCACCCGCGACTTAATCACCTGGGTGTGGCCTTTGGTGTCCATGCCGAGCACCTTGCCGCGCCGGCTGTTGAGGTCGCCGATCACGTCCCCCATGCACTCGTCGGGCACCGACACCTCCATGTTCATGACCGGTTCGAGCAAAACCGGCTTGGCTTTTTCCACGGCGTTTTTGAATCCCATCGACGCGGCGATCCTAAACGCCATATCCGAGGAATCGACATCATGATAGGAGCCATCGTAGAGCGTCGCCCTGACATCGACCATCGGATAACCGGCCAGGTGGCCGCCCACCATAGCTTCTCTAATCCCCTTCTCCACCGCCGGGATGAAATTGCGGGGGATCGCGCCGCCAACGATTTTGTCGACGAATTCAAATCCGGCGCCATGGGGCAGAGGTTCGACTTTGATCCAGGTATCGCCGAACTGGCCATGCCCGCCGGTCTGTTTTTTTTGCCTGCCTTGGGCGCTGGCGCTGCCGCGAATGGTTTCCTTATAAGGCACCTTGGGCGCTTTGAGCACGACCTCAGCGCTATACTTGCGTTTGAGCTTTTCAACGACGATTTCGATATGTTGCTGGCCCATGCCGGAAAGAATGAAGTCTCTAGTTTCCTCATCCCGGTGCAGTTCAATGGTTTGATCTTCTTCGCGAATGCGGTGCAGCCCCTGGGGCAATTTATCTTCATCGGCTTTGCTCTTGGGCTCCAGGGCAAACGATATGTTCGGCGAAAAATGGACCAGGCCTTCATACTTGATCGGCGCCTTTTCATCGCACAGCGTATCGCCCGTGGCGATGTCCTTGAACTTCGCCGCCGCGACGATCTCTCCGGCCAGAGCTTCCTTCACCGGTTCTTGCTTCTTGCCTTCGAGACGAAACAGGTGGCCGACTTTTTCCCGCAGTTGCCGATTGGCCACGTAACAAGGCGTGTCGGAAGTGATCTTGCCGGACATCACCCGCATGATCGACAGCCTGCCGGCGAAGGGATCGATGAGCGTCTTGAACACGTAGGCGGAAAACGGCGCGTTGGCATCCGCTTTACGTTTCACTACCTCGCCGCTCACCGGGTTTTCGCCCTCCGCTTCGGCGGCCTCAAGGGGTGACGGTAGATATTCGACGACGGCGTCGAGCAACTGGGCGATACCCACTTGGTGTAGCGGCGAGCCAAACAGGATCGGAAAGAGCTTTCGCTCCCGCGTGCCGTCGCGCAGCGCCTTCTTAAGTTCTTCGCTGGTCAACTCTTTGCCATCGAGAAATTTTTCCAACAACTCGTCATCGCTCTCGGAAACATCTTCGATCATTTTTTGCCGCCACTCCTCGGCGCTATCCTTCAGGTCGGCGGGAATCTCGCCCTCGGTGAATTTACCCGAGTCGCCGTTGTAGACAAGGGCTTTCATGGACAACAGATCGACGACACCTTTGAAATCGACTTCCGTGCCGATCGGCATTTGCAGGTAAACGCCCTTTGCTTCCAAGCCTGCGAGCAGCGGCGCGACACGCTCTTGCACGTTGGCTTGTTCGTGGTCCATCTTGCTGACGAACAGTAAGCGGCTCATGCGCTCTTCGTTGGCGCGCGCCCACAAGCGCTCGGCTTCCACTCTGAGCCCCACCGCAGGATTGAGCACGAATACCGCGCTGCTAAAACCGCGCATGCAATTGATCGAGTCTGACAGAAACGCCGCGTAGCCCGGCGTGTCGATCAACGTGACCGGATACTTGTTCCACGACAAGGAATGAAACGCCGTCGAGATCGACACATGATGCTTGATCTCCTCCGGCTCGTGATCGAGCACCGATGTGCCGTCTTGAACCTTGCCCAGCCGTGGCGTCGCCCCGGCGGCGAACAAGATCGCCTCGCCCAATGAGGTCTTGCCAGAACCTCCATGCCCCAAAATTCCTACGTTACGAAGTTTCTCGATCTCAGCTTGAGCCATGACGATGAGTTCCTCCCTCAAGAAAAATTATGCCCGCAATTTAACCTCTGGATGAGAATTTCGTTCGTGCCTCTGGTTGAGAATTTCGTTCGTGAATGATGCGCAACCCCTCGAGGGTCAAAAACTCATCCACCTCGCTGATGCTGGTACACTCGGAAGCCACCAGGGGAGCGAGCCCGCCGGTAGCTACGACTTTAACTTGGACGCCATTTTCTTTCTGCATACGCCGCACGATACCGTCGACCAGGCCGACGTAACCGAAAAAGATCCCGGCCTGGATCGAGTTTACGGTATTCTTGCCGACGACTTCTTTGGGTTTGACGATCTCGATGCGCGGCAATTTGGACGCGCGCTGTACCAACGCTTCCAGCGAAATCGACAACCCGGGTGCGATGGCGCCGCCGACGTATTCGCCCTTCTTGGAGATCAGGTCAATGGTAGTAGCCGTACCGAAGTCGACGATGATGCAACTGTCATGATATTTTTCGAAGGCGGCGATGCCGTTGACGATGCGGTCAGCGCCAACATCCTTGGGACTCTCGTAAAGAATCGGCATGCCGGTTTTGATCCCAGGGCCGACGATCAGCGGTTCGAGATTAAAAAACTTCTGCGCCAGCTCCTGGGCCGTTGTCAGCATCGGCGGCACGACGCAGGATACCGCAATCGCGTCGATCTGATCCACCACGAAACCGGCGTAGCCGACCAATTGGCTGATGATGACGCCGTACTCGTCGGCCGTGCGTTCAGCTTGAGTCGCCAAGCGCCAGTGGGTAATCAACTGCTTACCCTGGTAGAGACCAAGAACGATATTAGTATTGCCGATATCGATGGCTAAAAGCATGAAAATGCGATCAACTCTCCAACGGAATTACATCTCCAGCGATCACCCGCTGCGTTCTACCCTGGTCATCCTGCACCAACAGGGCGCCATCCCGGTCAATCCCCCTGGCCCATCCGCTGACGATCTGGTCGAAAAGCTTGACCCTAACGCGCTGGCCGCGCAAACCAAAATGCGCTTCCCAGCGTGGCGCAAGCGAACCAAAGCCGGCTTCCTCAAGCTCTCCATAACACCGGTCGAGGTCGTGAATCAATCGCCGAAGAAAGCTTTCGCGGCTAACCGATTTTCCAGTCAATTCGGCGACCGAAGTGGCGATGGTGCGAATCTCATCGGGCATCGCCGAAAAGCGATAATTCAAGTTCACTCCGATGCCGAGAATGACGTAATGCACCCGCTCTGAGTCGCACGCCGCCTCGGTGAGAATCCCGCCAAGCTTCTTGCCGTCGACGAGTATGTCGTTGGGCCATTTGATCGTCGAGGATTGACGAATGAAACAATCCACCGTTTCGGCCAAGGCCACGGCAGCCATCAAAGTGATCTGTGGCGCGTGAACCGGCGCCAGTTTTGGCCGAAGAATCAGCGAAAGATAAAGATTGGCGAACGGCGGCGATTGCCAGCGCCGGCCGAGTCGGCCGCGGCCTTGAGTTTGCGCCTCGGCGATCACGATCTCGCCTTCGCGGGCGCCGTTCTCGGCAAGTTGCCGGGCGTAAAGGTTGGTCGAATCGAGCTCGGGAAAGTAGTGAAAAATGCTGCCTAGACGTTTAGCGGCCAAGCCTTGGCGCAGCTCATCTAGCGAAAGGGCTCTGCCAGCCGAATCGTCGGGAAAATCGCTAGCCGACATTCATCGTGATCTTCATGTTGAAATCGACCACCGGCGCCGAGTGGGTCAGCGCGCCGGAGGAAATATAATCAACCCCGGTCTCGGCCACTTTGCGAATCGAGTCGAGGGTAATGCCGCCCGACGCTTCAGTCCAGGCACGCTTGTTGACCAACTTCACGGCCTCGGCCATCTGTGCCAGGGTCATGTTATCGAGCATGATGACATCGGCACCGGCATCGATCGCCTCTTCTACCTGTTTCAGATTGCCCGCCTCCACTTCGACTTTCGCCATGAACGGCGCATGACGCCGCACCGCGTTGACCGCATCGGCGATCGAACCGGTGGCTTCAATATGGTTATCCTTGACCAACGCCGCATCGTAAAGGCCGATGCGATGATTCATGCCGCCGCCCATGCGCACGGCGTATTTTTCTAGAGTCCGAAGTCCTGGCGTCGTCTTTCGGGTATCGAGAACTTTGCAAGGAAAATCTTTAACCGCGTCAACTAATTTGCGCGTCAAGGTCGCCGTGCCCGACAAGCGTTGCAAAAAATTCAACGCGGTGCGTTCCGCCAACAGCAACGCGCGCACCGGCCCCAGCGCTTCGGCGACCACCGTGCCGCTCGACACCGCCGTGCCATCCTTGGTGAGCAGGCGAACCTGAACTCTGTGATCGATGAAATAAAAAATTCGCTCGAGCAAGACCAAGCCGGCCACCACGCCGTCTTTCTTGGCGCGAAACAATCCCTTGCCTTGCGCCTCGGCGGCGATAGTCGCCATCGTCGCCAAGTCGCCGGCGCCGATGTCTTCGTCCAATGAATCGCGAATCAAGCGCTCGATCTGCGGACTAACGTGAATATCCATCGTGCTAATTCCTTCCGGCTTGGATTTCCGCGAGCTTATCCAAGCTGCTTTTGAGCGTGCGCAGCTTATCTTCGAACTGGCTCGCCTTGTCGCGTTCTTTCTCGACGACCTCAGGTTTCGCCTTGGCGAGAAAATCGCCGTTACCGAGCTTCTTTTGCACCCGCACGATCTCCTCTTCAACCTTCCCGACTTCCTTGGTGAGCCGCGCGCGCTCCTCGTCGAGATTCACCAGATCGTCGAGCGGCAGATAGATTTCCGTCGCACCCACCACCGCCGTTGCCGCACCCTTGGGGCCCGCGCCGATGGCACGATGCTCCGCGCCGCCGACCCGTGCCAACGCGCGCAGGTAAGACTGCTGTTTGCTGAGAAACGCCAGATCCACATCCGGCGCGCAGAAGATCACTTTAATCTCTTTTCCGGGCGGGCAATTGAGCTCGGTGCGCAGGTTGCGAATCGCCCGGATAACTCCCATGAGAAATTCCATCTGTTTTTCAACGCCGGCATCGATCCAGGAAGCGTCGAGTGGCGGATATTTTTCGATCATGATGCTCGGCCGAGCTTCGCCGAGCGACTGCCATATCTCTTCGGTCACAAACGGCATGATCGGATGGAGCAGCCGGAGAATCTGCTCCAACAGTTCGCGCAGAAGCTGTCGGCTTGCCGCGGCCTGAACGGCGTCGGCGCCGTTGAGCGCAATCTTGCTCATTTCGATATACCAGTCACAGAACTCATGCCAGGTGAACTGGTAGAGAACACTCGCGTAGTCGTTGAAGCGGTAACCCTCCGCCGCTTCCCGCGCCTCGCGAATCGTCGCCGCCAGACGCGAACGAATCCAGCAGTCGGCCAAACCAAGATCGCCGGCGGCGAGCCGGCTTTGACCATTGCTGCGCGCGTCATTGCCGTCGGCTAGATTGAGTTGCACGAAGCGCGCGGCGTTCCACAGCTTGTTGACAAAATTCTGATAGCCGGCGATGCGCTCTTCAGCAAGCTTGATATCGCGCCCCATGGCGGCCATCGCCGCGAGGGTAAATCGGAAGGCGTCGGTGCCATACTTGTCCATGATCTCCAGAGGATCGATGACGTTGCCTTTGGACTTCGACATCTTCTGGCCTTGCTCGTCGCGCACCAAGGCGTGAATGTAGACGTCGCGGAACGGCACGTCGCCCATGAACTTGAGCCCCATCATGATCATGCGCGCGACCCAGAAAAATAGAATGTCGAAGCCGGTCACCAGCGTCGAAGTCGGATAGAAATCCTTGAGATCGGCGGTGCGCTCGGGCCAGCCTAAAGTCGAGAATGGCCATAAGCCGGACGAGAACCAGGTGTCGAGCACGTCTGGATCTTGCGCCAATTCTTTGCCACCACAGCTGGGACAACTCTCCGGACGCTGTCTGCCAACAATCGGTCGAGCATCTTTGGTGAGCACGTAACCGCCATCGGCCGATTTGATAAAATGGGCTTCATCACAACTCTTGCAATACCATGCGGGAATCTGGTGGCCCCACCAGATTTGCCGCGAGATGCACCAATCTTTAATATTTTCCATCCAGGCGAAGTAGGAATTGCTCCAGCCCTCGGGGATGATCTTGATCCTGCCATCGCGCACCGCCTGCATCGCCGGCGCGGCCAAGGGCTTGATATCGACGAACCACTGCGGCGTCAGATAAGGCTCGATCACCGTTTGGCACCGGTAACAGCGCCCAACTGAAAGTTTGTGCTGATCGGTCTTGGCGAGAAATCCGTTTTCCGTCAATTCCGCCACCACGAGTTTGCGCGCTTCGAAACGGTCCTTGCCGCGGTAACGGTCGATCCACTCGCCACTTTCGCCGCGCCCGAGGAACGCGTTCGCGTCGATCCGCGCGTCGGCATCGAAGATGCTGATCTTGTCGAGATTAAACCGTTCGCCGATATCGAAATCGTTAAAGTCGTGCCCAGGAGTTATCTTGAGCGCGCCAGTGCCGAATTCGCGGTCGACGAATGGATCGGCAATCAGCGGCACGACCCGGCCGCTAATCGGCAGGCGAATTCTTTTGCCCACCAAGTGAGTGTAACGTTCGTCTTCTGGGTGGACCGCCACCGCGGTGTCGCCCAACATGGTTTCCGGCCGCGTGGTGGCGACGATCAATGGCGGCGCTGAATCGTCGGCAAAGGGATAGCGAATATGCCAGAGAGTGCCGTCCGATTCTTCGTGCGCGACTTCAATATCGGCAAGGGCCGTCTTGCAGCGTGGACACCAGTTGATCAGCCGCTGCGCCCGGTAGAGTAGTTCGTCTTCCCAAAGCTTGACGAACGCTTCGCGCACCGCGCGCGACAACCCTTCGTCCATGGTGAAGCGCTCATGGCTCCAGTCGCACGAAACCCCCAGCGCTTTCAGCTGGTGCAAGATCGCATTGCCGGCCTCCTGCTTCCATTGCCAAACTTTTTCGATGAATTGTTCCCGGCCCAGCTGGGCTCGGCTCATGCCCTTCTGCCCCAGTTGGCGCTCGACCACGTTTTGCGTTGCGATACCAGCGTGATCGGTGCCGGGCACCCAAAGCACGCGCTGGCCGTCCATCCGCTTGTAGCGGCAGAGAATGTCTTGCAGCGTGTTGTTAAGGGCATGGCCCATGTGCAGCGAACCGGTCACATTGGGCGGCGGAATCACGATAGAAAAGTATTGACCCGGACCTTTTGCTGGTTTGAACAAACCACCATTCGTCCACATGGCGTACCACTTAGCTTCGATTTCTCGGTGACTATAGGATTTCGACAATTGCATATCGCTACTTATTTGGTTATTCCGGGTTTCCTGTTAAGAAGAATTCACCACAGAGGCACAGAGTTCGCATGGTTCGACAAGCTCACCATGAGCGGAAGAAAGCCGATCACCCTGAGCCTTGTCGAAGGGTTCCGCGCCCGGAGCTTGTCCTGAGCCTAGTCGAAGGGCGCCTCGGCGGTGAAATCTCCAAGCCGTGCTTCGCAGGAAAGCCTCTAGACCGACTAATTTATTGACCGTTGCGACTTGCCGATTTTATCTTGCCGCTTCCTCTTCGACGACATCGACAAGCTCGATAAAATTTCCGCTTTCGCCGGTCGCTTTGTCTGTCGCTTTTTTCGTTTTCCGTTTCGGCCGCGGCGCTGCTTTCGCGGCTTCAGCGCTCACGCCGCCAGCAGATTTCCCCGTCACGGTCGCGCTCAAACATTGTGCCAGCGCTCGGCGCAGCGTTTCTTTCGCCACCGGCCAGTTAAGCCGGGTGCAATGAGCCGGATTGGCAGCCTGCGCCGGCTGATCGCCGTCGATCCAAATAATTGGCAGATGCCAATCCGCCACGGCAGGAATGCTGGGCGCGGATTCCGGCTCTCGTTCTTTAAACGCTGCCGCGTCGACGATCAATGCGTCAACATCTTTGGGCGGCGCAGCGGGAAGCGCGTCGGCTACCTGAATCTGAAACTCAGGAAAAAGCGCGATAGTGAATGCCTGGCGCAACATTTTATCCGGTTCAATGAGCAACAGCTTAATCATGTCTGCCTAGTTACTCCGTTCACCTTGACAAGCTTCCGAGCGCAAGTTACAAAAGGTGCTCGATGGTTGGTGGTTACTGCGCGAAAGTGGCGGAATTGGTAGACGCGCAGGATTCAGGATCCTGTGGGGTAACACCCGTGGGGGTTCGATTCCCCCCTTTCGCACCAAACATTGATTAGTTACCATAGAAAAGCAAGTTTCTCTAACGTCCCAAATCTAGTCCCCCGTGCTTGACGGTACCTCGATAGTTTAGCGACGACCCCGAAGAGTGATTCGGCTACGGGCCGAACAGCCCAAACAGCAAGGAACGAAAAGTTACGCGAGGAGCTTGTAGCCAGAGTCGGGCAGCTTTGTCGGCCGACGGAGCCGACGCAATCGCCACCGGCACTGCATGTTTACCAGATAGCGAGGTACGCGATAGGTGAAAAAACTAATATTCTTTTTTGGGTTGAGCGTATTTTTCGTGGTCGCTTGTGGCGACGAGGACAGCGCAAAGTCAGGAATCAAACGTGACGTGCAAAGAGGCAGAGCCGTGTATTTGGCAAATTGCGTCGCTTGCCATAACAACGATCCAGCTAGAGATGGACCCATCGGCCCTGCCATTAGGGGTTCTTCACGCGAGTTACTGCTCGCTCGAGTACTTAGCACCGACTACCCGCCAAACTACCGGCCAAAACGACCGACTAAAATAATGCCGCAGTTCCCGTTCCTGAGAGACGAGATTCCCAACCTAGCCGCCTACCTGAACAGTTAACGCACGGACCTTAGGTAAGCCCGAGCGTCAACAGGAACAAAATCCCAGTCAGCAGGAATCCGTACCACAGGGCGCCCTTCACGGTATCGAGCGGTTTTTTCGCCGCCCCTTGAGTCCCGATCAGAGCGTTGCATTCAAAATAGCCAAGGATCAAGATCACTAACGGCCAATAAATTTGACGCCATTCCGTCTGGCCCAACGCGCCAACCATCAAACCATAGTGACTGGCCGCGCCCATGTAAAAAAGCATCGGGATCGACAAGACCGTGTTGGTTCTGGAAGTCAACGCGGCCCGGCGCGCCGCTCCAGCAGCTTCGGGCAGTGCCTGCCCACCCGTGGCCACTTGATTGGTCGACGCCATTACGATCTGCTGCTTCGGCCAGATTACCAGCCAAACATTCAAAAACATCATCGTACCGATCAACCCGCCGACCGTGATCGATATACCGTAGGAAGATGAAAAAAATAATCCTCCGCCCATCTCATGCAGGCGCAGCAAATAAATCAGAATACCCGAAAGAAATGTAACCATCGCGCCCCAACGAAACCACCACAACGCGCGCGGCAAGAGCTTCTGAATCGCACCGATCCGCACCGGTGCTTCGGTTTCGGCGAAAAACGGTGTCTGCACGAAATTAAAATAATAAAGAATACCGATCCACGTCACACCCGCCATAAAATGAATCCACCGCAAAACAAACAATGTAAATTCCATCATAACTCACCTCTTCCTTCGCCACGACATTTGACCGTTCATCAAATTATCATTTTTGGGACTTTCGCGTTATATATTAGTTGAAGCCCAATTTTGTCAAGGAAAATCGGCGCTAATCTCGGCGAATGTCGATCCGGGCAGGCAGGTCGAAGAGCAATCTAAGCGTCGAGAAACCTTGGTTGGGGACCGTGACACCGAGTGCGAGTGCAAGTTCAGCTTGACCTCTCAGGTGATCTGTGACATTTTGCCTCAAATCTTTTCAGCCGCCTGACGGAGCCCATCTGATTCAAGAGAGTAAATCAAATACGGCCGGAACAAAGTCCACCGTTGCAGCCGAAGGCGATCGAAAAATTCCGCTGTTGCAAGGAGCCAACGATCCGTTTAGCTTCGTCGGTGATGAGCTCAAACTCGTTGAAGAAAATCTTGTTCGGGCAATTCGCTCGCGTGAGCCGGAACTAACCGATATTTCTGGCCACTTGATTTTCGGCGGTGGCAAGCGCGTGCGGCCGATGGTCACCCTGCTCGCCTACGCGGCTTTTGGTGGCCGACGCGTCGCGGAAATCGTCGACATCGCCACCGCCATCGAGCTAATCCATACCGCGACCCTTTTGCATGACGACATCATCGATGGCGCTGATACCCGGCGCGGCAAAGAATCTGCCTACAAGAAGTACGGCCTAAAATCGACCTTGGTAGCCGGCGACTTTCTTTTCATCAAAGCATTCGAGTTCGCCGGGAAGTTTGACGAAACTGTCGTCCAGTGGACCGCCGACGCTTGCACACTGCTCACCGAAGGCGAAATTTTACAGGGCCATTTCAACCGCAACCGCAGCGTAACGATCGCTGATTACGTGGAGATCGTCAAACGAAAGACCGCTTCGCTCTTCCATACCGGCGCGAAGGTGGGGGCCTACCTCGCGGGAGCGAACACGTCGCTGGTCGACGAAACCGAGCGTTACGGGCTTCACATGGGGATTGCCTTCCAGATGGTCGATGATGTTCTTGACGTAGTCGGCCACCCGGATCTGCTTGGCAAACCCACGGGCATGGATCTACGGGATGGCAATCCGGCATTGCCGATTATTCTCGCCATGAAAAACGGCGACGCCAAAGTCTGTAACGCATTTGACTGCCCGACGCCCACCGAAGCTCAAGTCACCGAGGCGTTAAACTCGATAAAGAATGGGCCGGCGATTGAAGAAGCAAAGGTACTCGCTAAACACTACGCTCAAGAAGCACTCAAATCGATCAAGAAGCTACCGCCATCGCGATACCGCAACGGCCTCAAGACCCTGGTGCAGCTGATCATCGACCGCGATTTCTGACCGCGAGTCTGATTCCGTCGTCACTTTTCCACTTGGATTTATCTTTTTGATGATGTCCGCCGCCAGTCATCCGCGCGACCAAGCCGTTCAAAGCATGTTCGATCGGATCGCCGGTCGCTACGATCTGCTCAATCGCGTAATCAGTTTTCGTCTAGATACCCGGTGGCGTAATCGAGCGATCCGAACTCTGCTGACGGTCGAGAATCCGACAATTGTCGATCTCGGCACGGGAACCGGCGACCTTGCATTCAACGCGGCAAAAATATCCGGAGCCAAGGCGCACATCGTTGGCCTGGACTTTTCCATGCAGATGATCCGTTTGGCACAGCACAAACGCAGCCGAGCGCCGCGCGGCGCAAACACGACTTTTATCCAAGCCAGCGCGCTGCAAGCTCCCATAAAGAGTGGACTTTTTGACGGGGCGATGACCGCCTTTGTGCTGCGCAACGTGTCGGATTTGCCGCAATTCTTTGCCGAGGCGCATCGTCTGCTTAAGCCCGGCGGCAAATTCGTCTCTTTGGACATGTTTCCGCCGTCAAGCGGCTGGTTTTCGTCGTTGTACGCCGTTTACTTTTATCGGCTGATGCCTATTGTTGGCGGTCTATTGTCGAATGATCTCAAAGCCTACCAATACCTTTCCGATTCGGTGCGCCAGTTTCACCCTCCGGAAACCGTGGCAAGAATGATCGAGCAGGCCGGCTTCGTCGACGTCAAGATTCAAAAATTCCTGCGCGGCGCCGTGTGCATGCACGTCGCGGCCAAATCATCGGCGGCAGTGGAATCGATCTAAGCCGATGCGGGGGTTTTCTAGCAGTTTCTTAATCTTCTTCTATCAGATCGCGATAGGCGGATTATTGGCCTTGGCCAGCACACCCTTTCATGAAATTGAGCGGGCGTTTTATAAATCCACGGCTGGCGTTCTCTACGTGATTGCCCTAATCGGATTGTGGGGCAAAAGCACCTTTTATTGGCAAAGTCTGGCGCAACAATTTTCCTGGAGCATCGGTCTCGAGAGTTTCTTGCATGTCAGCTTCATCCTGTCATTCTCCTGCTACATGTTCTCTTTGTGGGCCGAATGGCAGGTCTTTCGCGCTCGGAGCTTTGCCGCGGCAATACTGACCGGGGTCGCTGGCCTGTTCCTGAGCACACAGAGTTTTTATAGCGCGAGAATCTTTTCGGTTGAGACCTTTGTCTACCCAACGACATTTTTCTTGTCGTCAATGCTCCTCGGCAGTGTGACCGTCGGCATGTTGATGGGTCATTGGTACCTCATCGATACCGGGCAGAGTCTGGCGCCCTTCATCCGTCTATACAAATTTTTTGTCGTTACCTTGATCGCGCAATGCATCGTTTTCTCACTCGCCCCGGTCGCGCTGTATTATCTCGGCAACTCGCAAAGTATCGCGGGTTTGGATCGCCTCTGGCAACATCACGCCACCCTCGCGGTAACGCGTGTCGCGGTTGGGCAAGCCGCGCCATTCGTCTTGTCGTGGATGATATGGCGCACCTTACTGATTCCCCACACGATGGCGGCCACGGGATTATTCTACATAGCCCTGCTAGGAGTATTTGTCGGAGAGATTCTAGGTCGGCAGATCCTGGCGCTAACGTCACTGCCCTTTTGAACTTCCAGAGCGATTCTATTCGGAAGTCTTCCGGTAGGTTTTAATCTTAGTCACCCTTAAGCCACTCGATGTCCAACCCAAGTCATAGCCAACCGATTCGCCGACTTTGAGGTCGAGCGGCGATTGCACCTCGCCCATGAGAATGACTAATTCATAAGAAAAGGTAAGCTCTCGACCGCTCTCGGTGCGAACCACTCCGGTATTATTGGACGGAAATAACTTGGTGATTACCCCTTGATGGTAATAATCGCCGCGCGTCGACGTCAACGGATCTTTTTCAGCTTGAGCCATGCCACCAACTGACGACTGGCAAGATCGTGAATAACCGGAAATTTTACCGGAGTGCCAAATTACATTTCGAGCCGGACCACGTCGAGGTTAAGCAATCGGGTGTTTCTGCTGCGCGATCCGTGACTGCAATTCCATCAATCCATCTAACACCGCTTCTGGCCGGGGCGGACATCCGGGCACGTAAACGTCCACTGGAATGATTCGATCAATCCCTTGGACCGTCGCGTAATTATCGTAGAACCCTCCGCTCGCCGCGCACGCACCAAATGCCATGACCCATTTCGGTTCAGACATTTGTTCGTATACCCGTTTCAAAACCGGCGAAAGCTTGTGATTGACGGTACCGATTACCATTAACAGATCCGCCTGGCGCGGACTAAAACGCGGCAGCAGGGCGCCAAATCGATCGATATCGTAAGGTGACATTGACAGCGCCATGTACTCCATCGCACAACAAGCCGTTGCAAACGGATAGGGAAACAGGGAATACTTGCGCGCCCAACCGACCGCCTTGTCGAGCCGAGTTAACACGACCGTCTCGGCAAGCAGTTTATCCGGCCCAAAGCGCAACTCAGTTTGCAGCGCTGTCTGATCCATCAGTCTCCCTTGCTTCCAAACTATCGAATATGAACGATTGAAGATTACTACGTTTGCGACCGTCAAACAAATCCAATTGGCTTACATTCTCTTATGAGTTGACAGGTCCTAAAAGCGCTGCCATCTCAAATCAAGAGATTTGAAGCGCGGTGATTTGCCCGATCAATTGCTAATTCTAGGGATCGAAATCTGCATTTAAGCGTCGCACGAACTAAGTTTCACAACAAAGCCGGGCCCAAGACATTCCGAACGGAAGCCAATCGAGCCCAATTCAAGCAATCTAAAATATCAAGTATTACACGGGACTCGCTATGCTAACTAATCAATATCAAAAGCAGCTTGACCTTTGGCAATAATTTCGTTATAAATAGCGGAGTTAGATCATTTTGGGATCTGACCGTTCTACTGGCTAACGAGACAAATCTGTAGGCATTGCAAGGCCAGCATCATGAGAGCAACAGGATGGCGATTTACACGGTACTAGCAAAAAGGGATATCATCAGAGTTGTCGATGAATTTGCCCTGGGAGAACTCACCACTTTCACAGGAGTCAAGAACGGCTCAGTCAATACCCATTACTTAATCGAGACCAAGCGCGGAAAATTTTTCGCAAAAATTGATGAAGTGAAAAGTGAAGTTGAGGTTAAACAAGAACTTGACCTGTTGTTTCATCTACGAAAGCAAAATTTCCCTTGCCTTCAACCGCTCAAAAGCAAGAGTGGCCGACTTTATCTCGATGTTCAGGGCAAGTGCCTAACGATAAGTCGCCACGTCGACGGCGCAGAATTGGCAGTGCAGGCCATAACTCCGACCCACTTGAGCGCGTTAGGCCACATACTTGCGAACCTCCATCTCATCGGACGAAGTTATAAAAAGGGGATCGACAATCGCTTCGGTTTTAACCGAATCGTATCCATTTATCGCGATGTTCGCCGCCAGCTACCGAGTCATTTAAAAAATATTGTTCGCGTTTTGGATGACGAGTTTTCATACCTCGAAAACTACTTGGATAACAATCTGCCAAAGGGCATTATTCATGGCGATCTATTTTCCGACAACGTAAAATTCAAGAGTAATCGCCTTACGGGCGTGATGGATTTCGAGGCGGCATGTCGTGGCAAGCTTATCTACGATCTCGCGACGGCAGTCAACGCCCTTTGCTTTCTCGACGACAAGTTCCGCATCGACCGTTTCGAAGCGCTCATCTCCGGTTATGAAAGCCTGCGACCTTTGTCACTGCCGGAGTGGGATTCGTTTCCTAACGAATTACGCTTCTCGGCCTTGCGTTTCACGGTAACCCGCATCAAGGACTTCTATTTGCGCAGCACTGATGATAATCAACGCGTCTATAAAGATTACAAAGAGTTTTACGATCGCCTACTCATTCTAAGACGAGAAAAAAGCGGCGGCATGGAAGACATTTTATTAGCGATGGCGACCGGGTATGACTATCGCAAGTACCAGAAGTCCAAGCCTTCGAAATAATTGCCTCTCGCCGCAAGGGGATCGTCTGGATTCCCCTCTCAAGCACCAACGGCTTTCTCGATTTTCATGCGTGCATCACGCCTGATTAAACCAACCGCCGCCGAGAGCGCCAGCAGCGTTCCGATCACAAACAGCAATTTGCCACCCGTCAAGACAACAAAAAAGAAATTCAGCTTCACTCTTGCCGCATTAGACTTTTCGCGATCATCGTTAATGCGCCGGAGCACTTCGGCATTTTTTTGCTGATCCAGCTCCTGAAAACTTCGGTATGTTTCTTCCAACCCCGTTTGCGCGGTCATTCGCAGCAGCGCTTGATACTTGGCCGTCTCGTGCGCCCCGACCGCCCAGTTACCGATGCCAAGAACTAGACATACAAGGCCAGACACCATCACGGAGCTGGAATAGATTTCTCGTATCTTCATGGCATCAGGCGACCCAGACGAAGATAGCGGTCCGTGACTAGAATTTCCAGCCCACCGAGGATTTGCACAGGTCATCGGAGTAGCTTAGGATTCCGTATCGATGAAGAGTTATGTGATCGGTGATATCCACGGCTGCGAGCGCGAACTACGCTACCTGATCGACGGCTTGCCGCTCGGTCCGGGCGATCGGCTGGTATTCCTCGGCGACTACATCGACCGGGGCCCAAACTCCTGCGGTGTCGTTTCGTATTTGGTCGAGCTCCCGAAACAGCTTAGCTCAATCGAGTTTATATTCCTTAAGGGAAACCATGAAGACATGTTCTTATCGTTCTTGGGACTGGGCGGTGCCCATGCGGACATGTTTCTTATCAACGGTGGCAAGGCGACGGTTGCGAGTTATGGCATAGAAACCGATAAACCTGCCGCCCAGGAGACCTTGTCAGTCCTACCCTCCGAGCATATGACATTCTATCAACACTTACGGCCCTATTATTTGATGGAACCCTTTTTCTGCGTCCACGCCGGTATCGATCCCGAGAAGTCGCTCACCGAGCAGACTGAAGAGGAATTGCTGTGGATTCGCAACAAATTCATCTTCGCGTCTCATCGTCTACCCTATACGGTTCTATTTGGTCACACGCCGCAACATACGGTCTATTACGATTTGCCGTATAAAGTAGGTCTGGACACCGGGCTGGTTTACGGCAACATGTTGACATGTTTGGACGTTGATGAGAAAGTCCTTTACCAAATCAGCCTTGGGAAAAAGCGCGTCAACCGGACCTCGATGCAGCGGCGATGGAATACGTCGCGAGGCGTGTTTTGAGCGTTTGATCTTTCCTCACGACCATCCTAACCTGGTTATCTCTTGGCGGTGTAGCTCAGTTGGTCAGAGCACGCGGCTCATATCCGCGGCGTCGACAGTTCAAATCTGTCCACCGCCACCAACTTTTTTGATCGAAGACCTTGATTAGAATTTGCTCGACCATGTCTCTAGTCCGTAGCGCATTTCCATCAACCGCTCCACCTGGTTTAACGGGGGAGTGTCAAAGGCTTCAGTGGCACGCCAGCTTTCTCGCAATCCAGAACCAATCCGGTTTGGGTCGACATCGAGATTGGCGACAAAGTCCAAATGCGGCCGATTCTCCCGGTACTTGGGCTGCTTCGCTGGCACATGCAGGCAACGATCGATCATCGACAGATCAAATTTGAGAAGAAAGGTCCCATGCACGAGGACATAACGTGATTTGCGATATTGCGCGTTGCCGGAGAACTTGCGCCCCGCAACGGTTAGATCGCTGATGCCAGCTCGACAAATATCATCAGAGGTTAAAGCTCCCAAGAATTGACGATGGCGCTCCAAAACATAGCGAAACCCCGCTTCGATGTTTCTGACATCGTGCGTCATACTGTCCAGGAGCAGAGAGTAATTAAGACATCCCGGCCCTTGCAACACCGCGCCACCGCCGCTCACCCGCCGTACGATCGGAATCCCTGCGGCAACGCACGCCGGGACATTGGCTTCGGCGCCTAAGCGATTCGAATGACCGAGCACGACAAAGTAATTTTCCGGGCGCCAGAGTCTTAGCAAGCCATCGTCGATGTGCTCAGTCTCGAATAAGTCCAACAGCGCTTCGTCGCAGGCAAGATTACGCGCCGGATGGGCAAAGGATAGCTCAAGATATTTCATGAGATTAAGTTGATTTTGATGCGGATTTATTGTCTCTTGAAATTGCCATTGCCGTGAATCAAACTGAAAATAAAAAAGCCGACGACGACACCTCTGGCGTTGGCGATCGTGCAAGCGGCAAAGCCGCCAAGAACGATCGCCATCAATCAATCGCTTCGCTTGAATATATTCTTGAGTATATTTTAAAGAACGAGCAATCGGAACAGGCCTCGCTGCTGCTCGAAGAACTCGCCGATCGGCTGCGCACTTCCGGCGTCAAGATTCCTTACACTATCAATACACCTTACGTAAATACGATTGCACCGGACAAGGAACCCCCCTATCCCGGCAACCGTGAAATCGAACGGCGCATCAAAAGCTACGTCCGTTGGAACGCCATGGCGATGGTGGTCAAGGCGAACCGGCTGCACGCCGATATCGGCGGTCATATTTCCACCTATGCATCTTCGGCGACGCTCTACGAGGTCGGCCAGAATCATTTTTTTCGCGGCGGTGACGGAACCAATCCGGCGGACATGGTGTACTTTCAGGGTCATGCCTCGCCCGGCGCCTATGCGCGCGCTTATGTAGAATGGCGCATCAACGCGCCGAAATTGCACCATTTCCGCCAAGAACTCGCAAGCGTTGGCGGACTATCGTCCTATCCACATCCGTATTTAATGCCGGACTTTTGGCAATTCCCATCGGTTTCCATGGGACTGGCGCCGATCATGTCGATCTATCAGGCGCGTTTCGTGCGATATCTCAAAAGCCGCGGCCTGCTAACCGGCGAAGAGCCGCGTATTTGGTGTTTTGCCGGCGACGGCGAGATGGACGAACCGGAATCCTCCGGCGCTCTTTCGCTCGCGGCGCGGGAAAATCTCGACAATCTGGTTTGGGTGGTCAATTGCAATCTGCAACGCCTCGATGGTCCGGTGCGCGGCAATGGTAAGATAATTCAGGAATTGGAGGCGTTGTTTCGCGGCGCCGGTTGGAACGTTATCAAGGTGATCTGGGGCTCCGACTGGGACCCGCTTTTGGCCGCTGACCACAAGGGCCTGCTGCTCAAGCGCATGGAAGAAGCGGTCGACGGGGAGTACCAGAAGTATTCGGTCGAACCGGGCAGCTACACGCGCAAAAACTTCTTCGGCAAGTACGCCGAACTAGCGGAGATGGTCCATCATCTGACCGATGAGCAAATTCACGGGCTTTTGCGCGGCGGTCACGACCCGAAAAAAGTTTTCGCCGCTTACAAGGCCGCAGTGGAACATAAGGGCGGGCCGACGGTCATCCTGGCTAAGACGGTTAAGGGCTATGGCCTTGGCGAAGCGGGCGAAGGAAGAAACATCACGCACCAGCAGAAAAAACTCAACGAACGAGAGTTGCGCGAGTTTCGCAGCCGCTTCGATATTCCTCTGCCGGACGAAGAAGTCGTCGAGACGCCCTTCTACCGTCCGCCACTGGACAGCCCGGAAACTCAGTATCTGCTGGAGCGGCGCAAACAGCTCAGCGGCTTTTTGCCCGAAAGAAAAGTGCGCGCCAAACCGCTTGCGGTCCCCGGCGCCGATACTTACGCGGAACTATTGAAGGGCTCCGGCGAGCACCCCATGTCCACCACCATGGCGACGGTGCGGCTCTTGACCAAGCTTTTGCGCGACCAAGAAGTCGGCGCCAAGATCATCCCGATTATTCCCGACGAAGCCAGAACTTTCGGCATGGACTCGCTGTTTCGCCAGATCGGCATCTACTCATCCAAGGGACAGCTTTACGAACCTGTCGACCGTGAGACCCTGCTCTACTACAACGAAACCAAAGACGGACAGATCCTTGAGGAAGGCATCACCGAAGCCGGCGCTATGTCGTCGTTTATCGCCGCCGGCACGGCCTACGCCAATCTGGCGATTAACCTGATCCCCTTCTATTTTTACTACTCGATGTTCGGCTTCCAACGCATCGGCGATCTGATCTGGGCCGCCGCCGACAGCAAAGCCAAGGGATTTCTCCTCGGCGCCACCGCCGGACGCACGACACTCAATGGTGAGGGCCTGCAGCACCAGGACGGCCACAGCCATCTGTTAGCCAGCACCATTCCAACCTTGTTAACCTACGATGCCGCCTTTGGTTATGAGATCGCGGTCATCATCAAAGACGGGCTGCGCCGGCTCTACGCCGAGGGCGAGGAATATTTTTACTATCTAACCCTTTACAACGAAAGCTACGCAATGCCGGCCATGCCCGAGGGAGCTGAGGAGGGAATTCTCAAAGGGCTCTACAAGCTCAAACCGGCAACCAGAGGCAAAAAATACCGGGCGCAAATTTTCGGCAGCGGGCCGATCCTGCGCGAGGCGCTGCGCGCCCAAGAAATTCTTGGCGAGCAATTCGACGTGGCGGCCGACGTTTGGAGCGTGACAAGTTATAAACTGCTACGCGGCGACGCCCTGCAAACCAAACGCTGGAACATGCTTCATCCAACCGCTGCCCCACGAAAATCGTATCTCGAATCGGTGCTGCAAAATGAACAAGGAGTTTTTATCGCGGTATCCGATTACATGAAAATGGTTGCCGACCAGATCGCGCCGTGGGTGCCTGGCGGGCTCATGACTTTGGGCACCGACGGGTTCGGCCGGAGCGACACCCGGGCGAATCTCCGGCGATTCTTTGAAGTCGACGCGGAAACTACCGCCATCGCGACGCTCTACGCGCTACACCAAAAAGAAGCATTCCCGGCCGAGGTCGTCGACCAAGCGATCAAGCGGCTCGGTATCGATCCAGAAAAACCATTTCCATTTCACCTCTGACCGCCAAAAGGATCGTCGCGAAATTTCTCCATGGACGTCAAACTTCCCCAGCTCGCTGAAGGTGTAGAGGGCGGCACGGTGGTCAGTATTTTGGTTTCAGAAGGCCAAGAGATCAAAAAAGATCAGGCCTTCATGGAGCTGGAAACTCAGAAGGCTGTCGGTTCGATACCTGCACCACAGTCCGGTGTCGTAACGAAAATTCATGTCAAGCAAGGCATGGAAGTCACCGTCGGCATGGTCTTAATCTCCATCGAGAGCGCGAACGTCGGCACGGCATTGCCAACCGCTGGCACGACGGCACAAAGCGATGCGATGGGAAAAGCACCGATCCCAATTCCCGCTACAAGCCAATCGTCAAAAGAAACGACTGCGGGCGCCGACGATTACCGATATCAATCCAAAAGCGGCATGCCTCCCCCGGCCGCGCCGTCGATCCGCAAACTTGCCCGTGATCTCGACATCGATCTAACTCGAGTACTCGGCAGCGAAGCGGGTGGGAGAATCGTTCTCGCCGATCTGCGCGCCTACATTCAAAAACTGCAACAACTAGCGTCACCAGCCGGGCCGGTCGCCGCGCCGTCATCAGCGGCAAGTACGCCGTCGGCGGCAGCGCCAGATGTGATGGACTTCGCCAAGTGGGGGCCGACACGACGGGAGAAATTGTCGCCGCTCCGGCGTACGGTGAGCCGGCGCATGGTCGAATCATGGACCACCATCCCCAAAATCAATCAATTCGCCGACGCCGACATCACCGCCCTCTTGGCGCTCCGCAAGAAACATGCGCCGGCCTACGAAAAAAGGGGGGCGCATCTGACCCTAACGTCATTTTTCTTACTGATTCTCGGACGCGCGTTGACGAAACATCCGCGGGCTAACGCCAGCGTCATTGAGAATGCCGAAACCGCACTGGAGATCGTCTACAAAGACTATTGTCATATCGGCATTGCCGTCGACACCGAAGGCGGCTTGATCGTGCCGGTGCTGCGCGATGTCGACAAAAAAAACTTATTGCAACTCTCCCAAGAGTTGCACGCCATCTCGGAAAAAACCCGGCAGCGCAAAATTGCCATCGAAGAACTGCAAGGCGGAACGTTTACCCTATCGAATCAAGGGAGCATCGGCGGCAGCCACTTCACGCCGATCATCTACGCGCCGCAGGTGGCGATCCTAGGCGTCGGCCAAGGCCAAGCGAAGCCGGTGGCAGTCGATGGCAAGATCGCCATTCGCACGATCCTGCCGCTCTGTCTCGCCTACGACCATCGGGTTCTCGACGGCGGCGACGCCGTGCGTTTCTTAAAGTACATCATTGGCGCTCTCGAAGCCTTCGACGAAGCCGACATCAAGCTCAAATAGTAATTCACCATGGAACCGATCACCACAGAAATATTAGTTCTCGGCGCCGGCCCCGGCGGTTACACCGCGGCGTTTTATGCCGCGGACAAGGGCAAAAAGGTTACGCTGGTCGAGCAGAATCCGCGGCTGGGCGGGGTTTGCTTGAACGCCGGCTGCATTGCGTCGAAAGCGTTGCTGCACGCCACGGAATATTTGCGCGAGGCGAAAGCTTCGGCGCTGCGCGGTATTGAGTTTGGCCCCGCCAAAATCGATCTCGACAAGCTGCGCGGTTGGAAAGAATCGATTCTTGATAAACTCGGCCAAGGCATCAAGTCTTTGGCCCAGCACCGCAAGGTGCAGGTAATCCTTGGCCGCGGCCATTTCGAAGACTCGCAAACGCTCCGAGTCGAGACCGCCAACGGCCAGAAATTCATTCGCTACGAAAAAGCGATCATCGCGGTGGGTTCCAAGCCGGCCATGCCCCACGCCTTCGACCTCGGCAACAAGCGCATCATGACCTCCAGCGAAGCGCTCGATCTGCCCGACGTGCCTCAAGATCTTTTGGTCGTCGGCGGCGGCTATATCGGTATGGAACTCGGCACGGTCTATGCCGCCCTCGGCAGCAACGTCGTCGTGCTCGAAGCGTTGCCATCGATCCTAACCGGCGTCGACGTGGATCTGGTTCGTCCGGTGGCGCGCGCCGCGCAGAAGGCATTTAAGGAAATTCGTCTCAACACCAAAGTGCTAAAGATGGCCACCGCCGGCAAGCAAATCCAAGTCACCACGGAAATCGACAAGCAGCCGCGCGAAGAACTTTATGACCGCGTCTTGGTCAGCGTTGGCCGCTCACCCAACCTCACCGACTTGGGTCTCGAAAACACTAAGGTCGTCAAGGATGACAAAGGCTTCGTGCAGACCAACGCCCAGCAACAAACCGACGATCCGAACATCTACGCCGTCGGCGACGCCAACGGCGGCATCCTGCTCGCCCATCGGGCGGCGAAACAAGCGAAAGTTGCCGTCGAAGCGATGCTGGGAGAAGCCAGCGCGTTTGAGAATGTTGTTATCCCGGCGGTGGTCTACACCAATCCCGAAGTCGCCTGGTGCGGCTTGAGCGAAAGCGAAGCAAAGCAGAAAGGTATCGAGATCAAAATAGCCAAATTCTTGTGGGGTGCATCGGGCCGCGCCTTGACCCTCGACCGACCCGATGGACTGACCAAGTTGATCATCGAACCGGACACCGGACGAATACTCGGCGTGGGCATCGCCGGCGCAGGCGCCGGGGAACTGATCAGCGAAGGGGTGCTCGCCGTCGAGATGGGCGCCACGGCACGCGACATCGCCGACTCGGTCCATCCACACCCGACGCTTTCGGAAACTTTGATGGAAGCGGCGGAAAGCTTTTACGGCACGGCAACCCACACGCTGTCGCGCCGCTAGCGCTCAATGTATTCGGTTGTTCCTAGTTTACTGTGAAGAGGAATTCACCACAGAGGCACCTGTCTGCGTGTCCGCACAGGCAGACAGAGTTCACATGGTTCGACCGTTCGAGAAGCCTCACGGCAGGCTTCCTCGACGGCCTTCAGTTCCGAGCCCGTCGAGGAATCACCATGAACGGAGGAAAGCCGCGCATCCTGAGCCTTAGTCGAAGGACGCGCCTCGGCGGTGAAATCTCCGAGCCCTGCTTCATAGGACAGCCTGAAGAACTTTAAAACATGAGTGAGCCAACTCCTAGACTTTTTTTAATTGACGGCAGCTCGTATATCTTTCGCGCGTTCTACGCCATTCCAGCGCTCAACAATGCGGCGGGCTTGCCGACCAACGCGATTTTTGGCTTCACCAACATCCTGCTGAAGTTTCTCAAGCAGTATAAGCCCGAATACGTCGCCGTCGCTTTGGACGCCGGCCGAGTCACCTTTCGAAATGAGATGTATGCCGCCTATAAAGGCAATCGCCCCGAAGCGCCGGCCGAATTGATTCCGCAGTTCCCCTATTTTCGCAAGGTTCTCGACGTCCTCAACTTGCCCTTGCTCGAAATCCCCGGCTACGAAGCCGACGACATCATCGCCACGCTTTGCGACCGGCTTTCAGGTCAAGGCTGCGAGCTGGTGGTGGTATCGAGCGACAAGGATTTAATGCAGCTGGTGACCAACGGTATAAAGCTGCTCGACAGCGCCAAGGATCGCTGGATCGGCAAAGACGAAGTCAAAGAAAAGTTCGGTGTGGCACCGGAACAGGTGATCGAAGTGATGGGCTTAATGGGCGACGCGGTGGACAATATCCCCGGCGTCAAAGGCATCGGCGAGAAAACCGCCGGCGCGTTGATCCAACAGTTTCAAACTTTGGAAAATCTCTTTGCTCATCTCGACGAGATCGAGCAAATGAAACTGCGCGGCGCCCCCCGAGTGCGCAAGATTCTTGAAGAAGGCAGAGACGCCGCCTTTCTGAGCCGCGATCTTGCCACGGTCAAGCGCGACGTGCCGTTGGACACCAGCATCGAGGAGCTAAAATTTACCGGCTTCAACCTCGAAAAGACCCGCGCGCTGTTTACTGAATTGGAATTCACCAACCTCATCAAGCTCATCGAAAACGGCGGCTGAACGGCGGCGCCGGCACCGTTTTGTCGTGACCGCCGCGCTTATCCCACAGCTCTTTTCCGCACATCATCCAAAATCGCAACCAGCTCATCGACTTCTTTGGACTCAAAGACCCCATCAACACCGCGTGGGCTAAAGTCGGTGTAGGGTGAATCATAGAGCAGTCGCGCATCCATCGAACCGTGCTCGGTTAAATGCTCGATGATCAAATTCAAAAACTCGATCTGATTGGCGCGCAAGGTTTTTCCGGCGAGAAAGCCGGCCAAAGCGTTCTTCGCCGCTTCACGGTCGAGTCCGACAAGCGAGCGCACGAAGAGACCTAAGCCGTCGTTCGTTTCCTTGGCTTTTTGCACAACCTCGCTATCGCCGATGCCGCTTTCCGAAAGCATGCGCTCCAGTTCCGCCAAATCAGTAGCGGTCAACGGCTCATTCATGCGCAACTTATAGACCGTAATATGATTTTCATTCGCTTTGAGAAACTGGCGCGCTTTGGCTCGGAATCGTTCGAAATCACTTGGGGTTGAAAACCCAGATAGGGTGAATTCTCTTTCGCTACCCATCAAGTCTTCGAAATCAGTGTAAATTGGCTTACGCTGCGTTTTCTCGATCAACTTCACCAGCGAACGCTGACGCCTTCTAACATTTTCCAATATTGGCACCGTGACGTTTTGCCACCACTCATCGGTCTGCAGGTCTAGAATAAGCGGCAACTCGGCCTGGATCATCGGGATGCTGGCTTTATCCTGGAGCAGACCCGCGATCCCTTTTACCTGATCGCGCAGGCGGGCAAATGAAGGTTCCTGGCGCAATACCGCGAGCTGCAAATTCAGAATCAGCAAGTCGAAACGCTTCGCCTCTTCGTCTTCCGCATCAAGCTCTGTCGGCAAGCCAGCAACTTCGTGCGAAAGCTCGGTGTACGCAACACCGTCTAGTTGACTCCACGCAGTTGTCGAGGCGTATTTCTCGACGAGGCGGCGTTTCGGCCGTACAACGAAATTATTTACATTCATCGCGCCACTTCGGTCCGAAGCAAATCTGCCGTAGCTCGCCTAACCTCGTTATCGGATGATCCTGATCCAAAGGTCGCTGCAGCCTCGCCTGTTAAACCGCTACCATCTTGCGCTTGTTCAATCGAAACCTTCTTGTCTAACTCCCCAATCAACTCCAGACGCGCGTTAAACAAACGCTTGGCAAGTGATTCGCTGGTGGTGCCTTCCGTCGGCGGGAGTTGTTGGGAGAAAAATTCGAGGTTCTGGCAGTAATCGAAGACGTAGAAAAACTCTTTGTCCTTCCCCGGCCCGAACAGGTCGGGACAAAGCCGGGTGCCTCGCCCGAGCATCTGCCAGAACTTAGTCTTCGAGCGCACGAGCTTGAAGAAAACCAGATTGACGACTTCCGGGATATCGATGCCGGTGTCGAGCATATCTACCGAGATCGCGATATGCGGCTCTTTGGTCAGAATGGAAAAATTATCGATCAGGTTCTGCACATACTCCGTCTCGAAGTCGATGACCCGGGCAAACTCTCCTTTGTAGTGTGGGTAATTGATATTGAACCGCTCCGCGATGAACTGCGCATGGTCGTGATTTTTCGCGAAGACGATGGTCTTTCCCAAGCGATCGCCGCCGGCCACTTTAAGGCCGCGCGTCATCAGATGCTCCAGCACCTTGTCGACGGTATCTTTGTTGAAGAGCCAGCGGTTTACCGCCTCGGCTTCCACGCGATTAGGTATCGTACCGTCCTCGCTCCAGTCCAGCGCATCCCAGTCCTCCTTTTCTTCTTCGGACAGTTGGTCGTATGAGATTCCTTCCCGCTGGAATCTCAGCGGAACGGAAACAGCGTTCGGCGGCACCAGGAAGCCGTCTCGGACCGCTTCGTCGAGTGTGTAGTTGTCGGTCGGCACGCCGCTTTCAAGGTTGAACAATCTGTAAGTGTTGCGATCCACTTCATCCTTTGGCGTCGCGGTGAGACCGACCAACAAGGAATCAAAGTACTCAAAGATCGCGCCGTACTTTTGGTAAACCGAGCGGTGCGCTTCGTCGATGATGACTAAATCGAAGTGCCCAACGCCGAAGCGGCGCTGGCCGTCACGCGACTCCTCGATCAAACCCATCATCGTCGGATAGGTCGAGACATAAACCCGCCCCTCGACATCCTTCTCGGTCACCAGATTCACGGGCGATGCATCGGGAAGAAATCTTTTGAAAGCGTTCACGGCCTGACGTACCAGCGCCACACGGTCGGCGAGAAAGAGCACGCGCTTTACCCAGTTGCAGCGCATCAACAGTTCGCACAGTGCGATCACCGTCCGAGTCTTCCCGGCGCCCGTCGCCATGGTCAGCAACGCCTTACGGTCCAGGTCGCGCTCGAAGGCTTCACCCACGCGCCGGATCGCCCGCGATTGATAGTAGCGTTCGACAATCGACTCGTCTATTTTCGCGTCTGACAGGCCCTTCCGCACTTCACGTCGCTGAATGAGCAGTTCCGACTCGGACTTTTGGTAAAACCCTTGCACCGGCCGCGGCGGATAGCTCAACTCGTCCCACATCCAGTGATCGTAGCCGTTGGAGTAAAAAATAATCGGCCGCTGGCCAAACTGCTGCTCCAGGCAGTCGGCGTACAATTTCGCTTGTTGTTGACCGACACGCGCATCTCGTTTCGTCCGCTTCGCTTCGACGAGACCGAGCGGTTTGCCGTCGTCGCCCCACAGCACGTAATCGACAAAGCCTTCGCCCGTGTTGTTGAGCATGCCAGTGACGGGGAATTCGCGATCCTGGGGATTGGCGAGCGCCCAGCCTGCTTCCTTCAGCAACAGATCGATGAAGTAGTCGCGGGTTTCGGCTTCCGAATAGTCGTGGTTATCTGCTCGCGCGGCGTTCTGCTTCTTCGCCTCGGCAACTTCGATCCGCAATCTTTGCAGTTCGTCATCTAGCGCTTTCTTGCCCGATAGCAATTGAGAAAGCTTTTCATCGCGCTCGCGCAACTGTCTTTCTAACTTTTGCAGTTGTTCCAATGTCTGCGGCGACACAGAGCTACTCTTCGGAAGCAAGTCTGCATTGAAGGAAAGACCGTCCGCCGGCTTCGTGCCACGCGCATAGGTGCGCGCCAGCCAAAACATGACGTGGAAAAGTTCTTTCGCAGCCGTCAGCGCGTCGAGTTGCCGCACCGGCTTGTGACTATGAACGGCGAGATTGCCGAGGTCTTTGATGACTTTGATTTTGGCAAAAATCGCCGGGCCGACGGCGTTCCGAAAAGACGGTGCGTGAATTAGCGCGCTCAGGTGATCTTGATAGGGAAGTTTTAGTGCGGCGTCATGCTTGTAAAGCCAATGAACCGCCAGCTCCAACGCCCGGCGCGCGTGGAAGCAGGAGCTACGCGAGTCGGGATAAACCAGCGCCTCCGCCTTCGCCGCCGGGTCGAATAACGACAGCCATTCGTCGCGAAGAAACTCGAATTGTGAGTCGGCGGCAGCCATCTGGTGATTTTAAAATGATAGGAATCAGTATTTTTCAGGCGGTCTAGAGGGTCATTGTAGACGAATTCATTTCTGCGAGGAATGCTTTGCTCTTGCCAATAAATTCGCGAAATATCGCGTGCTTATATAGCTCCCGCGTCCTGCGGCAGTCCTTTCATTTCCAAGTTCATTTCCGTATCATTTCCAATGCAGTTACACCGCACGACGTCTCGCCAGATGAGCAGCGGAATCGCTCGGACTAAAGACCTCACCCCCCTCGACTCCTAAATGCCAATTAGCATAGCCTTATTGATATCTTGCGCATTTTTCTAATAGCAGCTTTGTAAGAAAAATTGGTCTGTTTTTCTTACATTACGTCTTCTATCAGACAACAGATCTGTCATAGCTTGTCACAGCTCGTGTTGCCGCCGCACGCCCGCTCGATCCGTTGAGAAGCGATCATCTCAAGTCACTACCCTCTTTTACGGTCATTACCCGTTCTTAACTGGCGCAAGTTCTGCACCGGCTCGCCTGGATTCCGGCCTGCACCGGAATGACGGAAGAGAAGCCCGCCGTTACTCTATGATGAAGAAACCCATACAGCCCGTGCGTCACCCCGGCGAAAGCCCGGGTCCAGGTTCACCGCTTCACACAACTCGGTCACAGTGCCCCTCGAAACGTACGATGCTGCAGCGAAGCAAACAGCGCGTCCAACTCCGCCAGCGACGCGCGCTGTGCCGCCAGCTCGAACAGCGACGAATAAGCTCACGATCAGTCGTCCACCAAGCTAACAGTAGAAATTCCGCATAAAGCGGATCACGAAAGTAACCGACACGACCAAACACATCAACCGTTCCGGTCATATTATCGTCTGCATGAAATATGGATCGGTATTGAGTCCATATTATAGACAGCGTGACATATGGAAATCACCTGCTCTACCGCAGCGAGTAGATCTCTCTGAATTCCTTGCCGGTCCAGGGAATCAAGAAACCGGTCCCGGTCGCAGCTTCTCTCGCTTTGAGTACAATCTGGGGCCACCAGTGAATCAAACTCTCAGCTTGTTTCCAGAAGCCCCGGCTCGCCCAACCATCGGCAAAGAAAAATGCTGTCAACCCGGACTCCTGCCAAGCTCGCCGCTGAGCTTGTCCCTTCGAGATTCTTGGATCGCCTGAGATAATGACCCACTGACCATCCGTTGCCAGCGCGCGTATCCAGTCTTCGTCGCGGGCATCGGCAGGGAATTTTTCGGTTAGATGAATTAAGTCGTAGCCCTGGATTTGCGCCAAGATGCGCAGTGCTTCAACGAACTTCGTCGAGACGCAATTATCGAAGAAAACTTCACGCGGCCAGTTTGGTCTCGAACTCAAGCGCATCGCGCACTTCTTCGAGTCGGAGGTCATACCATTTCGCGACAAATTCTGCTGGTTGGTCCGCAGTTACCGCTTTGCTTAAGATCTTGGTGGGTACGCCCGTCCTGGCGACTATCGGTGCTCCAAACGAACGGTGCGGATCGATCACGATCGACCGCTGCGTGCCCAGAGGCCACCACCGTGTGGGCTCTTTTAGTTCGTTGAATTCCAAGCCGGAATACAGATACCGGTCTATCACCTTATCGAATACATACTGCTTACCGAGGATATCGAGAAGCGCTTTATCCCCGGTCTCTTTGGTAATTTCCGCAAGGATTGTGCGGCCGTCCGACCGAAAAATCTGAGTCGAGAAGGGATGATGACGGCCGAGCAACTCTTTCGCTCTCTGAGCCGCGATGCGGAGCGCTTTAGAACTGACACCATTACGCCAGAAAGCGTCAAGAAATCTGATTTCGATGAGATCGGCAAAACTGAGCAGTGGCACCCCATCGGCCCCGAGTACCTGGCCGATAATCGGGGGCATGGCCTGGGTGACGCCGTGGTACTTAAACCTGTACCCCTGGGTCCAACGGCGGATCCTGTGCCGATTAACGCCGGTCAGCACCGTCGCTTCAGACAGTGAGTAGACTCCTCGCTCTATATTTTTGAATCGCACGACGTTGCCTCCGCTTTCATAGGCATAGTCTAAACAGCTGCTCGAATACAAGCAACCGGACCGGCGGCAGGCGAGTGGTTCAGTTTCGCCTAAATTTGTAGGGGCGGACCTATGTGTCCGCTCGTTCGGAGGGCCGACACGCAGGTTCGGCCCCTACAGTGAGATGCGACGTTAAAATCAAACTGAACCACAACCAGCGGCAGGCTCACCTAGGCACATGTCATAGCTCCGCGTCATAGCTTGTCACAGCCCAACGTCGCCGCTTCCAAAAACCCGCGCGCCCGCTCGATCGCCGTCAGCCCGGCGGTGATTGCGTTGGTGATCGTGAAGCGGAGCGAATGCCGTCATCTCAGGGTTCCCCTCGAAACGCGCGATGTTGCAACGTGGCCAACAGCGCGTCCAACTCCGCCAGCGACGCGCGCTGCGCCGTCTTCAGCTTCTCCACCGCTCCAACTCGACGGGCGAATTCGCGCTGCCGCTCGATTGGCGGAAGCGGAACCGCAAGATTTCGTAGCAGAGCCAAGTTGATATTCTTCTGCGCCGATTCGGGCGCAGCGTCTTCAAGCGACTTCTGGAGAAAGGATAACCAAACGCGTACGAACTCTACCGTTCCTGCATCGTCAGCACGAAAACCCACAATGCTGTCAGGAAAGCAGGCGTCGAATGTGAGAATCCCGGTCTTCGCGATGTTTGCTGCAATCGTGATGCACAGCGTTCCCGCAAGCCACATCTTGCTCTGGCGTAGGCCCACTTCGGAATAGGTGCTGTGGTATTCCCGAATGTAGCCATCGCAGTTCGCGACTTCGCCGGTCTGCACCAATGGATACGGCCCGCCCAAGAGTTCCGGAGCGTTTCGAGGCCGATGTTTAGAAATGCCACGATCAAGACAACCCAGCCCGTTGGGCTGGGCTAAAGAATATCGGCCCGTTGGGCCGAAGAGCCAGCGCCAACGGCGCGTCATCCCTCAGCCCAGGGCAACGCCCTGGGTAACGTGCCACAAACAAATTCCCACGCCCTGAAGGGGCGTGATTCCTCAGCCCGGCGCATCGCGCCGGGTTCAAAGGGCAACGCCCTGGGTATCGTGTCACAAAAACATTCCTGTGCCCCAACGGGGCGCGATAACCCGGGCGCATTTGCATTTCAATCCCAAACATATTTTTCATCAAACGCGATCTGATACCGTTCCAACAACCGCCGGTATTCATCCTGAAACGTCGTCTTCTGGTGATGCTGCGCCTGATTGCGGATGTAGGCCACGACCGCATCCGCATCCGACTGGCTGACGGAAAATGCGCCGTAGCCCGACTGCCAATGGAAATCCGCAAACTCGGTGCCCTTCGTTTTGATCCATTTGGACGAACTGGTCTTCACCGTCTCGACCACGTCGGCGATGGTGCGCGTGCGGGACAGGCCGAAGAACAAATGAACGTGGTCTTCCACACCACCGACCTGCAACGACGGACATTCGATGTTGTCGAGAGTCCCGGCAAGATAGGGATGCAATTCGGGTTGGATGGCGGGGGTAATGACGCGCTCCCGATTTTTCGTGCTGAACACCAGATGAATCAAAATGCGGGATAATGATTGGGGCATAGGGATTTGTTCGTTGGTGGTTTATCGCGGCCCTTCAGGCCGCATGATTTGACGGCACGAATACCCAGCTTTGCACCCAGCCCGTTGGGCTGGGCTAAGGAATATCGGCCCGTTGGGCCGAAGAGCCAGCGCCAACGGCGCGTCATCCCTCAGCCCAGGGCATCGCCCTGGGTATGGAATCACAAACAAATTCATGCGCCCCAACGGGGCGCGATATTCGGGCAACACGTTCATATCAACATGTCCTCCAATTCCTTCATCCCCACCGTGATTTCTTTTTCCAACGCGGCGAGGTTTTGCAGGATTTCGCCCGGTGGCCGATGCACGACTTCTTCGTGGACGACTTCCTTGTAGCGGTTGAGCGAGAGGTCGTAGCCCTGCGCGGCAATGTCGGCCTTGGGCACGCAGAAGCTTTGCGCGGTGCGCGGGCGCTTTAGTTCCTGATCTCTGACCTCTGATTTCTGACTTCTGAGCGCAGCCCAACGGGCGAGCACATCAGGCAAATTGTTCTTCGCGTGGTCGTCGGCGCTGAGCGCGACCTTGGGCACTGGGCCGAGTTTTTCCGGCGGAAGGAGTTCGGTGCGTTTGTCGTCGAGCGACATGCCGTCGGCGTCCACGTCGTAGAACCAGACGTGGTCCGTGCCGCCGGAGTTGGTCTTGGTGAAGAGGAGAATCGCGGTGGAGACGCCGGCGTAGGGCTTGAACACGCCGCCGGGGAGCGAGATGACGGCGTCGAGCTTCTGTTCTTCGACGAGTATCTTGCGCAGCGTCTTGTGTGCGTTGGACGAGCCGAAGAGCACGCCGCCGGGCACAATCACGGCGGCGCGACCGCCGGGCTTGAGCAGGCGCAGGTAGAGGGCGAGAAAGAGTAATTCCGTTTTCTTCGTCTTCACCACCTAGAGCAGATCCTTGGCGCAGTTCTCGTAGTCGAGCGAGCCGGCGAAGGGAGAGTTCGCGGTGATCAGCGTGTATTTTTCCGCCTCATCGGCATGGTCCTGCGCGAGCGAGTCACGGTAGCGGATATCCGGATTTTCCACGCCGTGCAGCAGCATGTTCATGCTGCCGATGCGCAGCATGGTGTTGTCGAAGTCAAAGGCATGGAAAAGGCCATGGTGAAAGTGCGCATTGAGCTTCGCGTCGCGAAACATCTCCGGGTAATGGCGCCGGAGATACTCACCGACCGCCACGGGAAAGCCGCAAGTGCCGCCGGCGGGGTCACACATGATGTCCGTGGGCACCGGCCGGACGAGCTCCACCATCAACGCGATGAAATGGCGCGGCGTGCGGAACTGGCCGTTCTGGCCGGCGCTAGCGATCTTAGCGAGCATATACTCGTACAAGTCGCCCTTGGTGTCGCGCTCCTCCATCGGCACCCGGTCGATCATGTCGACGACCTTCGCCAGCAGGCCGACACTTGGAATCGTGAAGCGCGCGTCCTTCATGTGGTGCGCGTAGGTGGAGTCGTCGCCGCCGAGCGTGCGCAGAAACGGAAAGACATGCTCGCCCACCACTGTGTACATGTCAGCGGGTGCGAAGTGCTTGAAGCGCGACCAGCGACATTCAGCGTAGGGACGCGGCGAACGCGGATGGTCATCGTCCCCTTCGGGAAAAAAGCGCCGCTCGATGGGTGCCTTCAGCCGGGTGGCTTTTAACTCTTCGAGCGTTTGCAACTCATCCAGCCGCTTGATGAACAGCAAATAGGTGATCTGCTCGATCACTTCCAGCGGATTAGCAATCCCGCCGGACCAGAAGGCATTCCAGATTTGATCGATTTGGCTACGAATCTCGTTGGTAAGCATGGAAACTAATCGTGCGTCTTTTCACGAATGAGGATCGGCTCGATTCAAGGGGGTCGTCATGCGAATTATTTTTGTATCGACAACCGAGATTTCATGATTTTGAATTTGACGCCGTACAATTTGCGCTCGGAAAACCGGCCGGATCAAAGTCGCCACATCCCGGACCGGCGCTGAGGAATATTAATGGAATTGGCGGGTTCTGCCAAGAGATGAATAAACGCGTGTTGTCGCAAAGTAATTTCGCTCTCAACTTGGTGGCGATGCGATTGGGATCACGACTGCGAAATCTCACTGCCAAAAGCGCAAATGAGACCTTCAATGCTTATCCTTGAGGTGCTGAGGCATGCGCAGCCTTGGAATTCGGCGCGGAACTGTGGCAGATTGACCGAGGCTGCGGCCCCCTCTTGGCGGGGCGCAGATTGAGGAGACCGCTGTGATCAACCAAGAGCGCTTAAGAAACTTGCTCATCGAGCTTATTAAAATCGACAGCCTGTCGCGACGTGAATACCACGTCGCCATGCGCCTCAAGCGCGAGCTCGAAGAACTGGGCGCGAGCGTGGTTATCGACGACGCCGGCGCGAAAGTCGGCGGTAATGTCGGCAACGTGATCGGTAGGTTTCCGGGCAACGTCCCGCAAAGCCAACCGCTGCTGCTCTCCGCGCATATGGACACGGTGGTCCCCGGCGAAGGCATCGTGCCGATCCTCGAAGGCGACATCTTGCGGACCAATGGTCAGACCGTGCTTGGCGGTGACGACAAGAGCGGCGTGGCGATCATTTGCGAAGTGCTGCGCGTGATCAAGGAAAATCACCTCCCGTGCGGCGCCATCGACGTGGTTTTTACCATCTGTGAAGAAGCGGGGCTGCTTGGCGCCAAGGGTTTAGACATAGCTCAACTCAGAGCCCGTACGGGTCTCGTCCTCGACAGCGACTCGGTCGGCTTCTTGTTTACCAAAGCGCCGGCCGCTAACCGCATGGAGTTTCGCGTGCATGGCCTAGAAGCCCACGCCGGCGTCTGCCCGGAGAAGGGCATCAACGCGATCAAGGTCGCGGCCGAAGGCATCGCCCAAATGCCGCTCGGCCGCATCGACCATGAAACCACCGCCAACATCGGCGTCGTCGAAGGCGGCATGGCCGTCAACATCGTGCCCAATCAAGTCATTCTCAAAGGCGAAGCGCGCAGCCACAGTCCGGAGAAATTAGCACGCCAGACTGAACAGATGCAGCGTTGTCTTGAGGAAGCGGCGGCGCGCCACACTCTGGAATTGAACGGTAAGCACCATCAAGCCCGAGTCCAAGCCAAAATCGAACGCGACTACGATCGCATGGACGTGCCCGAGAATGCGCCCATCGTTCAACTGGTGCAGGCCGCGGCGCGCAATTTAAATCTTGAAGTTAAAACCAGCGCCACCGGCGGTGGCTGCGACGCTAACATTTTGAATCAGAAGGGGCTGGTGGTCGCCAATCTCGGCACCGGCATGCGCGAGATTCACACAGTCAACGAGTGGCTCGACTTGAAGGATCTCTACTTGTCGGCGCAAATGGTTTTGGAAATCGTCAAACTGAATTCAGTAAGGAGTGAATAGTAAGGCGCCCCCGCTGCTCACACCTCACTCCTCACTATTTACTCCTAACCAGTTCAAAAACATGCAAGCCGAAGAAATCGGACTGTTGCTTAAACAGGATCACGGCCAGTTCCTCGAGTTCCTGAGCGCTTATGAGTATCGCCGCGGCGCGGCGCAGAAGAAGCGCGACGAAGAGCTTGCGCGCGATATCGCGCGTCTGCTCTCGGCCATGGCCAATGCCGACGGCGGCACGCTGTTGGTCGGCGTCGAGCCGGACAAGAGCGTGACGGGTATTCCCTACGAGCACGACGAATTGCACGCGCTCGTGCAAGCGCCTCAGAACTTGCTTCGGCCGCAACTCACTCCCTCCTGCGAAAAGGTCAAGCTCGGCAATCTGCAACTGCTGAAGTTCGAAGTCGGCTCGGGCTTGGATATCTACCGCATCGCCGGTGGCCGGTCGTTCTACCGTGTCGGCGCCGAAACCGTCGCCCTGCCGGCCGAACAAATCCAAGCGTTGAAGGAAGCTAAAAAGAGCGTCTTCTACGAACGCCAGCAAGCGCTCAACGCGACTTGGCACGATTTAGATCACGAGCTGGTGCAAAGCTTCGTCGACAAGGTACAAGGCGGCCAAAATCACAAAGATGCCCAAGCCGTCTTAAGCCAGACCTATCATTTGCTCGACACCTCGCGCGCGCTGCCGAGCCCCAACATGGCGGCGCTGCTGCTCTTCGCCAAGGATCCAACTCGTTGGCATCCGCGCGGCGGCATCGACTTCGTCAAGTACGAAGGCGCTGAACGGCAGCATGGCAGCTCGCTCAACGTCGTCAAGCGAATACGCTTTGAAGCGCCGCTGGTGCGCCTCATCGACGAAGCCGTCGGGCGGATCAAGGAACATATCCGCGAACGCACCATCTTGCACGATCTCTTCTTTCGCGAGCGCTTGGAATATCCCACCTTCGCTTGGCAGGAAGCCCTGGTCAACGCCGTGGCGCATCGCGACTATTCGCTCAGCGGCGCCGCCATCGAAGTCTGGATGTTCGATGACCATATCGTCGTGCGCAGCCCCGGCCCGCCGCCGGCGCCGGTAACACTGGAACAACTGCGCCAGCAAAAAAGCCTTCACTTCTCGCGCAATCCGCTAATCGTCCGCACCCTGGCCGACTTGGGCTACTTGAAAGAAATGGGCGAAGGCGTGCCGCGCATGTTTCAGGAGATGGAAAGCCACGGCCTCCATCCGCCGGAACTAGCCATCGACGGCTTTATCTTCACGGTCACGCTGCGCAATGCGCCGGTGTACGACGAAGCGACGCTGCGTTGGCTCAACCAGTTTAACAGCGCGCAGATCAATCTGCGCCAGCGCCGCCTGCTCGCCTTCGCGTACTGTCACGGCAAGACGTTCTCCACCGCCGAGTATGAACGGTTCGCCGAAGTCGACCGTGACACCGCCTATCGGGAAATCCGCCTGATGGTGAAGCACAACATCGTCGCGCCGCTCAAACCGAAGAGCCGAAGTTATCGGATCATCGAGAAGCTCTAGTCCTTTGCGAAATGAACTTTTCTCAATTGATGGGCTTGGCCAGCGGACACGTCGAAGCGCGCATCGTTCAGACTGCGGTTGAACTAAGAATCTTCGACGCGTTAGGCGATGAGCCTAAGAGCGCCGAAGCGACTTCTCAAGCGCTCCGGTTAGACGCCAAAGCCACCGAGTTGCTGCTCAACGCGTTGACGGCGATTAATCTGCTGGAGAAGCAAGCTAATTTCTTTTCGCTCGCCGACGCGTCAAAACAATATCTCCTACGCAGTTCGCCGCACTACGTCGGCGCGATGATTCAGTTCGATGCTTCGCTTTGGTCTTGCTGGGAAAAGTTGCCAGACGCGCTGCGCAGCGGCAACGCGGTGCGCGCGCCAAATATGTATCAAGACGTTGCGGCGGAAACCGAGACCTTCATCGACGCCATGGACTCCCTGGTCAAGGCGCGCGGCGACGCCGGCGTACTTGCCACGACCATTGATTGGAACGGCGTACATACGCTGCTCGACGTCGGCTCCGGCCCGGCGACTTATCCGATTGCGCTTTGCCGCCGTTTCGCCGACCTCAAAGCGACGATCTTCGATTTGCCGGCGACGCTAAAAATATCCGAGCGCTTCGTGCGCGACGCCGCAATGGCCGACCGAATCGAGCTCATCGCCGGCGATTACCGTGGCGACCCAATTCCGGGTAACTACGATGTGATTTTTCTCTCGAACATTATTCACGGAGAGAACGAGGAAAAGAACGCCGAGCTCGTGAGCAAACTAGCAGCAAGCCTGACTAGTGCCGGTCGCTTAATCATTAAAGACCACATCCTCGACGACAGCCGCGCCAATCCACCCGTAGGCGCGGTCTTTAGCTTGCTGATGCTGCTCACCACGGACGGCGGCCGCTGCTACAGTCTTGGCGAAATCACGGCATGGATGAACAATGCCGGGTTGAATCGAGTGCAGCAGATCGACTCGCCACCGCCGCTCACTTCTTCTTTGGTCATCGGCACGAAGTAATTAGTATTACGAAATTTTGTGCTACAGTGATCGTGAAGTAACAACAAAGGCAAGGTAGCACGCCATCGACCAGTCAGAACAAGACGCCAAGACTCAAGCCGTCATCGAAAATTTCAAGCCGGCCTGCATCTGCAACAAGATCCGCAAGGGCACCGTGCTCAAGGCCATTCAAGCCGGCGCCAAAACGTTTGAGCAAATCAGCAGGCGCACCGGCGTCGGCACCGGTCCCTGCGGTGGCCGCCGCTGCGGTTCGCTGGTGCGCGGCCTGTTGGGAGAACCGGTGACCACTTGTAGCGACTGCGGCTGGCCGGTATTGGTGGGCGCGCTTTGCCCCCGCTGCGAATACGCCAAACAGGAAAGCTAATTCATTTAAGGTCTAAGCATGATGCCTGCGATGTCGCGAGATTCGCTCTGCATCTTTCAGGGTCAGCGGTTTTATCGTGCCGCCGTGGCCTGAGGCAAATGCTTTTTGTCGTTGGCGGCTTTCTTGAGAAAACGCTTTCGTTGATTGATGCACGGCTTCTGTTTATCTTTGGCGCCGTCTTCGGACTGGCAAGCCAAGCAGCTCGGACAAATCCACCCGCCGCACGCGCAGCGTCCGTGTGGCTTACCGACTAAGCCTGGCCGGGAGTAAAACGCTTTCTGGCAACGAGCGCAGGTGATCGACTTGGCAGCGTCGAGAATTTCCAAATCGTCGACAGGCGCGATAAAGCGCATCGCCGCGCCGGTAACGGCGATACGATATTGATAACCCTCCTTGGTGATCGGCGCCGCCAACAAAATCCCGCCCCTGGTAAAGCAGGTTTTGATCGCCGTCGTACCCTCGATCTTACCTTCGTAACCCATCATCTTATGTCGCACCACGGTGCCATCCCGCAAGCTGATCTCAATTTTCTCCACCATAAAGCCCTCCGTAATATTACAAAATAGTCTTTGGCTCGCTCGACACGAGCAGGCCCCGCCAATAATTAGAACAAGCCACGATGAGAAGGCACACCGACACTTCGGTTCGCGCCTGGCCAACCCTTCAGTGCCAACGCCGTAGCAGCGAACTCACTCCAGCGACACCGAGGGCTAAGCGGATATCAATCCGCCGCGCAGCGGGCGCAATCATGAAGAATAGATGTGCACATCCCGCTCTTCGATGCGCCGGCCGCGGGCGATCAATTTCATGATGCTGCAGACGTTGCGGCCCACGTCGCCGATATCGGCAAGGGAAAACCCATCTTTGATGTACCGACCAATATATTTTTCCGCGCCGCGGTTTACGATTTGCAAAGCATTTTCATTGCTCGCCTCAATGTAATGCTGAGTCCCCGGAGCCGGACGATCCAACTCGTTCTGCAACGCCGTCGAGATTTTAATGCCCACAAATAATCGCTTCGCCGCGTCATTCATCAGTCATACTCCTTGCCCCCGATTCAAGGCTTACATTAACGCGCGTCACCACAAGGCTGCAAGCGCGTTAGACCGGCGCGCGCACAGTGATCAGGGAAGCGCCAACGGTCGGCAACTCGGCCCTAATGGGAAGCCGCGGCCAAAGCTGCTCCGCTGGATACTTTTAAAGCGACACCGAGTGGCAGCGCGCTATCGCCGACGCTTAACACCGTCTCGAGTTTTTCCAATTCCCACGACGAGACCGTTTCTTTGGCCACCGCCTCTTTGGCAGTGGCTTCCGCCGGCTTGCCCTCTGGGGGCAATTTGACTTTGTACTTCACGTTATTGCCATCGCTCAGAGTCAAGGAAAGAACCAGTTCCTTGCCTTCCTGCGATCCAATGGTTTGCAGCGTGGCAATCCGGTTCGAAAGCGCGGTCTTAGTAACGGTATCGAGGTAAAGCCAAACGAACGAGCCAATGGTAGCGAAGAGCAGCAACCAAGAGTATTGGCTGACCCGATGCTGCCGTTTCATCGCTTGACTTCGCTGGCGGTCGAAGAACTGGCGAAAAGTTTCCCTTTCGATCGCCAATTTCTTGGTGGGATCTTGCTCGGGCGAACTTGGCGGCTGGTCGAAAGACAACCCGATGCTGTTCAGAATCATGCCCAAAAATATCAAAATCAAAGGCACCGCCACGATGAAAATTGGATGCATGGATATCCCTTCGATAGCAGACGGTTAACGCCCGCGGTTTTAGGAAGAGGGAGGGGTGCAAGACCGGGAATCGGCCGGCGTAGCAGCTACGCCGTAGTTCATGCCGATGAGCATTCTGTCTCCGGTCTTCGACCTCTTGCGCGCCAATAGGGCCAAGGCATGATCCTTACGGAGTCTATCGGAACCCCGAGACGGTATCAAGAAGGGTAAATAAGACGCGATGGACGAAATGCGTGCCTTTATTTGAAGTGGACCACGCCGATTTCGGCGTGGAACCGTTAATTGGGGTTTCCAAAGGGGGCGAGCATCCCCTTTGGTCGCGGCCGGGGTCAATACCCCGGCCGCCAAGTGCACTGTTTATTGAAGTCTCGGATGCGCGTATATCTTTAGGAGCACAAAACGATGGGAAGGTTTACCAACATGGTGATCCGTTATGCAGCCGCCGTCTTAACTCTATCCGGCGCGCTCGCGCTAATCCTGGGATTACTGTTCTGGAGCGGCACGGCGCTAAATCTAATCTCGATGCACATGCTACTCGGCTTTCTCGCGGTCGGCTCGCTTTGGGTGATCGCCATTGGCCAGCTCTTTTGCCAAAGCGGCAGTTGGGTGATCGCCGGCGGCGCACTGTTGGTCGGCGCTCTCACCGGTGTCCTCGGCCTATATCAATCGTCACTTATGATCGGCGAGTCGCACTGGATGATTCAGGGAATCCATTTATTGCTCGGCGTGCTCACGATCGGATTGGGCCACATGGGAGCGGCACGGTTTCGAAAAAGCGTCGTGGGGTAAATTTCAAACCGGCCATTTTTCCAACCGATACGCCTGTTCCCAGAACATAAATTCATAGCGGCTGCTCAGAATGAAATTTTCGGCCATCCGTTTCTTCTCGCTGCTGCTCGCCGCTTTGGCTAATTTATCCATCAGCTCGATTTGCTCACGCACCGGCTGCCAAAACCCGTCCGAAGCGTAAGTCTCGATCCACTGACGGTAAATTTTCGGCTTGGCGGGTCGATTTTTATACAACCGCCGGCCGACCTCGCCGTAGATCCAGTAACAAGGCAGCACCGCCGCGACCAGCTCGGCGAGCGTGCCGCCACGCGCGACGGTTTGCAGATGATTGATGTAAGCCTGCGTCGCCGGTCCTTTCGTTACCCCATCCAATTGCGCGCGCGACAAGCCGAGACTCTTGCCGAAGCTCGCGTGAAAACTGCGCTCAACCTCCACCGCGCCGAGCGCATGCCGGCAAAACAGTTCCAACGTTTCCAAGTCAGGCGACTTGGCACCGCCCTGACAAAGCACTTGAGCGAAGTCGAGCAGGTAAACGTAATCCTGCAAGATGAAGTAAGTGAACTTCTCCATCGGCAAAGTACCCGCTTCCAGCTCACGCAGGAACGGATGATTCCCAATAGCGCGCCAAACGCGTTCTGATCGGTACCTTAGTTGAGCGCTGAATAATTTTGCCATGAGCTACAATTAGCGAAATCTCGACAGGGGAAAAAGTCCTGTCGCGCGAAAAGTGATCCCCCATCGCGATCTTCCATCCTCCATCCTCAATCCTCGACGTGCGTCGACGAATCATGATTTTAACGTTTACTGCGCACTTCGACCCCCGCGGCTTCCTCCTGGAGACGGAAAAGCGACGCCGTGCTTTGCTCAAACCAGCCGCGGCTGATCGCGTGAACCATCGTCTGTTCGACCAACGCCGCGATCGGCATCGGCACGTTGTGTTGGCGACCTAGCTCAGTGGCAAGACCAACGTCTTTGCGTGACAGGCCGATGCCGAAACTTGCCCGCGCCTGGTAGTTTCCTTTGAAAGCTGTCTCAGCAAAGGTCTTAAATAACTGTTGCAGTTGCACGTCTAAACCCCAGTGCATGCAACCCCAGAGCATTTGCGGATCGACACCGGCCTTGGCGCCCAAGACGAGGCCCTCGCCGATCGCCAGACCGATGCCGCGCCGCACTAAGTTGTGCGCCAGCTTGATCACGGTGCCGGTTCCCAACTCGCCCGTGTAAACCACTGTGTCGCTGAAAACATCGAAGAGTGGCTTGACGCCGTCGAATGTTGCCGGCGCGCCTGATGCCAACACCTGCACGCTGCGCTTGGCGATTCCATCCTTACCGACGATCAGTGGCGCGTCCATGACTCGCGCGCCGTGGGTCGCGAATTCCGCGCCGATCCGACGAATGAGATCGGCGCTGCTGCTCGAAAGATCGACATAGACGCTGCCTTCGTGAACGCCGTGCACGAGACCGTTGGGTCCAAGCGCCACTTGTTCGACTTGTGGCGGACCGGGGAGAGAGGTGAACACGACCGGGCACAGGCGCGCGACTTCCGCCGCTGAAGCGGCATAGCGTGCGCCGCCGTCGACCAATGGTTTTACCGCGGCTAACCGAACATCGTGAACGGCCATGGAGTAGCCGGCTTTCTGAATGTTTTTGGCGATGACGCCGCCGATGGTCCCAAGACCGACAAAGCCGATGATTTCCATTTCGGCACCTCGTAGCAACGACTATTTCAATTCATAGCTCGGCACAAAAGTCCCATGATAAAAGTTGATCGTGAGCGGAATCCGCTTCACACGGAAATCTCATCACAACCCGCCTCTACCATGGCGCCACTCGGCAGCGCAATGAGAAAATTAGACCTGACAGCTTGCTGAAAAAAGCATCTCGTGCTTCGAGAGCCTCAGCACGAACGGAAGATCATCAATGACATCAAGCCCCGCCCCGTTCATCCTGAGCTTTGTCGAAGGATGAACGGCTTTGTTCAGCAGCATGCTAATTTAGTGGATCGAAGCGGTTGCATCGTCCCGCCTTGTAGTCGCGCGCCGAATCTTGATACAACCTGGATACAACCAACTTGGTGCGATCATTGAACAACGTCGAGCCCACAACTAAGCCGTCGAAGTATTTCTACGGCTGGACCATCGTCGCCGTCGGCTTTCTCGCGCACATCGCCTCGGCTTTCTCGATATCGAGCACGCTGAGCGTCTTTCTCAAACCCTTGTCGAGCGACCTCGGCGTCTCGCGCGGCGTCTTCTCGCTGATTCGCTCGGGCGAAGTGCTGATCGGCGCCGTCGCGGCGCCGCTGGTCGGCACACTCCTCGATCGCCATGGCGGCAAGTGGCTCATGGCCGCCGGCGGCGTGGTTTCGGGAGCGGGCTTTCTCCTGCTTGGACAGGCGCGGGATTTCTGGCAGTTCCTGCTGGTCCGCTGGCTGGTGATCAGTCCGGGCGATGCGCTCATGGGTCAGATGGTGGTCAACGTCACGATCTCGCGCTGGTTCGTGCGCATGCGCGGCCGCGCTCTCGCGCTGACGGGCATGGGCCATGGTCTGGCGAAAGTTGCCATGCCGCTGTTCGCGGCTTCGCTGATTTTGCACATGGGCTGGCGCGGCGCTTGGGTGGTTTTCGGCCTGCTGACTCTGGCATTGGTCGTCGGTCCTTCACTGCTCTTCATGCGCCGGCGCCCGGAAGATATGGGATTGCTACCAGACGGAGGCTCTCTCGCTCCGAGTGAAACCGGCGGGCCAGTGAATCAGGTTGAGTCCACGCGCGCCCGACGCCGCGCCAACGCCCATGTCGATGTCGAGTGGAGCCGACGCGAAGCGCTCCGCACGCCCGCCTTCTGGCTCATCGTCACCACCTTCGGTGTTGCCCATGTCGGCGTGAGCGGACTGAACCTGCACGTTTTTTCCTTCGTCAGCGATCAAGGCCATCCGGCGATGGTGGCTGCACTCGTCATGAGCACCATCGCTGTCATGCAGTTCAGCACACCGATCGTCTGGGGGGTGCTCGCCGAGCGCATGGAAATCGGCCGGCTGATCATGGCGAAATTTTTGATTCAGGCCGCGGGGATTTCATGGGCGCTGTCCGATGCCGGGCTGGTCTCGCTCTACGGCGGTTTTTTTCTCTACGGCATCGGCATGGGCGGCACCTCGATCCTGGCGGAGATGATCTGGGCCAACTACTTCGGACGTATCTCCCTCGGCAAGATTCGCGGCATCGGTTCGTTAGCCACCCACGGCTTCAGCGCCGGCGGACCGCCCTTCTTCGGCTTCCTCTTCGACCTTACCCAGAGCTATCAACTTTCCTTCAGCATCTTCATCGGCCTGCTCTTCGCCTCAGCCGTGCTCAGTCTCTTCCTCCGCCCGCCGAGAAAGTAAGCGGTGAACGGTAAGGAGTAAGGCGTTTTTTCTTCCGCGGCCTAACCCTTATGCTTTGTCATCGCAATAGAAAGCGAGTCATCAGGCCCGCTAATAATGCATATCCGCATTGACGCCGCCGGCAACCGAGATCGCTTCGCCGGTAATGCTGATGGCGAGCGGCGAGCAGAGAAACGTCACCACTTGGGCGACATCTTCTGCGCTGACCAAATGACGGATCACACTGCGCTGGCGCAACTCTTCCAAATAGGCGTCAACCGTTTTGCCCTGGCGCTCGGCTTGCTGCCGGTGACGCTCAAGCACCGCCTCGGTGATCGTCGTCCCGGGATAGATCGCATTGACGTTGATGCCGTACGGACCGAGGGTGTTCGCCAGCGACTTGGTTAACGAGACGCTCGCGATGTTGCGCGCCGGCGTGCTGATCGCCGTCCCCGGTGTCCGTCCCGCGCCGCCGCTCAAATTGATAATGCGCCCCCAACCGGACCGCTTCATATAGGGCGCCGCTTCGCGCGCGCAGCGATAGTAGCCGAGAAACTTCTCTTCGAAGTCTTTGACAATCTGTTCATCGGTGATGCTATCCATGTTGTCCGGGATGGTGCCGCCGACCCGCGCCGCGCAGTTGGCGAGAATCTGAATTCCGCCCAACGCCTCGGCCGCCCGCAGGACGAACTCCTTGATCGATTCCCCATCGAGAGTGTCGACGGTAATTGGCACGATCTTGCGCCCGGTCTCTTGAGCGATTTCCATCGCAGCTTCGCGCAGCCGCGCCTCCGTCCGAGCGCCGATCGCCACGTCGCAGCCTTCGCGCGCCAACTGCCGCGCAATCGCCTTGCCCATGCCGGCGCTGCCGCCGGTAACGATCGCCATCTTACCGTGAAGCTGAAGATCCATCTGTCCTCCTCAATCAGAAACTGTTTGCGATCACGAAACGCTCGGCTGTCATCCCGAACGAATGTGAGGGATCTAAGATTTCTCGCGGCGCTCGAAATGACAGTCAAAACTCGACGCCAGTCAGCAGATTCTCATAACCTGTCTACGCCTCGTCTCTACTGATAGAGCCCTTTAATGCATACGCCGTTCATTTCTCACTCGCCGGCCTTTTCACCGGTTCCAGTCCGGGCCGAAACTTTTTCTCGTCGAGGAACTCGCGCATGCCGCGCGCCCGTGTCTGCTCCGGGTCGGCGGCGCGCAGCGCCATGCTTTTGGCGCCCAAATATTCATAGGCTTGATCCATG
>CAYZJE010000414.1:0-5803 GCA_964478485.1 uncultured Syntrophobacter sp. | reverse complement strand
GCTCAGTGAAAAGTCAAAGGGCTGGGTAATCGTAAACGCCGCACTGGCTACCAAGCTCTGGTTATAGTTGGTCATGAACGCCGCCGCTTGCACCGTGGCAGTGCTGGGCAACGTCATCGGAGCTGAGTAAAGAGTCGATGTCGCCGTCGGCGTGCTGCCGTCCGTGCTGTAGCGGATCGACGCTCCCGCCGTTGCCGTCGCCATCGTTATCGATGTCGAACTGGTAATGCTGCCGCCATTGGGATTGATCGTCGGCGTAGCCACTGTCGGGAGAGCTACGATCAGATTGAAGGTGGTGGTTTTAGTCACTCCACCGCCCACCGCTGACACCGTGATCGTTGATGTCCCCGCCGGTGTCGTTCCCGCCGTGGTGGTAATCGTCAATGTCGAGGAGCAAGTTGGACTGCAAGTCGCCGCTGAAAAAGTCGCGCTCGCCCCCGCCGGCAATCCGGACGCTGAGAACGTTACCGCTTGAGCGCTTCCCGACACTAACGTCGCATCGATCTTATTGCTTACCGGTGCGCCGGCTGTAATCGACTGATTGCCGGTGTTGCTCAGTGAAAAGTCAAAGGGGACTTCGGTGACGGTCAGGTTGAATGAGGTGGTCTTCGATTTTCCGCCTCCAGCACCGGTTACAACCATCGGAAACGTGCCAGCGGGGGTCGAACCACTGGTCGTGACTGTTAGTGTTGATGAACAAGCTGGACCACAGGACGAGGTTGAGAAAGACGCGTTGGCACCGCTCGGCAAACCGGTAATAGAAAATGCCACTGGCTGAGTGGTTCCCGATAATAATACGGCGCCGATTTGGTTCTGAGCCGAAGCTCCCTTTTGTGTCGTTTTGTTGCCGCTATTTGAGATTGAAAAATCAAACTGCTGATTGTCAACAGTAAACGCAGCGCTGGCCGCAGAGCTTGGATTGGAATTGTTCTTGAACGCTTTTGCTTTGACCAAAGAAGTCACCGAGACGGTGAATGGCGCCTTGTACAAATTTGAAGATTGGGTTGGCTCCGCCCCATTGGTCGTATAATAAATATTCGCGCCCGGTGTTGCGGTTTTCAGTGCAACGCTAAAAGAACTCGTGGATGTACCGCCATTGGGACTAATAACCGGAGTCGCAACAGTCGACTTATAGGAACCGGACGTGCTTGACGCGCTGGTCACCGACAGCGTAGCCGAGTCAGTGGTGGAAGACCCGGATGGTTGCGGAGAAGCGACGTCTTGAAACATTGCCTTGATCTCTGATTCAGTAAGCGCTCGGTTGTAGATTTGCACTTCATCAATAAGTCCGTCCCAACTCTGAAAAAACTTATTTGCCTCTTGCGATGCGGCGCCAATGCGCACGTCTTCACGGTTGCTGTTCATGCTGGTCGTGCCGAGAGCGACCGGCTTGGCCGCAAGCATCCCATCTATGTAAAAACTTAGTTTCCCATTAGAAAAGACGCCGGTGACGTGATGCCAATCGTTCTCGACAAGCTGATAATCGGCGAACGCACATTGGTAGCCCTTGTCCGAACCTTTTCTAACGCAAAAAGAAAGATCGTTGGATTTCCTGTCCCAAGCTAATGTCCAGCTTCCGCCGGCATCGGGCGCCCATCCTTTCGAAACAATGATGTGAAACTCCGGATCTATGAGACGGCTGTCGGTCAGCATGCGATTATTTACCCACGCGGAAACCGTCATTTCCTTCACCGCATTTAAGCTTTCAGCATGGGAAATCTCCACATATTGATCAACTCCGTCAAATGATAAACCGTAACCGAATTCTCCAACATGCCAAGCAGGCCCATTAACCAAAGCTCCCGTGTTCTCACTGCCAGAAGAATCCTTGGTGACCATTCCCACACCTTCCTGAAAAGGCCAGTATCCAACGAGCCCTTTCACGGAAGCTGCCGACGCGGAATTGGCGGTAAGCGCAATCAGTAGTATTGCGAGATAAAAACTAAACAGGTTTTTCGCGCCATGGGTACGTCGTGCGCGACGTCGGTCGGGTGCGCGATCACACGCCGAAAAAGATAGGGACTTAGGCATTGCCTTCCTCCAGCCTGAGACCCCATCACCAGGGAGGTAGCACCTCTCTTCGGTAACCCGGCTATCAGATTCACACCTGACCCGTGGCTTTGCGTCCCAGCCTCACGACTGGTTTGCCGTTATCGGAGAGGGGCCTCAGAATTTATTAGTCGGGTGTACATGGCAGCAAATCGAATGCCACGTAGGAGTTGGCCGGGGAATGCAACGAAAATGTCTCTTGTGGTTAAGCGGTGCAATTCTGGTCAAATGAATTTTCATTGGTATTTGCCGATTCACAGACGTGCAATTTTTAACGTACATGATTGTAAGGCTCAACCAGAAAACAAAAGCGGCTTTGGTCTAGTTTGTTAAGTCGCCAGCTTAAATCTGCACAAGTACGTCAAGCGGCAATCAATATCCTCAGTTAGCCACAATGCCGCATTAAACACCGCGATGATCCTGTGGCGAACAATCGCGAGACCGAGGGTGTAAGGGACTTTTTGCGGTAGAAATTGAAAGATGTCCCTCGCGAGCTTGACTAGTTAAACATTGACGAAATTTGGAGCGCGGGTTGTTTGGAGTGGCTCTTGTGGGTGTCCTGTGAAGGAGGATTCACCACAGAGGCACAGAGTTCGCGTGGTTCGACCGTTCGAGAAGCCTCACGGCAGGCTTCCTCGACGGCCTTCAGTTCCGAGCCCGTCGAGGAATCACCATGAGCGGAATTCTTCATAGCCGCGCATCCTGAGCTTAGTCGAAGGACGCGCCCTCCGCGCCTCCGCGGTGAGCCACACGGAAGCCTGCAGAACCTTTGGAGTAAAGCAATGCAATTGGTCGTTGATAGAAAACTTAAGCCAGAGCCGCCATTGAGTATCAAAAATCTGGAGAGGAAAATTCGCGACCGGTCAGCGAATTCAGGAGTGATCGGTTTGGGGTACGCGGGTCTTCCCCTAGCGGTTGAAATGGCTCATCAAGGGTTTCGAGTTACCGGCATCGACATCGACGGTTCCCGGGTCGAATCCATCAATTCAGGGATTTCCTACATTCCCGACGTTGCGGAAAAAGTTCTATTTGAGTTAGTGACGAAGGGACGGATTCGAGCGACTCAGTCTTTTTCAGCCGTCGGAGCCCTGGATACCATCAGTATTTGCGTTCCAACTCCGCTGAGAAAAACCAAAGATCCGGATTTGTCCTACATCGTTGCGGCGGCTGAAGCCATTCGAACTCACCTTACACCCGGCAAGCTCATTGTTCTTGAAAGCACGACTTATCCCGGAACTACTCGCGAGGTAGTCTTGCCGATACTAGAAAAATCCGGGCTCAGGGCGGGCCGGGATTTTTTTCTTGCCTACTCACCCGAACGGATTGATCCGGGTAACCAAAGTTTTACGACGCGAAACACAGCCAAAGTACTCGGTGGCATAACCCCTCGTTGCACCGCGCTGGCAACACTTTTTTACCAACAGTTCATCGAACAGGTCGTGTCCCTGTCATCGTCCGAATGCGCTGAAATGGTCAAACTCCTGGAAAATACCTTCCGCAGCGTGAACATTGCGCTGGCTAATGAATTCGCGCGGATGTGTCGAAACTTTGATATCAACGTCTGGGAAATCATTGACGCGGCCAAAAGCAAGCCCTTCGGATTCATGCCGTTTTATCCCGGGCCTGGTCTAGGCGGGACACAAATACCGGTCGGTCCGCAGTATCTGAGCTGGAAGGCACGGCTCAATGGCTTTGAACCGCGTTTAATTGAAATGGCATCAACCATCAACGCACAGATGCCGGAGTTTACCATTAGCCGGGTCGCAGAGGCTCTCAACAGCCGTAGAAAAAGCCTAAACGGGTCGCGCCTGTTGGCCCTCGGCGTCACCTACAAGCGGGATGTTGGCGATATTCGCGAATCAGCCGCTTTGGAAGTTGTCGCCGGTCTCATGGCAAAAGGTGCAAATGTTTCCTACTCGGACCCCCACATCGCGCAAGTACAAATTGGCGGAAGGGTGCTGTGTTCTGAGCAACTAAATTCACAGCTGCTAAACTCGGTGGACTGCGTCGTGATCTTGACCGATCACTCTAGTTTCGATTACTCGATGGTGGTTTCCCACAGTCCATTGATCTTGGACTGTCGCAACGCTTTAAAAGATTTCTCGAGCCCCAACGTGGTCGTATATTGACCACTAATCTCGTTGCTTCAACGGCGTGATGGGCTAATGCGCCTCTGGCTGCGCTCTGAGCCAATCAGTATTTAGCCGCAAACTCTTTTTGCGCCGTCAATCGTTCAAGCTTCTCCCAATTGACCGTCCCTGGTGTTTTGTCGGGGCTTTCCTGCCGAACAGGAAGGATCACAATTTATGTACTTACTCGCCCAAAAAACACTGATAAAGATATTCTTCGCGGCTTTTATCCTGCTACATCTCATCGCGCCCATCGCCGTCGCGGCACAGAACGATCCGTCACTCGCCGGCAGATGGTCGTTGGGTCCTAATCTACCGTTTTTCCCCGCTCACACTCACACGCTGCCGACAGGAAGAGTCATGATCTGGCCGGGTGACGGCGGGGTTTCTGGCAACAACCCATGGCAATGGGATCCAGCGACAGGAAGCGTGACGCAATTGAATCTACCGGGCTACAATGCATTCTGCAGCGGACATTCGTTTCTTGCCGATGGCCGTTTGTTCGTAGCCGGTGGTCATATTCAGAATAACTTCGGCCTACCGACCGCCAGCACATACAATCCCTTTACCAATAGCTGGACCATTGTGCCGAACATGAACGCCGGGCGCTGGTATCCGACCAGTACGACTCTGGCTAACGGCGATGCCGTAGTGGTGTCAGGTAGCATCGATACTACCTTGGGTGAAAATCGTTTGCCGCAGGTTTTTCAAACGGCTACTGGCACCTGGCGTGACCTTACCAACGCTCAACTGGCCCTGGGACTCTATCCGCGAATGCACCTAGCGCCCAACGGAAAGGTATTCGCGTCCGGCATGAGCAACGCCTCGCGCTACCTTGACACCGCCGCATACGATGGAACTGGATTGTGGACCTCGGTTGCCAATAGCAGTCGCTCCCGGGATTACGGATCCTCGGTGATGTACGACAACGGCAAAGTGTTGATCATGGGCGGAGGAGACCCGCCAACCAACACCGCGGAAGTCATCGATCTGAACGCGGCGACACCCGCATGGCGTAGCGTCGGCTCGATGGCCTTTGCTCGGCGCCAACTCAACGCCACCGTCCTGCCGGATGGCAAAGTACTAGTGACGGGAGGTACCGCCGGTGCTGGGTTCAACGATCCCAATGGAGCGGTTTACGCCGCTGAGATGTGGAACCCGGCGAGCGGCAATGAGACGTGGACAACCATGGCTAGCGCGACCATTCCGCGCCTATATCACTCGAACGTCGTTCTTCTACCGGATGGACGGCTGTTGAGCACCGGAGGAAATGGCTATCCACAATCAGAGATTTACGAGCCGCCATATTTATTCAATGGCGCTCGACCTACGATCAGCTCAGCTCCTGGCAGCGTGATTTACGGACAAACGTTCTTTGTTGAAACGCCGGATGCCGCCAGTATCACCCAGGCAACTTGGATCGCGCTTTCCTCGACGACTCATGCGTTCAATATGAACCAGCGCTTCAGCCGTTTGAGTTTTTTCCAGGCCACAGGCGGATTAAACGTCGTCGCCCCCTCCAGCACAAACCTCTCTCCGCCGGGCTACTACCTGCTGTTCATCCTGAACAGCAACGGCGTGCCCTCGGTGGCTAAAATCATCAGAATTGATTTAACAGCATCGGC
>CAYZJE010000413.1:0-17041 GCA_964478485.1 uncultured Syntrophobacter sp. | reverse complement strand
GCGGATGGCGTCCAGAGGGCGGCATAGATTCCATCTCCGGCGGCTTGGTCGCCGTTGGCGCCGCCGTCCAGCAGCGTGATTGGGCTCACTCCAGAACTCACCGAGACGCTGACGGTGCCGTTAGGACTGGCGCACTTGATGTTCAGCGATGCGAGTAAGACCGGAACTCCCGGTGAGGCACTAATGGTGCTGGCCACCGGTTGTAGGCGAGACTGCACCGTATTGGTCGAACAAGTCATCGAGATGTTAGCGTTGATGCGCTTTCCCGTGATCGTATTCGCCATGGAAGTTTTGGTGTCTCCGCCGCTCAAGATCAGATTTTTAATCGTGCGCCAATCCCTGTTGAGATTTTGAGCTTGGAGCAAGGCGGCTAGACCCGTAACATGCGGAGTAGCCATGGACGTGCCGTCGAGAGACCCATATCCTCCACCAGGCATCGTGCTGAGTATGCCTTGGCCGGGGGCGCCGACATGCACTGTCCGCCGGCCATAGTTTGAGAAACCAGCTTTACTGTCGCCGCTCGTGTTCGTGGTCGCGGCGACGCAGATAATATTAGCCAGGAAATAGTTACAGGGATAAAATGGCGTCGTATCGTTATTTTGTCCGACGCCAAAGGCGTTGCCGTTGCCCGCCCCGGAGATGAAAAGAATTCCCGCCTGGCGTTGCTCGTTAATGGCGTCGTACAACGCCAGTGAATTCTCGTTGCCGCCCCAGCTATTGTTGGTCGCAACGATGTTTATGCCGCGCGCCTTCATGTCTAAGACATAGTCCAGACATTCGATAGCGCCTTCCGTGGTGGCGTTGCCATCAGCGTCGAAAAACTTGCATGCCAGCAGCTTCACGTTCCAATTGACACCGACCACCCCTATGCCGTTATTACCCACCGCGCCGATGGTGCCGGCCACATGGGTGCCGTGGTAGTGGTCATCCATCGGATCATTATTGCCGTAGGCCACATTGAGGCCGTGGTTGCCATAGGCATCGATGCCTATGTTTGCCGCCAGGTCGGGGTGCGTATAGTCGATGCCCGTGTCGATCACGACGACAAAAACATTACTGTTGCCGGTGGTGATATTCCACGCGCCGGGCGCGTTGATTTTGGTCATCCCCCACAGGCTGCCGTAGCTTGGATCGTTGGGCGTCGCGGTAACTTTTGGCGCCGCGGTCAAGTGCAAAATATGGTTGGGTTCGGCGTACAAGACATCTGGGTCCTCTTGATATGCGGTGATCGCGTCTTCGACCGAAACGTTGCGCCCGAGCTTGATCACTTCCAGACCAGGAACGATTTTGAATTCCTTTTTACGCTGTCCCGCGACGCGAAAGCGGCCAATCTCCTTTTTGTATTCGTCGACACCGTCACGGTACTTTACGATGACTTCATCGGGTACGTAAGTCGGAGAGTGATCTTGCGCCGCATCAAGCGCGAACGGAAAATTCAACCCGAAAAGAGCCGCCAGTAGAAAGACTATAAAGCGTATGCGCGTGATCATGACACCCTCCGGAAAATCACCTCAGAATGGACTTCGCCAATAATTCGCACGATGTGAAAAGGTTGCGTTAAGGCTTGGGTGACCATGCCACCCGGTGGCGGACTTTTTTCCCGATAATAAATCGTCAAGCCATCATTTGTTTGTTCCGCGCGGCTAATCTGCACGTCATAGCCGCCAGTAGGTTTCTCGCCGAGGAACAGCGCGACTATAACTTCCTTGTCAAAGTCTACGGCAGGTGGGGGCCGCGAACTTGAGTCGCCCGAGGCATGTTGGCGCCAGAGAGCGCTCCACTCGCCTTGATTGCGCGCGACGATTTGTAGTGGCGCGCGCACGCCGCTGCGATAGCCTTTGCCAACCGATCGATAAGTTACCGCAACGGTCGGCTTCATGTTGACTTCCATTGCGGTGATTTCCTGAGGATTGACTCCGCGGGTCAATTCTTTCGCGTCCGTAAACGCAACGAGAGGGATCGAGATGAGCAGGGCTTGAGTGATCGTAAGTGGCAGGCTCCGTGCGAACCTTATCGGCCTGACGAGCGAATAGTATTCTCGCTGCAACCTTAGCTTTCTCGTAATTGACTCCACTTTCGTAAACCTCAAGCCCTTCGAGTGAGCTGGCACTCCTTAAGTGAGCTGGCACTCCTTAAATGTTCGTGGTCCGCGAAAATCCGCCTACGTCCTACTGGTTATCTAAACCGGTCTAAATCATCAATTCGAATAAGATACAGTTCCGTTCATAAGATTAACGCAGTATCTCTGTCATGCATGACAGGGACCAACTCTTATAATAAGAGGTATATTGTAGTCAAGATGACAAAGCGTGACAATTTTGCGCCAAACATAAGCCTTTTAGTGGCCCCAAAAGAGCGTCTTGCACCGAACCGTGAGAGTTCGATGAGTGGTTGATGGTTGGCAGTTTGCGTTTTTAGAGATTAGGCCTAACTGATGGCGGGTTCCGACGGAGTGATTAGATTCCTAAATCTGTGCAAAGCTGTACCGGTCTTTTTGACTCTGACCACCCTATCCATTACATTGGCTCAATTCCCCGGTAGATAGGATCCTTTGATGGTGGACATGGACAAGATCGTGTCGCTGTGTAAGCGGCGCGGGTTTATATTTCAGTCGAGTGAGATTTACGGCGGCACCGGTTCCTGCTGGGATTACGGGCCGCTCGGCGTCGAGCTTAAGAACAACGTCAAGCGCGTTTGGTGGCGCGACTCGGTGCAAAACCGCGCCGACATGGTGGGGCTCGACTCGTCGATTCTCATGCATCCGCGCGTCTGGAAGGCGAGCGGCCACTTGGATCACTTCACCGACCCGATGGTCGATTGCCGCGCCTGCAAGAAGCGTTTTCGCTCGGATAAAATCGAGGACGATATTTGGATTCACTTCTGCGAAGCGACCAAGGGCAATAAATTCAATATTCCGGGCGGCGAAGCTTGCAAGCATTGCCGCGCCAAGCGGACGCTCTGTCCCGCCTGTGGCAAGGGCGATCTGACCGAGCCGCGCCAATTCAATCTCATGTTCAAGACCTTCATGGGGCCGGTGGAGGAAGACGCAGCGGTTACCTATTTACGCCCGGAAACCGCGCAAGGGATTTTCGTCAACTTCGACAATGTGCTTCAGTCCATGCGCATGAAGCTGCCCTTTGGCATCGCGCAGATCGGCAAATCCTTCCGCAACGAGATCACACCGGGGAATTTTACTTTTCGCACCCGTGAATTCGAACAAATGGAAATTGAATTTTTCGTCATGCCCGGCACCGACGAAGAGTGGCATCAAAAATGGCTCGACGAACGCTTTGCCTGGTATTCCAGTTACGGCATACGCAAAGAGAATCTGCGTTTACGCGAGCATGAAAAAGACGAGCTGGCGCACTACGCCAAGCGCACCGCGGACATTGAGTATTTATTCCCGATGGGCTGGAGCGAATTAGAAGGCGTCGCCAACCGCACCGACTTCGATTTGAAGCAACATGCTGAGTTTAGCGGCAAGGCGCTCGACTACTTCGACGAGGAGAGCAAGCAGAAAATCGTTCCCTACGTCATCGAGCCGTCGGCGGGCGCCGACCGCGGCACGCTAGCGTTTCTGGTCGATGCCTATCACGAGGAGGAAGTAAGAGGCGAGAAGCGCGTGGTGTTGAATTTTCATCCCGAGCTGGCGCCGATCAAGATCGCGGTGCTGCCCTTGCTCAAGAAAAATTCGCGCATTGTCGAGACCGCGCATAAACTGTGCGCCGATTTGCGCCGGCGCTGGCATTCGGTCTACGACGATACCGCGTCGATCGGCCGGCTTTACCGCCGCCAAGATGAAGTCGGCACGCCGTTCTGCGTCACGGTCGACGTGCAAACGGTGGGCGACGACAAAGCCGCGGCGGACGATAAAGTCACCATTCGCGACCGGGATACGATGCAGCAGGTGCGAGTCGCGCTGACAGCATTGCCGGCGGTGATGGAAAAACTCATGGCGGGCGAATGGGCGGATGTCTATCGCGAGTATGGCGTGACCCGCGATTGACCTCGAAACCGAAGAAGATTGGCCGCAAAGAACGCAAAGAGCGCAAAATAGAATTCGGAAATTTCCCGCAAAGGCGCTAAGGCGCAAAGTTTTTCAGAAAAAAACTCGAAACTTGGCGTCTTTGCGGCTTGGCGAGAGAAATATCCGAGTCCGAGTTTTGTCCTGTGTAGGAGAGAGAGATTCTTCGCTACTACGACCGGGTCAAGTTTCTCGTCGACCGCTATCGTCGATTGATCGTTCTCGGCATTGTCTCGCTGATCGCCACCGACCTCGCGGGCATAGCGCTGCCTTGGCTCATCAAGGGCGGCATCGATAGCGCGCTCCATGCCAAGGACGGCGAACGGTCTCAAATACAATACCCGCTGCTGATCCTCGGCGCCGCCGCGCTGCAAGGCTTGTTTCGCTACTGCTGGCGCATCAATATTCACGGCTTCTCGCGCCGCTGTGAAGCGGATCTGCGCGACCGGGTCTTCTCGCATCTGCAAAAGTTGTCGCTCAGCTATTTTCAATACAACAAGACCGGCGATTTGATGTCGCGCCTGACCAACGACGTCCATGCGGTCCGTGAGTTGATGGGCTTCGGCTCGCTGGCGATCGTCGATGCCGTGGTGGTGATTTTCTTCAGCTTGACCTTGATGATCGCCATCGATCCCTGGTTGACGCTTTGGTCGATGATGGCGATGCCGCTGATTCCCATCGTGGTGCGCTTCTTTGGCCGCCATATTTTTCGTTGGTCGCGTCAAACCCAAGAGCAATTGAGCGAGATGAGCGCCTTTGTACTGGAAAATTTCTCCGGCATTCGCGTCGTGCAGGCCTATGCCCAGGAGGAAAACCAGATTCGCGGCTTTAGCGCGATCAGTTCTGAATACCGGCGACGGACCCTATGGCTGGCGACGCTGTGGGGGATTTTCTGGCCGCTCATGCAAGTCCACGCCGGGGTGGCGGCGACGATTGTGCTCTGGCTCGGCGGACGGCAGGTCTTGGCCGGCACGATGACGCTGGGCGAGTTCGTCGCTTTCAACGGCTATCTAGCGATGCTCACCTGGCCGCTCATGGCGATCGGCTACACCGCCAATCAGTATCAACGCGGCACGGCCGCGCTGTCGCGCATCGGCGAAGTTTTGGATACGCCGATCGGCGCCCGTTACGTGACGGAAAGCCGGTCAGAGCAAATTCGGCCCATCACCGGGGCGATCGAATTGCGCAATCTCACCTTTGCTTATGGCCGCGATCAGCGGCCCGTGTTGCACAACCTCGCGCTCACTATTCCCGCCGGCAACGTCTGCGGCATCATCGGCGAAACCGGTTCGGGCAAAAGCACGCTGGTGAACTTGTTGCTGCGGCTGCACGAGCCCGCCAACAACGCGATTCTTATCGACGGCGTCGATATCAAACGAATAGCGCTGCGCCGCTTGCAGGACGCCATCGGCTATGTGTCGCAGGACATTTTTCTGTTTTCCGGGTCGGTCAGGGAAAATTTGCTGCTCGGCCTTGATAATATTGGCAACGGCGAAGCCGGCCAAGTTGAAGAGGCGGCGCGCATTGCCCAGCTCTTGCCGGCGATTGAGTCCTTTAGCGGTGGATTCGAGACGATCATCGGCGAGCGCGGCGTGCGTCTGTCCGGCGGGCAGAAACAGCGTACGGCGCTAGCGCGGGCGATCATCAAAAACCCGCCGATCCTGATTCTCGACGACGCCTTTTCCAGCGTCGATGTCGAGACCGAGGAAGAAATTCTTCGCGAGCTCAAACAGTTCATGGGTGGCCGGACCACATTATTGATTTCCCACCGCATCTCGACCGTGCGCGACGCCGATATGATCGTCTATCTGCGCGCCGGCGCGATCATCGAGCAGGGCACGCACAGCGAGCTCTTGGCGCGCCGCGGCGCTTACTTCGAACTTTACCGGCGCCAAAGTTTGGAGCGCGAAGTCGAGACCCTTAGCCACGGGGAGTCACTGCCGTGATCGGTGCGTACCAACCGGAAGACGAGATTCTCGGCAAGGCTTACGACGCCCGGCTGATGGCGCGCGTGTTGCGTTATTTGCGGCCGTACTGGAAGCTGCTCGCCGTCGCGTTTACGTTTCTCATGCTGCAGACCGGCACGCAGTTGCTCGGCCCCTACATCACCAAGATCGCCATCGACCGCTACATCGCGACCCGGGACTTACACGGCCTCGATGTCATGGCTCTGGCTTATATCGGCGTGGTGGTGTGCGGTTTCATTGTGCTGTTCGGGCAAACTTACACGACGTCTTACACCGGCCAGCGCGCCATGCACGACCTGCGCATGGAAATTTTTTCCCATTTGCAGAAGCAAGACTTGGCCTATTTCGACCGCAACGCCGTGGGCCGGCTAATGACCCGCACGATCAACGATGTCGAGACGCTAAACGAACTGTTTAGCACCGGTGTCGTCGGTCTGCTGGGCGACCTGTCGATCGTTTTCGGTATCGCGGGGATGATGTTTTGGCTCAACTGGCAGTTGGCTCTCGTTTGTCTCGCCGCCTTCCCGATCATTCTTTACATCAGCCGCTTTTACCGCCAGCGCGCCCGCGAAGTTTACCGCGAGAGCCGGATGATTCTCGGCCGGCTCAACGCCGGCCTGCAGGAAAGCATCGCCGGCGTGGCGACGGTGCAGGCCTTCGGCCAAGAAGAAAAGATGTACCGCCGCTTTGAAGAGGTCAACTTGAGCTACCGCGATGTCTTGCTGCGCAGCATCCGCTACAACGCGCTGTTTTTTCCGGTCATCGAAGTGTTCAGCGCGATTTCCGTTGGCCTCCTGCTTTGGTACGGCGGCCGGCAGATTCTCGCCAATGCCGTGGAAGCCGGCGTGCTGGTGGCGTTCATTCAGTATATTCAGCGGATGTTTCAGCCGATCCGCGATCTGGCGGAGAAATACAACGTCATGCAGGCCGCGATGGCCTCCTCGGAGCGCGTCTTTCAGCTGTTGGATCACCCTGAGACCATTAAGAATCCGACCGAGCCAAAGCGGGCTGAAAGATTTTCCGGGTCGGTGGAATTCAAAAATGTCTGGCTTTCCTACAACCCCGGCGAGCCGGTGCTTAAAGGGATTTCCTTTCACGTCAGGCCTGGTGAGAAGATCGCGCTGGTGGGCGCCACCGGCGGTGGCAAAACCTCGATCATTTCGGCGCTCTGCCGCTTTTACGATGTCGAGGGCGGCACGATTCTCGTTGACGGCATCGACGTGCGCGAGTGGGACAAACAAGAGCTGCGCCGACAACTGGGTTTGGTCTTGCAGGATGTCTTTCTTTTTTCCGGTGACATGGCGGCCAATATCACTTTGGGCGACGGCCGCATTAGCGAATCGGAGATGCTCGAAGCGGCGCGGCGCGCGCAGATCGCGCCGTTCATTGAAAAATTGCCCAACGGTTATCACGAAGAAGTGCAGGAGCGCGGCTCGACGCTGTCCCAAGGACAGCGTCAGTTATTGTCTTTTGCGCGCGCACTGGCGTTCGATCCGAAGATTCTCATCCTCGACGAGGCGACCAGCTCGGTGGACACCCAGACCGAAATGGCGATTCAGCAAGCGCTCGACGAGTTGCTGAAAAATCGCACGGCGCTGATCATCGCGCACCGGCTGTCGACGATCAAAAATGCCGACAGGATTCTCGTCATCCACAAAGGTGAGATTTGGGAAGAGGGCACGCACGACGAGTTGCTCGCGCGCGGCGGCTTGTACGCGCGCTTGTATGACTTGCAGTATCGCTTTCAGGAAGGCGATCGCGCGATGGCGGAGTCGGGGCTTTCTACCGTCTGAAAATAATCACAGAGCGGGAGATTCGGATTCGAAGAATTGGCCGCACCCTTCGACGGGCCTCAGGGCGATCGGTACGCAAAGTTCGCAAAAGGGGAAACCGATTAGTCGCGAGGCTCTGAGGTTGCGCTTCCACTGAAGTTTGCAGCGCTCCGTAGCCAATCGATTCTCGTGCTAGGCGATCAAACCTAGCGGTGTGGCTGGGTGAAAGTTGGGAAAAATTTTCGTCAAATCTTTCTGTCCCAAGTGGCGCATGACCAATTCGCTACACACCGTGCGAAAGTCGGTAGTCAGGGCTAGATCGCGGCCTTCGAACAAAACTTCCGGCGCCAGGCCGGGCCAGCGGCCATGGACTTTACCGCCGCGCACGCGGCCGCCCATGGCGAACATGACGTTGGCGTGGCCGTGGTCGGTGCCGCGGTTGCCATTCTCGCTCGCGGTGCGGCCGAACTCCGACATGGTTATCATCACGACATCGTCCATGCGGTCGCTGAGGTCGCGATAAAACGCCGCAAGCGCTTGACCCAATTCTCTCAGCCGATTGGCTAACTGGCCGGTGGCGCCGCCCTGGTTGGCGTGGGTATCCCAACCGCCGATTTCAGTAAACGCGATTTCCAAACCGACATCGGCTTTGATCAGCCTGGCGATCTGCGACAGGCCAGCGCCGAAGCGGCCGGCCGGATAACGTTCCGCCGAGGCCGGAATCTTCGATTCAATGTGTCTGAGCTCGCTCATCGCGGCGAAAAGATTTTCACCGCCGGTTCGAAACAGTTGGTCTGAGCTATTGGCGTAGAGTTTTTGCAACGCATGTCCCAGTGCTTCGTTGCGCGGACGAAATTCGTCCAGAGAAGATAGGGTCAATGCCGGAGCGGCGCCGGCGAGTATGCGTGGCAGTTGCGCGGTGAGTGTCACGGCGCGGAAGGGCGCCGCGCTATTTTTCTTTTCGCCGAGACAGCGGTTGAGCCAACCGTCTGGAGTGCTCTTGATCCCCGGCGTGCCAATCTCCATGTAATCTTGCGCGTCGAAGTGGGAGCGCGTGTTGTCCGGCGAACCGCTCGCGTGAACGACGGCGAGGTGCCCTTTATCGTAAATATTTTTTAGCGGCGCCAGAGCCGGATGTAATCCGTAAAAACCGTCGAGATCAATGGCGCGGTTGTCGGCGCGCTCCGCGCCGGGGCCGGGTTCGCTGACGGCAATGCTCGGGCGCAGGCGGTAGTAAGCTGGGTCTTTGAAAGGGATGACGACATTTAGCCCGTCCATCGCGCCGCGCTGGAATACCACCACGAGAGTTTTGTTTTTGCCGCTTTGCTGCGCGCCGGCGGCGCGCACGAGAAACGCCGGCGGCAGGCCGAGAGCAAAAAAGCCCAAGCCGCTCGATTTGAGAAAGTTCCGCCGTGAACTATTCATAATTACCTCCGTTGAAATTCCGGCGCCGCCAGGGCGATTGCGATCGCCTGGCTGCCTTCGCTCTCGGCGAGGGCGGCGCGGGTCGCGGCCGACAGACCGTCGGGCGCAACTAGACGCAGGAACGTTTCTTTATCGCTCAGCGCTTCGGGCGCGACCCGGCTGCCGGGAAGCCGGTTGCTGACCAGGTCGGCGGCGAAGTTCATGCGCGTTAACAACATGTCCGGGCTAATCCATGAGCTGGCGACATCGGGATAGCCGGTTGGTGGCTGGGCTAAAAACAGCGGCTCACCCATGCGCCCAACGTAGCGGAATAACTGATGGGTAACCTGGGTCTCGGCGCCCAGCGCGCGTAGCGCGCTGGCGACAAACTCCAAAGGTTTTTTTACTTTGGCTCGATAATGCTCGGGGGCGAAGAATTCCGCCGAATCGATAATCGTTCTGAGCACGCTGGCAATATCACCGTCGCTTTGGCGAAAGGTCTCCGCCGCTTTATCAATGATCGACGCGGGCGGACTGTCGGCGATAAAGCGGCGCGCGAGTTTCCCAGCGATGAAACGCGCCGTGGCCGGATGGCGTGCTAGCAATTCAACCACTTTGATGCCGTCCTCGACACCGCCGCCGACAGGAATACGCGTGCCCATGACCAGCTTCTCGCCGTTATCATGAATGCGCGGTTCGAACACGAACTCGCCGCGCTGTTGCGGCTGGCGGATCGTCCAGCCGGTAAAACAGCGGGCCACTTCGACTACGTCTTTCTGCGTGTAACCGCCGTCGACGCCAACGGTGTGCAGTTCCATCAGCTCCCGGGCGTAGTTCTCGTTGAGACCGCGCCGGCGATTGTTCTGCCCACCAAACCTTGCACCGGGAGAGTCGGGGCTCGCGCTCAGCCAGTTATCGAGATAAAAGAGCATCGCCGGACTTTGCGCCGTGGCGCGCAGAAGGTCTCGGAATTTGCCGAAGGCATGGGGACGAATCGTATCGCGATCGTAGGAAGTGGTCAGCCAGCGGTCCGCGCCCTTGGCCGAGAATATATTAAAGTGGTTGCTCCAAAAATCGACCATGACTTCGAAGAGCTGGCGCTGGCTGTAGATCGAACGGAGCAAGCGAGCCTGCTGCAGCTCGACGATGATCATGCGCGGCGCCTGCATCTCCTGGCGCATCATCATTCCTTGCTGATCGGCCTGTTGTCTGGCGACCTGCGGCGGCGGATAAAGGTCGATCAGCTCGCGGCTACTCAGGCGCATGGTTTTTAGTCCGGCGAGCTTGTCTTCCACTATTTGATCAACAAGCGAATTGGGCCGCAGTTGCTCGTCGAGATAGGCGCGAATGCCCAGGCGATTTACCCGTTCGACCTCGGCGCGCGTCGGCCCGAAGCTGGTGCGGTTCAGGAAATGAACTATTTTTTGCGCCTCGCTGAGTGGCGTGCTCATGGGCTATTCCTTTTCTCGGCCGCGTTGAAGTTTCTCCTTGAGCTTTCGCGAAATTCCCGCTTCTCTTCAAGTGCGCCGCGCTGTTTTAGCTCGCGAAATTTTTCGCGCATTTCTTGTTTCTGTTGGGGCGATAGATGTTCGATGCGTTGGCGCATTTTCTCGCGCATCTCGGCCTTCTCTTCGGGTGACAGGCGCTCGCGCCGTTCTTGGAGCTTTTGGCGCAGCTCCTGGCGTTTCTCTGGCGGCATCTCACGCAGTGTCTGCAACCGGCGCTTGATTTCTTCGCGCCGCTCCGGCGCCATTTTGCGATATTCTTGCCAGCGTTCTTGTAAGCGTTCGCGTTGCTCCGGCGGCATCTTCTGCCAGCGCTCGAAATTCTTCCGTGCCGCCGCTTTTTCGTCCGGCTGCAGCCTACGCCAGTTCTCGAAATTCTTTTGCAGTTCCTCTTTATCGCCCGGCGGCAAATTTTTCCAGCGCTGGAAACGCTCGCGCATTTCCTGTTTTTCCATCGGCGACATTTTCTGCCAGCGCTGCAAACTTTCCTGTTCGCTCTGCGCCAGCATCATGCCATGAGGCGCGGTTTGGCTCCACGCTGGCACGGCGACCAGCCAGCTCAAAACTCCGAGCGTGGTTGCTAGTTTTCTCAGTAGTTTCACTTCGCAGTCTCCTTCTTGGCTGGCGCGGCTCCGCGCGGCGCGCTTTGCCTTGCCTGAGCGCCGATGGTTTCAACCAGTTGCATGTCCCGCAGCATTTCCATCTGCTTGATCATCTCCATTTCGCGCAAGAACTCCATCATCTTCAACAGCTCTTTGTCGGGCAGCGCTTGCTCCTTGGTGGCGCCTAAGCCAAGCGAGGCGGCAGCGAGCAGCAGAACTAGAGCGAACCAGTTGCCACATTTCACGCGTCCATGTATCTCCCTGGTTGTTGAAAAACTCCCTCGGAGTCCTTCGACCCTTCGAGGGGCCTCAGGGCAGGCCCTCTCGACAGCCTTTAGTCCCGAGCCTGTCGAGGGGTCAGGACGAACGGAGAAAAAATTAAAAACACTGCCAAACTTCCGTTCATGCTGAGCGTGTCGAAGCATTCTTTGCCTTCTTTCCGCAATTTGCTATGCGGCGTTGTTGCTTTGGCTGCCGATCCATTCGAGCAGTTCCAAATCATCCAAAATGTCCATGGCGCTGAAGAAATCCAAATTTTCCGCAACCGGCAGCGCTTCCGCCATTTCGTCGTCTTGCGAATTGCCTTTGGCATTCCAAACGGTTTTGCCCAAGGTAAAGGTCAGTACCAACACGACAACGGCCGCGGTGGCGAAGGCTGGAACGTAACTGGGTCGAAAGATCGTCGCCAAGTTCCGCCACCAGGCTTTTTTCGCCGCTACGTCGTCGAGCTTGGCGCGCAACTCCCGGTGGTAATTCTGCCAAAACTCTGGTGGCGGTTCGTCGCTCTTGACGGTGAGCGGCAACAGCGTGGCAAGTTCCTTGAGGTAACCCGCGCATCCGGCACAGCTGGCGAGATGGCTCTCAAGTTTATGCCGCTCAGCGCCGCCAAGATCGCCGTAGTGTAGCAACACCAGGTCCTCTTCGTAGGTTTCGCATGCGCTGGTGTGCGCTTGATGTGCTTGAGGCGCCATAAATCCTCCTAGGCGAACTCCGCCAAGCTAAGCCGGAGCGCAGTGACGGCGCGGTGCAAGTGCACCTTGACCGTGCCTTCGGCGGTTTCCATCGTTTCAGCGATCTCTTTGATCGATAGCCCCTGGTGATTCTTCAAGATGAAAGCGGTGCGCTGCTTGGCCGGCAGGGTTTGCAATGCGGCATCGACTTTCAGCGAAATCTGCCCGGCGAGCACCTGCTGGTCGAGGGGCAAGGGTCTGGCCGGTTGATGTGACGGCTCCATCTGGCTTTCATCGGTTTCGTCGAATTCACCCGCCCGGGTGCGCTTAGCGCGCCGCTTGTAGTCGAGGCAAACGTTGACGACGATGCGGTAAAACCAAGTGTAAAAGCTCGACCGCCCGTCGAATTTTTTTAGATAAGCGAATGCCTTCAAAAATGCCTCTTGGGAAAGGTCCTTGGCTTCCTCTCGATCACGAGCGAAGCCGAAGGCGATGTGATAGGCCTTCTGGCGATGGCGCTCGATGAGCTCTTCAAAAGCCCGGCGGTCGCCCCGCTGGGCCAGCGCCACCAACTCCTCATCCCCAGAGTTCGACAATAGGCTCTCCCTGCCTTTGTTTATTTCGCTTACGCCTGAAGGACTAAGAAAGGGGCGGCGGAAAGCTTCGACACCTTCCGCCGCCGGGAGGCAAGCCATGTTCTTTCCTGCTCAATTCTTCAGTGAGTTTTTCCAGTCGTGGCGATATTCTCTGCGATCCCCGCGAAATTCGCGCCGATCGCCTTTTAGTTCCTTTATGTCCTTCGCAAGCTCGGCTCTATCCTGAGCGATCTCTCTGCGATCCCCGCGAATCTCCTTAAAGTCCTGGGCGATTTCAGCTTTGCTCGCGCCATTTTTCAGATCGCGCCGGAGCTCCTGCTTGTCGCGGATCAGTTCTTGACGATCCGAGCGCAGCTCCTTGCGATCGCCGTGAATTTCTCTGCGGTCCTGGCGGATTTCGCGCCGGTCGCCGTGCAGCTCTCTGCGGTCGTGATGCAGTTCCGCGCTTTCCGCTCTGCTGATTCTACCCTCCGTAGCCAGCACTGGCGAACCCGTGACCATCAGAGACGCGGCCAATAAACCGGTGGTAAGGACTGTTTTACGATAGGTCATTTTTAGATCCTCCTGGTAAATTTGCTTTCAAACTGAACGGTTAGACGCGCCGCCCATCAGGAGGTTTACTGCCGCATTCAATCAATTTATTTCGCGAGCAGGGTTTGAACCCCACTCGCAACCAAAGGGGATGCTCGCCCCCTTTGGAAACCCCAATTAATTGTGCCCGCCTCAAGAGGCGGGGTTAAATGGAATTTAGCTTGCAGGCGCCCAACGGCGCCCGATCTGCCAGTATTGTACCGATTTAGCCTAGATTCACCAATGGCGCTTTCAGCGCTGCGCCGGAGCTATTTGGCCCAGCAGCGGAAAAAAATTGACAAGGGCAGGGCGCTGGAGTATCTAAAGGCCCATGCAGCCCTTCCAGCCTCCGACTGCTAATGCCGTTAGCCGGCGCTGGGTCGGCGTTTTCCTGTTTCTGACGATCTTCTTCCTGCCGCTCCATTTCCACGTCGCGGTCACGACGCCACAGCTTGCCAAGGAATGCAGTTGTATCCACGGTAGCCGGACCGAAGCGGGCTTAGCGCCGCCGCCGGCAAAGTGGTTCCCAGCCGTCACCTATCAGTTAATCGAGTTCTGCTTCCAGACCGAGTTAGTTTTACAAGCGATTCCCATCAAAGCTGGCCGCGCTCCGCCGAGTCTAGTCTCCCTTTAGTTTCATTCTCAGTCCGAAAGATTCTTTTGTCACGATCCCTCCTTGGATGGAGGGGCGGAGTTTTTTCTTTGGAGGCTAGACTGATGAATACTTTATTCATGAAGAGCTATTTTCTAATCGCGGCATGGGTGTATCTGTCCGCTTTCCTTACACCGGCGGCGAGCCTTGCGCAGGAGAGCGTCATCGAGGCTTTGAAACGTCAAATGGGCGAGATGCAAGCGACCATGAAAAATATGGCCGAGCGCATCGAGCAGTTGGAAAAAGAAAAGGCTGCCGACAGTGCCGAGCCAAAAACTTCGTCCGCAGGGGCGGCGCCGGCGGCGTCAGCCCCTAAGGGTATTCTTTCGAGCTTAAATCCCGCCATCAGTGTCAACGGTCTTTTCAGCGGCGGTTACTCGACCGATCTGGCAACAACCAGACAATGGACCAGTCCGGGCTTTCAAAACGGCTTTAATTTTCAAGAAGCTGAATTCCAGTTCACCGCCGATGTCGATCCCTATTGGAAGGCCAATTTTATTCTTGCGGTCGATCGCGCTGGCACCGCCGAGCTTGAAGAGGGTTATGTCACCTCCGAGCGGCTTCCCTATGATCTTTTGCCGCGCGACACAAGCTTGAAGCTCGGTAAGTTTTACGCCGACTTCGGCAAGCACAATCTTTTGCACGCGCATCAATTCCCCTTCATCAATCGGCCATTGATCAACCAAGCGGCATTCGGCGATGAAGGACTCAATGAGCCGGGTCTAGGACTGTCTTACTTGTTTCCGACGTCGTGGTTTTCCGAGCTGACGTTTCAACCGCTCGCCGGCGATAATGAAAGCTTATTTCGCACCGGTGAAGATCCTAAGCCGCGCGGTGCTTACCTCGGTCACTGGAAAAATTTCTTTGACGTGAGCGACTCAACGACGCTTGAGCTCGGTAACTCCTACATCGGGGGGCGAAACTCCGAAGCCGGCCATCGTCTATCGCAGGCAATCGGCGTCGATCTGACGATGAAATGGCGGCCGTTGCGGCAAGCGACGGAAAAGGGGCTGATCTGGCAGAACGAATATATCTATTTCAGCCGCGATCAAGACCGAGAGCCAGGGTCTCGCGGCGGCGGACTTTACTCGTCTTTGCAGTACCAGTTCGCGCGCAATTGGTGGATTCAAGGCCGATACGATCTGCTCGGTGTTCCCAAACTCGACGACGGCCGGAAAAATCGTTGGACGACCTTGTTGGCGCTGGTCCCCAGCGAGTTTTCCGCCCTGCGCTTGCAGCATAGTTATACGACGCAAACGCGCGGCAAGTCGGTCAATGAAATCTTTCTGCAGATGAACTTCACCATCGGCGCCCATCCAGCCCATAAATACTAGGAGGCAACATGAAATTGCTCGCAACTTTATGGTTTTTGCTCGTGACTTCAGCCGCACTGGCGGCGGAGCCGATCGCCATCGTAACCACGACGACCGACATCGCGGCGATCGTCAAAACCATCGGCGGCAACCGGGTGGCGGTGGAAAGCATCGCCAAGGGCTATCAAGATCCGCACTTCGTTGAAGCGAAGCCGAGTTTCGTGCGTCTGGTCAACCGGGCGCGCATGCTCTTCAACGTCGGGTTGGAGTTGGAAGTGGGCTGGCTGCCGTTACTGATTCAAGGGGGACGCAATCCGTCCCTCGTGGTCGTCGATCTCTCACCAGGAATCTCCGTCCTAGAAAAAACCTCCGGACCGGTGTCGCGCGCTCAGGGCGACGTTCATCCGCTCGGCAATCCTCACTACTGGCTCGATCCGAGAAACGGCATCATCATGGCGCGCCGGGTCGTCCAGGAATTGAAAGGCGTCGCGCCTGACGATGCGGCGCTCTTCGAACAGAATTTAAAATCCTTCGAGACCGATCTGGCTATGCGGCGCAAGCGCTGGGAGGAACAGATGGCGCCTCTCCGTGGCGCGGAGCTGGTGACCTATCACAAGGAATGGGAGTATCTGGTTAAGTGGCTCGGCTTGAATGTCGTCGGTTACGTCGAGGATAAGCCTGGCATCCCGCCCTCGCCAAGACATTTGGAAGAGCTCGTCCAAACCATGCAACAACGCAAAGTGAAGGCGCTGCTGGCGAGCATTTACACCAACCCTAACGTGCCTAAATCGATCGCCGATAAAACCGGCGCGAAGTTGGTTGCGCTTGCTTCCTCCGTGGGCGGCGAAGAGAGTATTCGAAGCTACGGCGATCTGTTCGACTCCATCGTTGGCAAGTTGGCCGGCGCGCTAAAGTAAGAAAGGCATCCATGTCGGAATTTCTTGCCATAATGGCCGCGCCATTTGCCGCGAGTCTTGTCGTCACGGGCATCCATGTCTACCTGGGACTTCACGTCGTGCGACGGGGCGTCATCTTCGTGGACATTGCCCTGGCGCAAATCGCTGCGCTCGGCGCTGCCTGCGCATTTCTTTTTGGCATGGAACTTCACGGTGGCGAAGCCTATTGGGTGTCGTTGGCTTTTACGCTGATCGGCGCGGTGATTTTTTCCGTCACCCGTTCGCGGCGCGCGCGCATCCCGCAGGAGGCCTTCATTGGTATCGTCTATGCGGTGTCGGCCGCCGCGGCGATCTTGGTGGTTGACCGCGCACCGGGCGGCGCGGAGCATGTCAAAGACCTTCTCGTCGGCTCGCTGCTTTTTGTCCAATGGGGCACCGTCGTGAAGACCGCGCTGCTCTACGCGCTCATCGGCATTCTCCATTGGCTGTGGCGCAAGCCGATGTGGGAGATCTCCAACATGAATGAGTGGGAAAAGGGGCAGGGCCGCCGACCCTGGGTTTGGGACCTCCTTTTCTACAGCAGCTTCGGTTGCGTGGTTAACGCCAGCGTCGGGATCGCGGGAGTGTTACTGGTCTTCTCCTATCTGGTTGTGCCGGCGGTGTGCGCAATGTTACTCGTCGAGCGGACCGACAAGGGCGTGGTCAAAGTCGGCAAAAGCCTGTGCGTCGGTTGGCTGGTGGGTTTCTTCGTCAGCGTGGTGGGCTGCTATTTTTCCTACTATTGGGATCT
>CAYZJE010000412.1:0-1894 GCA_964478485.1 uncultured Syntrophobacter sp. | reverse complement strand
TCGACCGGTTTGCCGACCCGAACCCAGCAGGCCGACATCTCGCTCATGTACAACGCCTCTCACGGCGATACCCGCCACATCATTTTAATACCCCACGACATGAACTCTTGTTTCGATATCGCGCGCCAGAGCTTCAACTATGCCGACCGCTTCCAGACTCCGGTGTTCGTCGCCATGGACCTCGACCTCGGCATGAACTTTTGGTCATCGGATCCACTGAAATTGCAACAGGAGCCCTACGATCAGGGCAAACGGCTGAGCGCGCAAGACCTCGAAGAATGGACCAAAACCGGCAAAAAATTCCGCCGCTACTTCGATCAAGACGGCGACGGCATTCCATACCGAACCGTGCCGGGTAATCCGCACCCAACGGCTTCTTACTTCACCCGTGGTTCCGGCCATGACGCCGACGCCAGATATTCCGAAGACGAGCACGATTATAAGTACATACTCGACCGGCTGCGCAAAAAATTCGAAACCGCACGCAAGTTCGTGCCGAAGCCGATTGTCGAAAAGGAGCGCGGCGTCAAGACCGGCATCATTTGCTACGGCTCCAGCTACGAGCCGGTGCGTGAAGCGCGTGATCGCTTGAAGGCACGCGGCTTAAAAACCAATCACATGTTGATTCGCGCCTTGCCGCTGACCAGCGAAGTGAATGATTTTCTTGCTGAACACGATACCATTTACTTAGTCGAACAAAACCGCGACGCGCAAATGGCCGCAATCATCAAGGACGAAAACCCAGTGTTAGGCGCGAAGATCACCAGCATTTTAGTCTACAATGGTCTCCCGGTTAGCGCTGGAGAAGTTGTCAAACAGATTTTCGACGCGGCACAGACCGCGAAAACAGCTTAAGGACGGACAAGTACATGGCGGAAGCAAAACTCAATAAACTTAATTTAACCGAGAAAGACTACGACGGCGCGCCCTCGACCATGTGCAAAGGCTGTGGCCATGACGCGATTTCCGCGTCGGTGCAGCGCGCCTATTACGAAAGCAGCATCGACCCGCGCAAGGTGGTCAAACTGAGCGGCATTGGCTGCTCGTCGAAAACCCCGGCCTATTTTCTCAGCCAGTCATTTGGATTTAACGCCGTGCACGGAAGAATGTCCGCGGTGGCCACCGGCGCGAACTTGGCGAATCATACGCTGCTGCCGATCGGCGTCTCCGGCGACGGCGACACCTCGGCGATCGGCTTGGGCAATTTCTGCCACATGATGCGGCGCAATGTGAACATCACCTACATCATCGAGAACAACGGCGTCTATGGCCTGACCAAGGGTCAATTCTCGGCAACCGCCGATGTCGGTTCGGTGATGAAGGGCGGCAAAGTTAACGACATCCCGGCCATCGATTTGGCGGAGTTGGCGATTACGCTCGGCGCGACCTATATCGCGCGCAGCTTTTCCGGCGATCGCAAGCAGCTCACGCCGCTGGTCCAAGGGGCGCTGGCTCACAAAGGCAGCGCGATCCTCGACGTCATCAGCCCCTGCGTGACGTTTAACAACCACGAAGGCTCGACGAAAAGTTTAAAGTACGTCAAAGGCCATCTCGATCCGATCCACGACCTCGACTTCATCCCGCCCTATGAAAATATCGAAGCGGACTATGACGAGGGCACGGACCATGAAGTGACGATGCACGACGGCTCACGGATCGTTCTGCACAAGCTCGGCAAGGGCTACGACCCGACCAACAAGGCGGCCGCGATCCAGGCGATCCACGGCTCCATCGCCGAGGGAAAATTCTTGACCGGGCTGATTTTTTACAATCCGAATCGCAAAGAGTTCGCCGAAGAGTTAAATCTCTGCGACATCCCGCTTTCGGAGCTTGGACAAGCGGCTCTGCAACCGCCGCTCGAAGCGCTCGAAAGAATCAACGCCGACATGATGAA
>CAYZJE010000411.1:0-7640 GCA_964478485.1 uncultured Syntrophobacter sp. | reverse complement strand
GAAAGCGGAAATCTTCGGCGATGTAGCCGACCACGAAGCGGACCAGAAAACGATCATAGAGCGCGGTCAACTCTTCTTCTTCCGGTAGTTCGTTGCTGGCGCCGAAAAGTGACAGCAGCGGCACTTTGACAATCTCTTTGCCATTATGAAACAGCCGCTCATTGATCAGCGTAAGGATCGAATTCAAAATCGACGAGTTGGCTTTAAAGATTTCGTCCAGGAAAGCAATATGCGCTTCGGGCAGTTTTCGGTTGGTCACGCGGCGGTAGTCGTCTTGCTCCAATGCCTTCAAACTCACCGCGCCGAAAATCTCTTCGGGAGTGGTGAAGCGGGTGAGCAGCCACTGGAAATAATTGGCGCCCTCGATGCGCCTGCACAGCTCATCGGCGAGCATCGATTTGGCGGTTCCTGGCGGGCCGATGATCAGCAGGTGATGCGCCGACAGGAGGGCGGCGAGGGCGCCGTCGATCAAGTCGGCGCGCTCCAAGAATGTTTGTTTCAGCTCGTCGCGAATTTTTCGTAGTTTTTCTTGGGCAGTCATAGTCGATGATTTTCCTCAGACTAGCAAAGGAACTGCGCCGAGACAATCAATTGAATTCGCCTCAAGAGGCGGGGTTTACCTGAATCAATAGACATTCACACGATTTTTGGATATTGAGGTTGTAGTACCGACAGAGGAGAACACGTTCGATGTCGACACGTCTATTTTCAGCTCTTGTCCAGTTGTGTTCGCTACTTGTATTTGCCATGCCGGTGCTGGCGCAGGACGCCAGGCTGATTGAAGCGGCCAAGAAGGAAGGCGGCAAGGTCGTCGTCTATGGTTCGATCGAGAACGACACTATGGATTTGATCGCCGCGCCGTTCAAGAAGAATACCGGCCTCGAAATCGAGTACTGGCGCGCGGCATCGACCAAAGTGTTGGACCGCGTGCTCGGTGAAACGCGCACAGGAAAGCCGCTCTACGACGTTGTCTTGACGACCACGCCGCCGATGGAGTTCATGTTCAACGAGGGAGGGTTGTCCAAGTATGATTCGCCTTCCGCCAAATTCTTTGCCAAGGAAGTCATGCACCCGAACCTGGGACCGCAGTATCGTAACGCGGTGATCGGAATCATTTATCACTCGGGAATCATCAAGCCGGCGGACGCGCCGAAGTCACTGGACGATTTGCTCAAGCCACAATACCGCGGCAAACTCGTCATGCCCGACGCGAGCCTGCACACAACCACGGCGCAGTGGTTGGCGAGCTTGCACAAAGTCATGGGCAGCAAAGAACGCGCCGACAAATTCATCCGCGACTTGGCCGCGACCAAACCGTTGTTGGTCGATTCCTTGACCCCGGCCGGCGAGCGCGTCACGACCGGCGAGACGCCGATCGGTATCGGGTTTCTCAAAAACGTCGTCTTCTACGGCCAGAAGGGCGTGCCCATCGATTACGTCAGGTTAGGTAAGTTCATGGGCGATGGCCAAGCGGTTGCCCTGGCGGCGAAGCCCGTCCATCCTAACGCAGGGAAAGCATTTATCGATTATTTCATCGGTGAAGAGGGACTAAAGATCATGGCCGGTATCGGTGAATTTGTCACGCGCAAAGGCATTTATCCGCCGATCCCGGATGCCGATAAGATCGAACTGGTCGAGATGATCGACATGGATAAAAAGGCGTACGCGGAGAAAATGGCGGAGTACAAGAAGATTTTCTTGCAAAACTGACTGAGCATACGTTCAAACCGTTCAAAACGTTCAAGTCGTTCAAATCGTATTAGGAAAAGACGGTGGAGAGATTCGTGGTCGACGGTGAGTGGGACGTAATTCTTATCGGCGCGGGGCAAAATAATTTTGCCCTCGGCACCTATCTCGGCAAAGCCGGGTTGAAGACGGTGATTTGCGAAAGCCGGCTTGAGAATGGAGGGAGGCTCGCCAGCGAAGAGATCACGCGGCCCGGCTATTGGCATAACACGCTCGCTTATTTTCAAGACAACCGCGAAGTCTCGCCGCCCTGGCGAGAGCTCAACTGGGACGACGGTCATCACGCCGAGTTCGTTTCGCCGCCGGTGGTCAGTTCGCTGCTGCTGGCGGATGGCCGCTCGGTGTCGCATCACCAATCGCTCGCGGCCACGGTGGCGTCGATTCAAGCCTTTTCGACTAAAGACGGCGAGGCTTGGCGCGAGACTCACCATCGCTATAACCAACTGATCCGCAACTATCTGATTCCTTACTACTACCAAGCGCCGCAGAGTGGCGCGGCGATGCTCCAAAAGCTCGACGCCGAGCTGGCAGGCAAAGAATTCAAACGGCTTTGGCAGATGACGCCGCGCCAAGTCGTCGATGAGCTATTCGAAAACGATGCGGTGAAGACCCTGGTGCTTTCGCAAATGGCTATCCCGCGCGGCGTTGGTGTTGACTACGCGGGCGCGGGCATCGAAGTTTTGAAGCTCATCGCCGGCGACGAAAAGCCGGAGCTGGCGCGCGGCGGATCGCATTCGATCGCGCAGGTCTTGCAGCGCGCTTACGTGTATAACGGCGGGCAGATCCGCGCTGTGCATCATGTTGATAAAATACTGGTCAATGACGACGGCCGCGCGGTGGGTGTGCGTTTGCGCGACGGCCGCGAGTGGCAAGCCCGCTTAGCTGTGGTTTCCAATTGTGATCCCTATTCCACTTTTGTCGATATGGTTGGCGAGGATCATCTGCCGCGGACGTTTATTGAACGGGTGAAAGACATTCAAGTCGACGAGTCTTCTTACTTTCAAGTCCATGTCGCTTTGAAGGCGCCGGTGCGCTACGCGTTGCACGAGGCGCAGGATCCGGCCGTAGGCCAGGCAATGAACGTGAACTTCGGGCCGGAGAAGCCCGCGGATATCGATCAGATGTGGCGCGAAATACGCGCCGGCGAGTTTCCCGAGCAGATTTGTCTGCATGCGATCTGTCCGACTGCGTTTGACCCGCTGCAAGCGCCTAGAGGAAAACACGCCGCGTCCGTCTTCATGCCGGTGCCATTTCAGTTGAAGGGGAAACAAGCTGAGGACTGGGTGAAGTTTAAGAACAGTTTCATGGACGCCGTCTTGAAAATCTGGCGGCGCTACGCGACCAATCTCACCGACGAGAATATCGAAATGAAAGTCGCGATGGATCCGTTCTACATGTCGGGCCGCTGGCCCAACATGCGGCGCGGCTCTGTGTGGGTGGCGCGCAAGATTCCGACGCAAATGGGCGAACAGCGGCCCATTGAGCAGATATCGGACTACCGCACGCCGATCGCGGGGCTCTATCAAGTGGGCGTGGCGATGCATCCGGCCGATGCGGTGATTGCGGGTTCCGGGTATAACGCCTGGCGGGTGATCAAGCAGGATCTTGGGCTATAGGGGTGCGAACGATTTGAACGGCTTGAACGTTTGGAACGATTTGAACCACGCCGTCGTTCAAGCCGTTCAATAAGTTCAAATCGTTCAAACCGTATCGGAACGGAGGTTATGGCAAAAATCCTAGAATACGACGGCGTTATTATTGGCGCCGGTCACAATGGCATGATCTGCGCCGGATATCTGGCCAAGTGCGGTCAGAAGATCATGGTGGTCGAGAAGAACATGGAAGTCGGCGGCGGCCTCGATTCGCACGAGGACCGCAACTATCCCGGCTTCTGGCATAACATTCACTCCGTGTTTCACCGCGGCTTGATGACGCTGCCGTGGTACAAGGACTTGGAGCTGGAGAATTTCGGTATTCACTACTATCGGCCCGACCCCGGCGTGGTGCATCACTTTCTCGATAAGACTTACTTGGGTTGGTTCGCCGACGTGAAGAAGACCGTTGAAACCATCGAGCGTTTTTCGAAGAAAGACGCGGCGTCGTTCATCGATATCTGGACGCGCTGGCAGCCGGTAGTGCAAAAACTTGTTTTCACTGAAACCTATGCCGTGCCGCTGCCCTTTGAAGAAAAGAAGCCGCTCCTGGAGAAAACCGTTGAGGGACGAGAGTATCTGAAATATTTCAATACGACGCCGGAAGAGTTTGTTCTGCGGCACTTCGAGCATCCGCGGGTGCGGGCATTTATTGGTTTCCTTGGCGTGATGCGAGGATATGAACTCGACGCGCCGAAAACGGGTTATCTGATTCCCGCGATGATTGCCTGGGGCGTCAACCCGCAGCTCTGCCGCGGCACGTCCCACGCGTTGGGCGACAATCTGGCGCATATGATGTCGCACAATCACGTCGACTATATCGAAGCCAACGGCGTTGAGCGGATTCTGGTGGAAAAAGGTCAGGCGACGGCGGTGGTGCTGGAGGACGGCACGGTGATCAAGGCGCGCAAGTTCATCGCGTCCAACGTCAATCCGGTGGAGACTTTCATCAAGCTGGTAGGCCGGGAGAACTTGGATGCGAAGTTCGCCAATCTCGCCGAAGGTTTCCGCTTTTCGAAGACGACGCCGATCTTCGCGACCAACCTGGCGCTTAACGAACGGCCTAAGTACATCACCGAAGAAAAGCATCCCGAGGTCGCCGCGGCGTTCATGCATATCGTCGGCTTGGAAGATTATGAAGACTTGCAGAATCTGTTCGAGGATTGCCGCACTGGACAATTGCCGCGCAAGCCGTTCATGAACGGCGCGACGCCGTCGTTTCACGATCCGACGCAAGCGCCGCCGGGCAAAGCGACGGCGTTCATGTGGCAGTTGATGACCTACAATCTTTGGGGTAATCCGCTGAATTGGGACAAAGCGCGCGACGACTGGTTCAAAAAGCAACTGGCGGTCTGGCAGAAGTTCGCGCCAAATCTCGACGAGAACAACATTCTTTCCACCGACTCGACTACGCCGCTCGACATCGAGCGCCACGATCGCAACATGTACTACGGCGATTGGATGGTCGGCGAATACTCCGGCGATCAAGCGTTGGAGAACCGGCCTTTCCCTGGTTGGGGGCAATACAAGACACCCATCGACGGACTCTTCATGTGCGGTTCGTCCTGCCATCCCGGCGGGAATATCACCGGCGCGCCGGGCTACAACGCGGCACGCGTCATCGCAGAATCGTTGGGATTAAAAACCTGGTGGAATCCAGTCGACTTCCGCGAACATCTCCGGGGAATGATATGAAGATGAATTGGAGTACTGGAGTAATGGAGTGGTGGAGTGATGGGTCCGGACCCCAATACTCCAGTACTCCAACACTCCATCACTCCGGGGGGTGGCTATGAGGTTGGCGGGGCGAGTCGCTATCGTCACCGGTGGCGCGCGCCATATTGGCGCGGCCTATTGCCGGCGGTTGGCCGAGGAAGGCGCCGCGGTGGTCATTGCGGATATTCTCGACAGCGAGTCGGTCGCGAGCGAGATTCGCTCGAAAGGCGGCAAGGCGCTGGCGCTCAAGATTGATGTATCGAATGAAGATGACACCAACCGGATGGCGGCCGAAACGGTGAAAGCATTCGGCCGCATCGATATTCTCGTCAACAATGCGGCGATCTTCATCAACATCCAGCGCCATCCGTTCTACGAAATCAGTGGCGAAGAGTGGGACAAAGTTTCAACGGTCAACATCAAGGGGCCGTTTCTTTGCGCCAAGGCGGTCTTTCCGCAGATGAAAGAGCAAAAGAGCGGCAAGATCATCAACATCTCGTCTTCGACAGCCTACTGGGGCACGCCGAATTTTCTCCACTATGTCGCGTCGAAAGCGGCGCTGATCGGCATGACCCGCTCGCTCGCGCGCGAAGTTGGCGAATTCGGCATCTGCGTGAACGCCATCGCGCCAGGTTTGGTCGAACACGAAGGTCAGAATGCTCCGAAGGCGTTGACCGAGCTGCAACTCAAAGAGCGTTCGATCAAACGCTTGCAGACGCCGGATGACTTGATGGGCACGCTGGTGTTTCTCTGTTCCTCCGACAGCGATTTCATGACCGGGCAGTCGATCGTCGTGGATGGCGGGAGTGTTTTTCACTGAGGTTGGTGATTGGTTCATGATCCCACAGGTCGCCCTCACCCCAGCCCTCTCCCGCTGACGCGGGCGAGGGAGTTCGGATGATTCCTACACCCTCGCCCATTCCGATGGGAGAGGGCAGGGGTGAGGGCAAATTCCGATTGCACACGGCTGTCTATCTTGGTTATATTTCTCCCATGGCTGAACATGATCACGATCACGAAGAAGGCTCCACACTCACCGAGATGGATCTGCGCGTGCGGGCGCTTGAAACCATTCTAACCGAGAAGGGTTACATCGAAACCGCCGCGCTCGATCGCATCGTCGAGCTTTATGAAACCAAGATCGGCCCGCATATCGGCGCTCAGGTAATCGCCAAGGCGTGGAGCGATCCTGAATTTCGCCAAGCGCTCCTCGAAGACGCCAGCAAGGCGATCGCTACGATTGCCCAGGAAGTGGGACGCGTGGGCGAACACCTGATCGCCGTCGAGAACACGCCGCAGGTGCACAACATGATCGTCTGCACGCTGTGCTCCTGTTATCCAACCGATGTGCTCGGGCTGCCGCCGACCTGGTACAAGTCATTCGCTTACCGCTCGCGCGTCGTCAAAGAGCCCCGCGCGGTGCTGGCGGATTTCGGTGTCGCGCTGCTGGCCGAGACGGAGATCCGGGTATGGGATTCGACGGCCGAGACCCGCTACTTGGTCGTGCCGATGCGTCCAGGCGGAACCGATGGTTGGAGCGAAGCGCAGCTTGCCGCATTGATCACGCGCGATAGCATGGTCGGCACGGGCCTGCCGAAAAAGCCCAGCGAGGTGGCCTAATGGACGGCGTCCACGATATGGGCGGCATGGATGGGTTTGGCAAGGTCGAGCCCGAGCCCAACGAGCCGGTTTTTCATCATCGCTGGGAAGGGCGCGTGCTAGCGATGAGCCGGGCCATTGGCGTCTTCCGCGCCTGGACCATCGACACCAGCCGGTACGCCATCGAATTGATGGCGCCGTCGATGTATTTAACGCGCCCCTATTACGAGAAATGGTTTCTACGCAATCAAAGCTTACTCATCGAGCGCGGCCTCATCGACGCCGACGAAGTCGCAGCCGGACGCGCCCTGCGCCCCGCTAAAAGCATGAAGCGCGGCCGGTTCACACTGGCCGATGTTGAAACTGTTACGCGGCGCGGCTCCTATGGACGGCCGGCGCCGGCGTCGGCTCGGTTCAAAGTTGGTGACCGCGTGCGCACGAAAAACATTCATCCAACCACGCATACACGTTTGCCACGCTATGCGCGCGGACATGTGGGTGTGGTCGAGCGCCTGCATGGCGCGCATATCTTTCCCGACTCCGCGGCTGCCGGCAGAGGCGAGGATCCGCAGTGGCTTTATACCGTGCGCTTCGATGCCCAAGAGCTTTGGGGCGCGGACACGGACCCGAAGTTAAAAGTCTCCATCGAAGCGTTTGAGCCTTATCTTGAACATGTCTGAAACGTTGATTGAACCTGAAGCTGCCCGGCGCGCGGCGGAGGCCGTTGCGGGCATTCCGCGCGACGCAAGCGGCCCGGTCTTCCGCGCGCCCTGGGAAGCTCATGCGTTTGCCTTGGCGCTGGCGCTGCACGAGAAAGGGCTGTTCGCCTGGCCCGAGTGGTCCGCGATGCTTGGCGAGGAGATCAAGAAGGCGCAGGCGGCCGGTGATCCCGACACCGGGGAAACCTACTACCACCATTGGCTCGTG
>CAYZJE010000410.1:0-6454 GCA_964478485.1 uncultured Syntrophobacter sp. | reverse complement strand
TCTTCACTGCCCTGAGCGATAAAGCCGCGGCCGTTGCCGGCGTACCTGTTGTAAATCTTTTCTTTATTCTGATTGCCGACCGGCGTGCAGTCGATGACGACGCTGGCGCGCTCGATCGCCTCTTCGGCTTCCAAGCTCGGCGTCATGTCCATGTCGACAAATTTCTGCCAGCGCTCCTTGTCGACCGCGAGTTTGGCGCCCTTGCTGCACGATACCAAGACTTTCGAACGATCGGTCAGCAGCGGTGTGCGCTTGTGGAAGGTCACTTCGTCGATGCCAAATTGCTCCTTAAACGTGGAGAGAATGCCAATCAAAGGCTCGCCGATCGTGCCGGTGCCGACGATGTGAACTATTTTTTGGGCCATATATCTCTCTCCACTCCGCAAAAATTTGTAGCTGAATGTTAGCCCAAGAGTGTCGAACGATCAACAGTGAAATCGGAAAGATAGGCCGAATTTGGCCGATGTAAAAACATAGGCTTCTTGCGGGTTTACTGTGAAAATGTTTTTACCACGACGGATCAGCCCAAGGCTGATCCGTCGTGGTAAACATAACAAACGGAACGTGATACATTATCCACAGCAAGGCCTGAAGAATCAAAAACAGAAATCGGCAACTCCGCTTAATCGATTTGCCGGGATGTGATACAAGTCAATCAGGGGGGCGCTATGGCACAAGATAATCTGCCGGCTGCATTTTTCACTGACAACTTCGGCATTCGAACGGCCGACTTCGACAAGGTCCTCGACGCCGCTTTGGGCAAGAAGGCGGATTATGCCGACCTGTTCTTCGAATATCGCCGCAATGAGGGCGTGAGTCTAGAAGAAGGTCTGGTCAAAAACTGCTCGCAGTCGACCGCCAACGGAGTCGGCGTGCGCGTGCTCGCCGAAACCAAGACCGGTTACGCCTACACTGACGATATCACCATCGAAAATCTGGAGCTCGCCGCGCGCACGGCGCGGTATATTGCGCAGAATAGATCGTCACAAGTTCCGGCCTCGGTCGGTCAGCCGCCCGGTGCGGCCCATGATCTCTATCCGGTCAAGACACCGGTGAACGACGTGGCGCTGGAAAAGAAAGTGGCGCTGCTCTACGAGATCGATAAATACACTCGCGCCCTCGACCCGCGCATTAAAAACGTATTCGCCTCCATCGGCGCCGAGTACAAAGTCGTGCTGGTGGCAAATTCCCAGGGCATGGTCGTCGGCGATATCCAGCCGCTCACGCGGCTGAATGTCACCTGCATTGTCGAAGAAAACGGCAACCGGCAGATCGGCAGTTTCGGCGGCGGTGGCCGGGTCGAGTTCGGTTTCTTCGTCGACAACAAAGACTACGAACGCTACGCCCGCGAGGCGGTGCGCCAGGCGGTTTTGAATTTAAGCGCAATTGACGCGCCCGCCGGCACCACGGACGTGGTCCTCGGTCCGGGCTGGCCGGGGATTCTCCTCCACGAAGCGATCGGGCACGGCTTGGAAGGGGATTTTAATCGCAAGAAGACTTCCGCTTTTTCCGATCGCATTGGACAGAAAGTCGCTTCGGAGCTTTGCACGGTGGTCGACGATGGCACTATCCCGTCGCGTCGCGGCTCGATCAACGTCGACGACGAAGGCACGCCGACTGGCCGAACGGTGCTGATCGAGAACGGCATTCTCAAAGGCTATCTGCAAGACAAGCTCAATGCCGGCTTGATGAAGATGCCGCTCACCGGCAACGGCCGGCGCGAAAGCTACGCGCATATTCCCATGCCGCGCATGACCAATACTTTCATGCTCGCGGGTGAATCGGCGCCGGAGGATATTCTCCGCTCGGTTAAAAAAGGGCTGTACGCGGTTTCCTTCGGTGGCGGCCAGGTCGACATCACCAGCGGCAAGTTCGTTTTCTCGGCCAGTGAGGCTTACTTGATCGAAGACGGTCAAGTGACCAAGCCAGTCAAAGGCGCGACCTTGATCGGCAACGGGCCGGACGTATTAACCCGCGTGTCGATGGTCGGTAACGATCTCAAGCTCGACGAAGGCGTCGGTACCTGCGGCAAGGACGGCCAATCGGTGCCGGTGGGTGTCGGCTTGCCGTCGATCAAAATTGACGGCCTGACGGTGGGCGGAACGGCGGCGTGATTAAATAGAGTTCAAGACGTTCAACGCGTTCAAATCGCTCAAGCTCTCACCTCTTTCCTCCCCCGCGTCGCGGGGGAGGACGAAGGAGGGGGTTGAACGGCTTGAACGATTGGAACGGCTTGAACGAAGAAACGAGAGAACATGGAACGCTGTGAATTAAGCCAAGAGCTGGGTCGTGAGTTGCTTGAGATCGCCAAAGAGAAGGGCGCTTCGTCGGGCGATGCGGTGATGGTGGAGAGCGAGTCGTTTGCCGTCACCGTGCGCATGGGTGAAGTGGAGAAGATCAGCCAGGCTGGCGAGAAGCGGCTGGGGTTGCGATTGTTTCTCGGCAACAGCTCGGCTTCGGCGTCGACTTCGGACATTTCGCAAAAATCTATCGAAAAGTTAGTCGACGACACGGTCAAGATGGCGCGCGTCACGGCGCAAGATCCGCACGGCGGCCTGCCGGCAGCTGAAATGTTGGCGTGCGCTCTACCTGATCTCGATCTGCTTGACGACTCGGCGCGTGGCGTAACAGTTGACGAAAAAACCCAGATCGCCCTTGATACCGAGAAAAGCGCGCTCGCATTCGACTCGCGCATCACCAACTCGGAAGGCGCTGAGTTTTCCAACCAATATGGCCGAGTCATCTACGTCAGCAGTCACGGCTTCGGCGGCGAATACTCCGGCTCGACTTTTGGCCACTCGGTGTCGCCGGTGGCGAAACATGATGGCGCGATGCAACGGGATTATTGGTTTTCATCTAGTCGTAAGTTCGCAAGGTTGGAATCATCAAAGCATGTCGGCGAGAAAGCCGCGCAACGCGTATTGCGACGGCTCGGCGGACGGAAAGTGAAAACTTGCGAGGTGCCGATCGTCTTCGATCCCGAGATGGCCGCCTCGCTGCTGCGCAACTTGGCCGCCGCGATCAACGGTTACTCGCTTTACAAAGGCGCGTCGTTCTTGGCGGGAAAACTAAACACCAAGATCGGCTCGGAACTGCTCAACGTCATCGACGACGGCACCATCCCGGGCGCGCTCGGATCGCGGCCCTTCGACGCCGAAGGATTACCGATCCGGAAGAAAACCGTCGTCGAAAAGGGCGAGCTTAAAACCTACCTGCTCGACACTTACAGCGGCAAGAAACTCGGCATGGCTTCCACCGGAAACGCGTCGCGTTCGGTAGGGGAGCCGCCCGGCGTGTCACCGGCGAATTTTTATCTCGCTCCCGGCAAGGACTCGCCCGAACAAATTATCGGTTCGGTGAAAAACGGATTTTTCGTCACGGAAATGATCGGCTTCGGCGTCAACATGGTGACCGGCGACTATTCGCGCGGCGCCGCTGGCTTGTGGATCGAAAACGGCGAGCTCACCTATCCCGTCGAAGAGATTACCGTCGCCGGCAATTTGAAAGAAATGTTGCAAAACATCGAAATGGTCGGCAACGATCTCGAAATGCGCGGCCGCATCGTCGCGCCGACAGTGAAGATTTCAAAGATGATGGTGGCGGGAGATTGAAAAGAAGGGGTCGAGGATCGAGGATCGAGGATCGAGGATTGATGATCGAGGATGGCATTTTTCGATCCGCTATTTTCCATCCTCTGCCCTCGAATTGCGCGACCGGGTCGGCTCTTTCGGAAATCAAGCGATCTCGAGATATCCGCCCCCGAGCCGAGTCAATGTACAGCGGTAGCTCAATGACGATCTTTTTATATTTTACGATGACGGTCGCGACAGGTCGGTATACTGTGCCGAGGTGAGAACGCTCGGGGCGGTAACGAAAGCGCGTCACAAAACCAGCACCTCATCCCCCGGCACCTTCGCCACGAAGGGCACTTTGCGCGGGTAGGATTTCCGGACATTTTTCAAGAGTTTCTCTATGGCTTTCCCTTTGGCGACTAGCTTTCCATCCACTAGGACAACGTATTGGTCTTTATACCGAGCTTTATTCAGTCGCAAATACGCCGTTAGATTCTTGCTCATCTTATTGCTCTTTTCGGCTTGACGTCCCATGTGTAAACTTACTTGGTTCTAAGAGATTGGTCAAATATTAGAGGCCATGACCGTTCAACTTGGAAGTGAAAAAGGAGCCAACAGACTCTTATCTCGATCCGGATACCGAAGCGCAACTGAGACCACTCGCATAATTTTGCTGCCGTCTTACCTGAGCACCCGATCCGCTCTTACCAGCACATTCGGCGGGATTGTCAGACCGATCTGTTTCGCCGCTTTGAGGTTGACGATGAACTCGAACTTCATCGGTTGCTCTACGGGCAAGTCAGCAGGCGTCCTGCCTTTCAAAATCTTGTCCACATAGGTAGCGGCGCGGCGAAACGAATCGGTAAAGTTTGGGCCATAAGCCCTCCGTCCTCCACCCACTCTGTCGCGTAATATATCGCCGGAAGCCGGCGCTTTGCCGCAAGTTCGACAACCTGTGTTCGATGAGCATTGAAGAGCGGGGTCTGCAGCACGAGGACTGCGCCAGTACGCCCCTTGCTCGCCTCTCGGAATGCGGTCTCAATATCCTTGGGACTTAGGACGTCTAGGTACTGAAGCTTCACTCTGTAGGCTCCCGCGGCGAGATCCACTTCTTTTAACAACTGTGCGTTGCCCGGCTGGGTTGATGTCCCGAAGACGGCCACGCGGGAGAGCTTGGGAACGGCCTCCTTCAAAAGCTCCAGTCGCTTTCCGCTCAGCTCCGGGGCAAGCGTGGACAATCCCGTGATGTTTCCACCAGGTCGCGCAAGGCTTGCGACGAAACCGTTGCCAACGGGATCGCTGTCGCTCGACATTACAATGGCAATGGTAACAGTCGCTTCCTTGGCGGCACGGGTTGGTGCCGAACCACCCGTGACGATGACGTCTACCTTGAGGCGCACTAGCTCGGCCGCGAGCGCGGGCAGGCGATCGAATTTTCCCTCCGCGTATCGATACTCAATGACAATGTTTTTTCCCTCCACGTAGCCAAGCTCGCGCAGCCCCTGGCGGAATGCTTCGACGCGGACCGAGGCAGCGGCAGCGGAGGAAGCACCTAATTACCCAATCCGGGGAATTTTTCCCGGCTGCTGGGCCTTGGCACGAGAAGCAGTAAGCAGAAAAAACGTTGCCAGTCGCCGGATGGCGGTTCTTCTGTTCATTAATTGCGCTCCCGTCTTTAAGCTTACGCCTACTGCCCCTGTAGCCTTTCTAGCCCGTGAAGCTGTGATGTTTCAAGATCACCTCGGCATCGCCGGCAGCTAAGAACACCAAACGAACGTCCTGGATTGAGCAATCGAAACGGAAATGGGAACCGGCTACTTTTATCTATGGTGATTACCATTACTCTTCCACGAAATCGCGCGGTAAAAAAGTAGCCTGTCCCCTTTTTCGCTGCTTTTCCACTCCAAGTTTTCAACAATGAAAAAGTGGAACGATCGGGATCTCTTGACCAGGATATGCAAGCAGGCATAAAAGTGCGCTATGTCATTAGACCGTGCAAGGGAAGCTCTGGACGCTGCGCAGATATGTTTAGAGCGAAGCCTGTACCAATCCGCTACAAGCAGGGCATATTACGCCATGTTTTGGGTAGCGCAGGTTGCTTTGGCCGACGTGGGACTAGGTCGCTCGGAATGGAGTCATCCCGCGCTCCAAGCTTCCTTCGCCAACGAGCTGATCCGGCGGCGGAAAATTTATCCAGCTATTTTCGCGCAACATTTTAACCGAGGACTTCAGCTTCGATTGGATGCTGATTATCGGCCAAAAGGAGTGAGCAAGCGGCAGGCGACACAGGCCGTCCTCTGGGCACAAGAACTTTTAATTGCTATTATTAAATAGGTTTCCATGGAACAGAACGCTCAGACAATCGGCGACTACCGCAACCGGCTCGACGCGGCGGTTACTGCTTTTAGCCACTTCATCTGCGACCTCTGCCCCGAGGCGCGAATGGAGATCTCGTTTACTCGCCATGAAGATGAAGATGCACATATCTGGGTCTCGCTTCCTGCCAATTTCACACCAGAAGCGCGTGAGGACTTGGCGAATCACTTGGCGGAAAAGAGCCTGGATTTTCTCCTTGCCGAGGGTTTTCTCATTCTGGCAGGTTTAGAAGAGGAATAGCGGGCAACTAGCGACCGCCTCGATCAAGTTCAAATCGGAACAAGATCCAGAAAAGGGCCAGAACAACAGCCCCGCAGACGGCAATCGAAAGTTTATTTCTGATTCTGCTGAAAAACTTTTCGGAGTGCTTCGACCGTTCGAGAAGCCTCACGGCAGGCTTCCTCGACGGCCTTCAGTTCCGAGCCCGTCGAGGAATCAGCATGAACGGAAAATTCTTAAGATTATCAATCCCCTCCCCGTTCGCCCTGAGCCCTGTCGAAGGGTGA
>CAYZJE010000409.1:0-5757 GCA_964478485.1 uncultured Syntrophobacter sp. | reverse complement strand
TCGTGGGAGCCCAATGGCGTAATCTTAACGAACTGCGCCAGCACAACGTTGGGTGAAAGCAGCACTACTGCAATCACTGCTAAAATTTCTCGTATGATTTTTCGCAAGTTCTCTCCTTTTTGGTTAGCGTTTGCTCTGGCGAAATTTTTCCCAGGCGGCGCTGCCGTTGTCCGCTTTGACTATCGCTTGGGCCGCGTCGACAATGACGCGCGCTTCGTCTAACGTGAGCGCCATTGGCGCAGGCTGAGCCCACAACGGCGCGGCGCCGATCAGAGTTAAACAAAAAATCGTGGCAAGTCTCGTGCAGCGAGCGTGGGTCATCTGGGTCTCCACGGGAAATTCTACTAATGATTTTTCACGGCAGCCGTTTAAGCTTTCTTTGCGAGACCTCTTCGCGACTGAGATCGAGATTAAAGTCATAAAGCGTCGATTCCCATGATCCGTACATGGGGTTGGGCAACATGAACCACTTCGTGCCCCATTGGTTATACTTTTGCGCCTCGCGCAAGCGGGTTGGTTCGGGTGTGCGATATTCCGAAATAAAATCCGCCAAATCGTCCCCCACGAGCAGAAGCACGCGATAGGATTGCGCGATGTGGCGGCGCCGGCTTTCCTTGTCGGAGGGCCAGTCCGGCTGTTCGTTGCGGGTAAGCACGGTGTTGACGTGATCCGGCAGTTTGAGGCCGATGGTTTTGAGATTTAGACGAGTTGACGGTTTGGTCGCGTAGTCGCGATTGGTGACGTAAAAGACCGTGACGCCGCGGGACTCGGCGTAGTTGATAAACTCGACGGCACCGGGCACCGCTTGCGGCTCATTGCGCGCTTGCCACTCGCTCCAAGGGCGGGAGGTGAAGCGTGCTTGGTTGCGCACCATTTGACTCTGGAATCTTGTCGTGTCGATCACCGTTTCGTCGACATCGACGATCACCGCCGGCGGTAGATTCTGGAAGTTTTCTATTTGTGTCGGCAGGGCGGTCCATTGGCGGTCGGCGAGGGCACGTTCTAAGTGCGTCGCGGCGCTGGCATAGATCGATTGAGCCAAGATGCGATACTCCACCGAAGTGGTCTGCCAGAGGATCGCATCGAGCCGGTCGTCGGTCGCCCGGCTGGCGGCGACCGGCGCAGTTTGTCGCGTGGCGCCGCAGGCGAAATTTAACAGTGCGAAACAAGTTGCCCAGACTAAGGGTCTCAGCGCATCGGTGTGCAAAACATTTTCCTTCCGTAACGCATGGGATTGAGCCGCTCCGGCAGGATGCGACGGCATCGGCCGGTAAGTTTGTTTAACACAAAGTTAGGGTTGGGTACTAATGGGTTTTGCGAAGGGCTTCTTTTCGCTGCTGGGCGAAAAAAATCGGCCGACGACTCCGCTGTCGAGGGTCAACACTTTGTAATCGCCATTTGCCGTCGCTTCCATGGTCAAGCGATACTGGAACTGGTCTTCGCCATTTTGGCCGGTCAAATAGATCCACATCGCTTTCTCACCGGGCATCGGTTGGTACTCCTTGGCGATGACTTTCGTCGGAAAGTCGCGCGGATGAAGGCGAGTCACGGTCTCTTTGAATTTATCGAGAGAGATATGGCGCTTGCCCCCAGCGGCAAGCAGTTCGTAACCCTTGTCGAGGTTTTTGTTCACTAAAGTTACCTGGGCGAACTCGATGGCGCGCTTGGCGGCAAGATTTTCATTATGCTGGGTCGATTCGGCGCAGCTTGCGACGAGCGCGCACAGCGCCAGCATCGAGGAATATGGGCGCAACCACTGGCAAATCATCAGTAACGTTCTTTTCATCTAATCGGGTGCCGTGTCAATACCGGCGTATCCCTATTACGTCATACATTACATCGCATGGATTGTCCTAAGAGTTCAATTAACGAAGCCACTTCGCGGCCGAAGTATTTGACCCCGGCGCTGATTTAAATATCGCAAATGGGATGCTCGCTTCCTTTGGAAACCCCATTTAATGGTTCCACGCTGCAACCAGCGCGGTCAACTTCAATTGTTTAAGCATGCACGTGAACAAGTCTGTACCGGCTAGGCGAGTCATTTCGTACCGCGGCGCAACTTGGTTTGCGGTTTTTGCCCGCGCCGTGCCCTCATATCCGCGGCATGGGGCTTGCTCGGTTTCGTCAACCGGGGAAACAGGAGGTAGCCATGAGCAAAGCTGGCTTATTTATTACCGCGTGCGTCGCTATCGTATCAGGGTGCGCCTTTGTTGATAGTCCGCAGACTGAGGTCACGACAAATGCAGTTTCCGCCGCCGTCGCGCTCGAACCGGTGTCCGTGATTAGCGAAACGGAAGTGCCCATCGCAAGGGCGGCGCCGGCGATAACACCACGAAGTCTCACGCCGGATGACATTCGCCGCATGCAAGTGCGTTTGCGCGACGTCGGACTGGACCCCGGTACGGTTGACGGCATTGCCGGAGGTAAAACCAAAGCCGCTTTTACACGTTTTCAATTCGGTTGTGCTGATCTGCAAAACCTGCTCGATGATAGTCACAATTCGATCGCCCACGGCGTGTGGCGCGATAAAGTTCCGAACCGGCAGGAAACGCTGGCGATGCAGAGCCAGCTGCGCCGCGCCGGTTTCAATCCCGGTCCGGCTGACGGGATTTTCGGTGCGAAGATGAAAACCATCTTGACCCACTTGCAAAACGGCTGTCCGGTGGCGCAAGAATTTGCCGCGCAAATGGATCAACCGCTCAATCCCGCAAGTAAGAGGACGGCGGCGGTCAATCCGGCGGAACGGCCCAGCGCGACGGGCATCATTGCGGCGCAGAGCCGGCTGGAAGCGGTCAAACAGTTGGCCGCGCCGATTGCCGTTCGGCCGCAAGAAGAGATTCGCGTCTTGCAGCTACGCTTGCGCGATGCCGGTTACGACCCGGGCCCATTCGATGGTGTCATGGGACCGAAGACCAAGCTGGCGTTGCAACAGATGCAAGCGAGCCAGCGCAGCGGCAAAGCAAAAAATACCGTGACGGCGGGAATCGGTATTCAGTACTAAATTGCGCGCTCGCCAGCGGATAATCAGCCGCAAAGGACGCAAAGGGCACAAAAGAAGAACTCGGAGTATCTCCCGCCAAGGCGCAAAGGCGCTAAGGGTAGGAACAAATTGTCATTTCGACCAAAGGGAGAAATCTTTTTCAGATCCCTCAGATCGGCTCGGGATGACGGGCACTGCCCGTCACTTAGCGTCTTTGCGCCTTGGCGGGAGGAATATCCGAATCTGAGAATCTTCGAATTCTGGAAGTTTGCGCAGCCGCGCCAGGATCTTCGTGGTGCGAGCGGATTTTCTCATCTACTCATTAACCTCTGGCGAGCTTTTCAACGTCGGCGATCGACGGGCCGTCTAGACGGAAAGCGCGATGGGCGCGCCACTCCAAAACTTCCATGACACGAATGCCGCGGGCATGATGAGGGTCTTGGCCGGCGACGGCTTTGGCTTCATCGAGACTCGTCGCCAGCATGATGTAGACGCCGTAGCCGCCATCGGTGGTGGGTCCCGAGAATAGTAGACGGCCGGCTTTATGCTGGTCGTCGAGCCACTGGCGGTGTTCCTCGTAATTGCGTTGCTTGTCGTCTTCCTTTTCCGGCAATGAGCGTGACATGACGATATACCACATGGCGATTCTCCTTTGCCACGGTTAGAATAATCCGGTAGTGGTTCAGTTTCGCCAAAATTTGTCGGGGCAACCCTATGTGGTTGCCCGTTCGGAGGGCAGGCATCCTTCGATTGACTCAGGATAGACTCCGGCCTGCCCCGACATCGATATGGCGATGAAACCAAACTGAACCACAACCATGATCCGGGCATCTTAACCGGCGCGGCTGGCGATTTCCACTTGCTTCGCCGGCGCTCCGCAGATAAATGTGTGGAGCGAAGGAGAACGAACCATGATTATCGATGTTCACGGCCATGTATCGGCGCCCACCGAGTTGTGGGCTTATAAGGCGAATATCTTATCGGCGCGGGGCTCCCACGGCCGGGGCGCGGTGAACGTTTCCGACGAGGACATCCGCGCGCCGGCGAACCGCAAGGAAAACTGGGCCAAGGGCCATCTCGATTATCTGAAGGATCATGGCACGGACCTGCAACTGATTTCGCCGCGGCCTTTTCAGCTCATGCACTCGGAGAAGCCGGCGAAGCTGGTGCACTGGTTCGCCGAAGAGTGCAACAACATCATCGCGCGCCAGATGAAACTTTTTCCTGGAATTTTCTTGGGTGTGTGCGCTTTGCCGCAGGCGGCAGGGGAGCCGATTCAAAATGTTCTGCCTGAATTGGAGCGTTGCGTAAAGCTGGGCTTTGTCGGTTGTCTGTTGAACCCGGATCCCTACGAAAATGGCGGGCAAGAAGCGCCGGCGCTGGGCGATCGCTACTGGTATCCATTGTTTGAAAAACTTTGCGAGCTGGACGCGCCGGCGCATATCCACGGCACGGGCTCGCGCTCGGAGCGCAGTCCGTATTCGGTGCATTTTATTAACGAGGAGACGATTGCCGTCTTCGGCTTGGTGAATTCAACCGTCTTACAAGATTTTCCCAAGCTGAAAATTATCGTCAGCCACGGCGGCGGCGCGATCCCGTATCAGCTCGGCCGCTTCGAAGCGCCGTCGCTCAGACGCGGCACGGGCGCGCGCTTCTCCGACGGGCTGCGCAAGCTCTACTACGACACTGTGCTGTACACTGAAGACGCGCTCAGACTGCTGATCAAGACCGTTGGCGTCGACCGCTGTTTGTTCGGCACCGAGTGTCCCGGCACCGGTTCTTCCATCGATCCCGCGAGCGGCCGGTCGATGGATAACGTCAAACCGATGTTGGAGAATATCGAAACCCTGAGCGCGGCGGATAAGCAGAAAATTTTCTGCGACAACGCCAAGGCGGTTTTCAACCTCAAGGTGTAAGAAACGGGGAGTTCAAACAGTTCAAGTCGTTCAAAACGTTCAATTGGTTCAAAGAATGATTCTGCTGAAAACCTCTTTGGAATGCTTCGGCCCTTCGAGGGGCCGCAGGGCAGGCCCCCTCGACAGCTTTTAGTCCCGAGCCTGTCGAGGGGTCAGCATGAACGGACAAATTTTAGGATTATTAGTCCCCTCCCAGTTCGCCCTAAGCCCTGTCGAAGGGTGAACGCGAGTTTTTCGGCAGAATCAAAGAATGAATCCAGACGTAAGCCTCTGGAGATACGAACTTTATGCTCTCGCGTGAAGAAAATGAGTTGTTGACTCGGGTCGGACCTAGAACGCCGATGGGCGCGTTGATGCGCTGCTATTGGATTCCTGCGCTCTTGTCGGAAGAGATTCCGGAGGCCGATTGTGCGCCGGTGCGAGTCAGACTTCTCGGCGAGGATTTGGTCGCGTTTCGTGATTCGAACGGCAGGATCGGTTTGTTGGGCGAGAACTGTGCTCATCGCGGCACGTCGCTCTTCTTCGGCCGCAACGAAGAGTGCGGCTTGCGTTGTATCTACCACGGCTGGAAGTACGATGTTGACGGCAATGTTTTGGAAACGCCGGCGGAACCGGCAGGTAGCGATTTTCACAAGAAGCTCCGACATACGGCTTACCCATGCCAGGAAATCGCCGGGATGATTTTCACCTACATGGGGCCGCCGGAAAAAATGCCCTTGCTGCCGCGCTACGAGTGGGCCGATTTAAAGCCCGAGCAAGTGTTCCCGGTCAAATCTTCGCTCCAATGTAATTATCTCCAAGGCATCGAAGGCGACTTCGATTCGTCGCACACATCGTTCTTACACAACAACAATATCCAGG
>CAYZJE010000408.1:0-8440 GCA_964478485.1 uncultured Syntrophobacter sp. | reverse complement strand
CGTTCGCTACATCTTTCCGGTTCCCTCGCCCGCTTGCGGGAGAGGGCGAGGGTGAGGGTCCGTGCGTCACGCGTGAAAAACCACCCTCACCTCTAATCCTCTCCCTCCAAGGGAGGGCGAGGAGGTTTCTGAGAGCGGCGGTGTGCGCCGCGATCGCAGCGGTCACGGCAACGCTAGTTCACTTCGTATTTGTGCTATCTGTTTCAAGAGTCGAGGCCCAGAGCGACTTCTTCAAGGGCAAACAGATGAAGATCGTTGTCGGCGCTTCGGCCGGGGCGGCGAGCGATCTTTATGCCCGCGTGGTGGCGCAGCACTTGCCCAAGCAAATTCCTGGCAGGCCAGAGATCGTCGTGCAGAACATGCCCGGCGGCGGATCGTTGACGGCGGCCAATTATGTCTTCAGCGTCGCCAAGCCGGACGGACTGACACTGGGCGCGGTAACCGCGCCGATCTATTTCGCCCAACTGCTTGGCCGCAAGGAAGTGCAGTCCGATTGGGCGAAGTTCACCTGGATCGGCACGCCGGAGGAAAACGACGAGTTGTTCTTCATGCGTTCGGATCAGCCGTACAAGACGCTGCTCGATTTACGCAAGGCGAGTGACGCGCCGCGTTGCGGTGCATCGGGGGTCGGCAGTACTGGTTTCTACATACCCAAGTTGTTGGAAGAAATCTTTGGCGTGAAGATTAATATGGTTACCGGTTATCCGGGCGCGGCGGATATCGACATCGCCGTGGAGAAAAATGAGATTCACTGCCGCGGCACGACGATCAGCGCATTTTTCGGCCGCGAACCGGGTAAAACTTGGGCGAAGAATGGGTTTGTTCGGTTTCTCGTTCAAACCGGCGACAAGCGCAATCACCGTCTGCCTGACACGCCGACCATCTGGGAGTTGATGGATCAGGAAAAAAGCGACAAGAGCATGGACGCGAAGAAGCGTTTAGCCCGCGTTGTGCTCGGCCCCGGCGCGTTCGGGCGACCGATTCTCGCTACGCCGGGAATTCCCGCCGATCGTGTGAAGCTTTTGCGCGACGCTTACATGAACATGCTCAAAGATTCTGAATTCCTCGCCGAGGCGAAAAAGCGGCAATGGGAAATCGCACCGGTAAGCGGCGAACGGCTGGATGCGTTGGCCAAGGAAGTGATTCAACAGCCGGCCGATATCGTCGAGCGAATGAGAAAAGTGATGGGAGAATGAAGAGAGGCAGTAGGCAACAGGCAATAGTATAATCGCCTATAGTTGATTTTTTTCTCTCTTCCGCTGTGCGGGAGAGGGCAAATCTTATAGAGGGAAAAGGCAGAGGGGAAAGGGGTTTTTTCATTGGCCATTGGAACCAAGTTGCTGCGAGGTAAAACGCTCGTGGTGAATTTCCAGACCAAGCAGGTCAAGGACAGATAGTTAGAGCGATTCCGCTGAAAAACCCTAAGAATGCTTCGACAGGCTCAGCATGAACGGAAAAAACTTCCAATGATTTCGATCGCTCTTCCGTTCGTCCTGAGGCTCTCGAAGGATGAACGGATGGTTTTTCAGCAGAATCTAGAGCAAACAGAGCATTCAAACAGCCGTGAGGAGTGAGCTTCGTGGAGGAAAGATGAATAGAAGAATCTTTATCCGGCGTCTGACAACTTTTTTTCTGACTACTGCATCTTTCGCGGAAGCGCAGCAGCCGAAGAAAATCCCTCGGCTAGGGTATGTATCGCCGTTCGATCCAGTTCGTGAGTCCGCCCGTTCCGAGGCAATTCGGCAGCGACTACGCGAGCTTGGCTACATAGAAGGACAGAACATCGCCATCGAGTACCGATATACGGCGGGAAAGGTCGATCGGTACCCTGAGTTTTTGGCCGAGCTGGTGCGTCTCAAGGTTGATGTGATCTTGGTATCAGGCGACGGGCCGGTCAAGGCGGCCAAGAAGGCGACCAAAACGATTCCCATCGTTATGATGGGTGCGGGGTCCGATCCTGTCGAGGAGGGCATAATTGAAAGCCTTGCCCGTCCCGGCGGCAACGTCACCGGCATTACAAACCTTTACAGAGAACTAGGCGGCAAGCGGCTGGAGCTGCTCAAAGAAGCCGTTCCCAAATGTGCCCATGTCGCGGTTCTCTACGATCCGGCCATTCGGGCCAGCGTAATCGAGGTGAAAGAGATTCTGCCAGCCCCGGCGCGTGCGCTGAAGTTGACTATTCAGCCTTGGGAGGTAAGAGGCGCCGACGATTTCGATAGGGTATTCGCTGCGATGAGCAAGCAGCGCCCGGATGGACTCTATGTGCCCGCTGCGGGCGCGCTAATGAATGCTAACGGAAAACGGATCGCGGACCTTGCGTTAAAGAGCCGGTTACCATCAATGTTCTATAACAAAGATGCCGTAGAAGCCGGTGGGCTCATGTCCTACGGCGCGGACCTCGCGGACAGTTACCGGCAAGTCGCTTGGTACATCGACAAGATCCTGAAGGGCGCCAAGCCCGAAGATCTCCCGGTGCAGCAGCCGATGAAGTTTGAGTTTGTGATTAACTTGAAGACGGCCGATCAGATCGGCCTGACGATTCCGCAGTGGACGCTGATGAAGGCGACTAACGTGATTAGATGAAAACATGGAGTGATGGACTCCGTGATACCCATGCAGTCCGAAATTGCGTGCGAGCTAGGAATGATGGGTATCGCGGACTCAACCCATCCTACGAAAACGCCTCGAATCGTCGCTACCCCAAAATTTTTTGCGATCTAACTCCACCCTGGTTCCCTTCCGTAGCTTTGTTATCATAGCTCCATGCAGAATAACTACGCTTTTATCGATGGGCAGAACGTTAACCTTGGATTTCAAAAGCGCCTTGGTTGGAAGGTGGACTGGAGGAAACTCAGAGTTCACCTCAAAGACCGATATCACGTTAGTTGCGCTTACTACTTCGTAGGCTACATGCCTGAGAACACAAAACTCTATACGGCACTGCAACGCTTCGACTACAAACTGATTTTCAAGCCGGTGACTTACCAGGAAGGAAAACCAAAGGGAAACGTCGACGCCGAGCTTGTGTTGCAAGCGATGATTGACATCAACGAATATGACAAGGCGGTAATTGTATCGAGTGACGGAGATTTTAGGTGTCTCGTTGATCACCTGCGAGACAATGGAAAACTGGAAAGAGTGTTGAGTCCAAACCGAGCAGAATGCTCTGCGCTATTGAAACGAGCGGCAGGTCCGAAGATTGATTTCTTAGAAGATGCCCGATCGAAGATAGAGTACAAAAATTAAAAACCCCGGCCCAAGCCAGGGTTCTTAAAACGAAGGGCAACCCCCAAAGGACAAAACCTGAAGGCGTTCCCTTCCTGACGATCTGAAATAAGCCTAATGCACGGAAAATGCATTGTCAACCCAATGTACCACTTAACCCGGACAATGCACGTCGCATAAGGGGAAATGGGTCACAAGCCATTTACCACTCGAAAAATTCAACTGCTCACCTGCTCGCGTTGAGCAACGTCCAAGGGTAGCTGCTTTACATAAAGTCTGCCGGCGGGCACGAGCGCCGAAGGCGACGGACGAAAGTTGACAGAGTGACGTAGCGGTGAAATAAGGGAGCCGGTGCGATTTTAGATTTCCGCCGAAGGACGAATCTGCCTCGGGCTTAGCCGAATTTGGATCTTGGACCGAGGGAGGGCAAGCAATGAACCAGATTTTTCGAGAAAAAATTCGAGTCAGGAGCCATTTTCCGCGTTGAGTTGAGGAGAAGCAAATGGATCTGTCAAATTACATCGTGAAAGCCCGGCCCGGAGTGCTCGGCGGCAAGCATGAAGAGAAGCGGCCGCTGCGCCAATTGAGCGCGCTGCCGGTCAAGCGCCATGTTTTCATCAATCGCGATTCCCATCCCGATGCCAATATTTACGTCGCAATTCACGAAGCCAAAGATTTGCCGTGGCCGGTGCCGGATTACCAGGTGCCGCATTGTCACAACACCGATGAGTTTTACTATTTTATCGGCTACAACGCGGATCTGTCCGGATTAGAGGGGCAAATTATTTTCGAAGGCAAAGTGCACAAGATTATTTCGCCCGCTTGCGTCTACATTCCCACCGGCGCGGTGCATGAGTATAAAGTCACCAAAGGTGCGGGCACCGTGACCGTGCTGTTTCGCAATCGCGGCTACACCCATGAAGACAAGCCGTTCGATCTCGCCAAGGGCGAGCGCGAGTTCGCTAAGTATGCGAGCTACATCTTTCATCCCGAGGTTCGCCCCACGACTGAAATAAAATACCACACCGACGCCGCGCCAGGCGTGCGCTATGTGTTCGTCGACGGCAAGCTGAAACCGGAAGCGGCATTCTACACCGTCGTGCGCAGCGTCCAGCATGTTCAGCCGTCCCAGTCGAACTACGTCGACATGCATCGGCACAACTGCGACACGCAGCATATCGCGATCGGCACCGGGCCGGAGCTGACCGGGTTAAAAATCGAGTTTCAGATCCGTGACGAGAAAGTTGTCGTGGAAAGCCCGGTGGGCGTGAATATTCCGGCGGGCACGCCGCACTCGCAGCGCATCATCGACGGCTCGGGCCACTTTTTTAACTTCGTGCCGAAGAGCAATTACAACGACGGCTTGCTGAGCTAAGCGAGCTGAAGGGCGAACGTCGGATGTTTCTCCCGCAAAGGCGCAAAGACGCGAAGTTCGGAAGACAAATTAGTCCGCAAAGGAGATTTTTCATTCTTTCCTAAACTTAGCGTCTTTGCGCCTTTGCGAGAGATATTGCGAAACCGACCGGTGCGCACGGCGCACCCTACGAAAACCTTCGCGCCTTCGTGGTGAAAAGATTCAATCCGTCATATCCATCAGCACGCCGTCGGGGTCGGCGAAGGCATGCTTGCCGATGGGGCATCCTTGCAGGTCCTTTTCGACGAGAATGCCTGACTTCCCAAGACCGAGTTTCTGCGGCGCCGATTGCGGCAGCGCTGTAGCAATGTCGTCCAAGTCTTGCTTGGCCTGCGCCAAATTCTCCACTTTGAAGCCGATGTGATCGAGACCCTGGCGCATGCCTCGATACAGATTCTCGTTGCAGGGGCGGATCAGCAGGCGGACTTTGCCGTCGGTGAGCGATATTCCTTCGTCCTTGGAAAACTCTTCCAGCCCTTTTAGCTCAAAGATTTTGCTGTAAAACTCAGCGACTATCTCCGGCTTGCGCGCTCGGATCGACACATGATTGATCCAACGCGGTTGTTCCCAGCCGTCTTCCGTGTAGCCCTCGCGGACATTGGCCAAACTCTTCTGCGAGAGATCGAACTGAGTTCCCACCGGATCATGCGAGCGAAAACCGGCGAAGGGGACGAAATCCAGAGCGTTGGTGACAAGAGTGTCCGGATAGTGGCGTTTGAGTCTGTCGATCACTTCCTTCACGTCGTCGACTTCAAAACCGAAGTGGTCGAGGCCCTGGTTGTTGCCCGGGCGCTTGGCCAGTAGGGCGTAACCGATGGTGCCGTCGCTGATGTGGCCGCGTTCGGCGTTCTGTTGTCCAGTCTCGTCGGCTAACCGAGTGGTGATTTGCTTCATGCCGAAGACGGTCTGATAGAACTTGAGCATCCGTTCGTATTTCTCGGTGAAAAGAGCGACGTGCCTGATTTTGGCTTGCATCTGATTTCTCCCTTCGTGGTTGGCTTGCTGCTGTTCTAGGGCAGCCGCGCTTGTCTTGTCAAGCGAGGAAATTTACCAATCGCCGCTGACATGGGTAATTCGATTGACCCAGGTTCAAACCTTTTGCTAGGGTCGGGCTCACGGCATAGCAAAGGTATGATGAACACATTCATCGCTGCGCTGATATTGTTTTCATTCATCGTCGGGCCGGCGCCGGCGCGCGCGCAGCTCAAGAAAATTCGCTTTTCGGTGAGCTCGATCTCGGTCACCGAGATCGCCTACAAAATGGCCCAGCTCAAAGGCTTCTACCGCGATGAAGGGCTCGAAGTTGAGATGATCGTCATTCGCGGCGCCATCGGCATTCCCGCATTAGTCGGCGGTTCGGTGGACTACGCCTCGGCCGCCGGAGCGATCATCGCCGCTGCCATGAGAGGCGTTAACGTTAAATTGGTTCTTGTGGTCTCCTCGCGGCCACAGTTCGATTTGGTCGCGCTGCCGGAAATCAAATCGCTGCAGCAGCTCAAAGGCAAGTCGGTGGGGATTTCCTCGCGCGGCGGCGCCGTCGATCTATTGACGCAAACGATTCTTACGCAAAACGGTCTGACGCCGCACAAGGATGTCAGTCTGCTGGTGATCGGCATTCCGGAAGAGATGATGCTCGCGCTTAAGACGGGACGTATCGCCGCTGCGCTTTTCACGCCGCCGCGCCCGCTGATTCTCCGGCGCGAAGGGTTTAACAAACTCGCCTACGCCGGCGACTACATGAGCCACTATCCGACCGGCGGTATCGGCACGACGGACGAAAAGATCAAAAGCAATCCAGCCGAAGTGCTTTCCTTTATCAGGGCCAGTCAGCGCGGGCTAAATTACTACGCGCAGAATCGCGCCGAAGCGATCGAACTGGTGATCAGCTACATCGGTATCAAAGACCCGACGCTTGCCGCCGAGGTGTACGATCTCCATGCCAGCCGGCTCAATACGGTCGGCGTTTTGGATGAAACCTGGATGCGCGGCGCCATCGATTTCACCAAGAAAAGTCTAGGGGTCACCAAAGAAGTGCCGCCGAGCCAGGTGTTTAATTTTAGTTTTGTGGAGAAAGTGATGGGGCGAGTTAAATAGCAACGAAATGGCTGCTCGGTGCATCTATAGAGCGTGGTCTTGAAGTTCTGCGTTTCGGCGGGCACTATGCGCCAGGCTCAACCTTTTTTGTTCGTGCCGATTCGCTTGAGCTTAACCAATAAGTGGGGGCGCAATGAGCAATGACAACAATCAAGTGGCGGTTTTTGGCGGCGGTTGTTTCTGGTGTACCGAAGCGGTGTTCGACGAACTGCGCGGCGTCCATTCCGTCGTCTCAGGTTACACCGGCGGAAAAAATCAGAATCCCACTTACGAGCAGGTGTGCATGGGCAACACCGGACATGCCGAGGTGATCAAGATCGAATTCGATCCAGCGCAAGTCTCGTTCCGCGATTTGATGACGGTATTCTTTGCCACCCATGATCCGACGACATTGAACCGCCAGGGCAACGACGCCGGCACGCAGTACCGCTCGGCGATTTTCTTCGCCGATGAAAAGCAGAAGGAAGAAGCGGCGGCGTTCATTAAGGAACTCGACGAGGCGAAGACGTTTAAGAATTCTATCGTGACGACGCTGGAGCCGCTGACGGAATTCTACGCCGCGGAAGACTACCACCAGAAATTCTACGCGAATAATCCGTACCAGGGCTACTGCCAGGTCACGATCCCGCCGAAGTTAAACAAGCTGCACAAGCAATTCAAAGAATTGCTCAAGTCGCACGGCAACTCATAGCTGCGTAGCCCTTGCGTTCGTTCCTTTGGGCGTGAAAAAGAAGAGTGAGTTTGCCCTGTTCGCTGGACTGAGCACGAGTCCTCAGAGGAGATTTTAAAGACGAGGTGTCCGTGAGCAAAAAAAGTGTTCAGAATTCTTCAGGGGTTGGTTCGGATCATGACGATGACTCCGGGGTAGTAATCCTGTCAGGGCGCAAGTTTTTCTTCGGTTGTAGCTTGGTAGCGGCACTTGTGATTTTCGCGGGACAATATGTCACGCTCACGCCGTCACTGCTCGCGGCGGAAGTTTTCGCCACTATCCTGGGATTGTTTTTCTTCGGTTCGTTCAAGTATCAAATCCACAAGAACGCCCTTACCTACGGCATGTTGATGATCATCGTCGCAACTTTTTGCGGCCTGAGCAGTTCGGCGTGGCATACCGATATTGCCAGGAATGGTTGGTGGGCATGGACGCGGCAGAATGTGTTTTCGTTTCACGGATTGGACGATCTGATTCATGCCGACACGATGCTCTTCATTCTCGGGCTGACGTTTTTCGTCTCGGTGATTGCGCAGACGCGACTGCTCGAAGGATTAACGTTTTATTTGCTGCGCCGATTTCGCGGCGCGGTGCTGCCGACGGTGGTTTCGGTCACCGCCGTGGTAGCTTTTGCATCGGGCATTCTCGATGGCGTGTCGATGATCGGGCTGACCATCCGTACGCTGGTGATCATCATGTTGCTCGCTGCCGCTCCAATATCGGTGGTGCGCTATGCGGTCATGGTCTGCACTACGGTGACGACGGTCTGCGGTATTTGGTTGGCCTACGGCGAGCCGCCCAATCTGATCATGAAGGCCAATCTTTATCCGCATATCGACAACGCTTTTTTCCTGCGCTACTGCGCGCCGGCGGCCGTCGCCTGTTACCTGGTGATTGCCTGGAATTTGCGCAAGAAACTGCGCGGTGAGCACATCGCACTGGACAAGATGGACGTTGTTGACGCCAACGCCGAGGATGTGCGCTTTCTTCAGGCCCTG
>CAYZJE010000407.1:0-13796 GCA_964478485.1 uncultured Syntrophobacter sp. | reverse complement strand
ATATAACAAAACCCGCGGGCAAGACAATTGCCGAAGGGAAGAAGTGAGGAGTTTCACCCCTTACTGTTTTAAGCCCACGGGCCGATGAACGGTTCGCCGGTGAAGGTGTCCGAAAGGGGCTCGAGCATTTCCGGCCAGTGTCTTGCGTCGACCTTGCGGCGTAGCTCTTTTGGCCGCGGCTTGCCGTCCCAGCCCAACTGCTCCATATAATAGTAAAGTTCGATGCAATGGCCGTCGGGGTCGAAGGCGTAGGCGGCGTAGTCGATGCCGGGATGTAATTCGGGCGGAATGATATCGGTCTCGACGCGCACGCCGTTGTCGCGAAGAAATTTCACCGCGGCTTTCAATTGCTGGTAGTTCGCCAGTTGAAGTCCGAAGGACAGGTTCGACGTCTTATCGCTAAGGCCCAATTTCTTGCGCCACGATTTCGGGAAAATGGCGAGCGAATGATGCTCATTGTCGCAGCGCAAAAACGCGCAGCGTTCGCCTTGCCATTCCACCTCTTCGGTCAACGTGAAGCCCAGGACATCGATGTGCCAGCGCTTTAATTGCTCGTAGTCGTCGACAAAAAGCTTTACCGGCCCGACGCGAGTGATCTTAAACGGTTGCGGCAGGAGCACGCCGTCGACGTTATACTTTAACGGCAACTCACTCACCCAACGACGGCCGTCGAGGACGCTGATGCCTTTCTTGATGTCGTTGGTGATCAGCTCGTAGTCCGGCAGCTGCGGCTCGGTGGGCGCGATGGCAGTGCCGTGGCGCATCGTGACGGGGCGGGCATAGCCGTTCCAACTGATCTGTTCGATGCCATAATAAAGCTCAAAGATCTGTTCGTCAGGCGCCCAAACGTAGAGATGAAACTGCGAGCCGCCGCCGCCGGCTCGGCCTTCGCGCATCACCTCGACGCCGATGTCGTGAAAGTATTTGGTCGCCTCGGCCATTTCGCTAACGCTTTGCACCTGCCAGGTGATCTGATTGATATCATTTTGTTCGCGAAAATGTTTGGCGTTGTGGCCGGCGTATTGGCGCTCGTTGAACTTCTTCTTGTCGAACAAAGCGAAGGAGTGGTGATCGCCGGCGTGCCTGGCAAAGTAGCCAGCGCCGGCCGGTTCGGTGACGAAAAAGCCGAGCAGGTCGAAGTAGAATCGCCGGCTCGCCTCCAAGTCGGAAGCGTTAAAACCGAAGTGGCCGAGGCGGCGAATCTTAAACGGCCGGTCGAGCGCAACGCCGCCGACGTTGTATTTGGTTGCATGGATCTGTGCCATAGCTGCTTCTCCTCGGAATAGATTAGGCTGTTGTGAAGCCATTGGTTCTTCGAAACTCTTTATAGAAACTTGCTCGCCCGCCGTCAAACCAAATGAACTGCTGCGAAACGCTTATGCAACGCCGCGCCAGGCTATGGCAGTCTGGCGAGATCCAGCAGTATGAAACCGTTACGATTAAAAATGGCGCTCTGCTCTTGCACGGTCTTGTTCATCACGTAGGCCTTGTCTCTGATTGCCTCCAGTCGCGGGACGATGCGCACGCCCCAGGGAGCAAAATATTCCGGGGGCTTGTTGGGATCGGTGAAGTGGCGCGATTCGACCAAAAAATGGCTGACGCCGAACTCATCTCTCAGTCGGCGCAACGGTGCCGGGTCGGTGCTAAAATAAGCGTCGAACACCGCGTCCATTCTTTTGCGCATGTTTTGCACGTATCCTAAGTAGTGTATTTCGTGGAGTTCCGCCGTTAAGAACGCGTTGCGCCGGGCAATATACTCGATATTTTTCATTTCACCGTAGGGCCAACCGGCAACGACAATGTTTTTCGGTAGAGCCGCAAGGGCTTTCATTAACGGACGAGTAGAGTTCGCGACAATCGTCGCTTTCTCAAAGTCCACATTGCCGCGGCCACCAAAAAGGATTAAATAAGCGGCGGCAATTGCTAGGAAGACCGTGTTACGAAAGATAGGTGAGGCTTTTAGAGGCCTCAGCCGGCCGATCAATAAGTGAATCGACCACGGGAAGAGAAATGTTATGATGAAGGGCAAGGAAAACATGAAGTAGCGTGTGGGGATATAGATGTACGGAGCGGCCAACCACGCAATCACGTGCATTACCGCAGAGGCGACAAAGAACCCGATTACTCTTAGCCCGACGGCACGATCGTCGCTTTGTAGTGCTCGGCGCAGGCCCGCCGAAACGATAATGAGTATGATCAGACCGCAGAGCGCCAAAATCGCGAGCAGGCTCACCGGGTCTAAGATTTTGTGAACGTTGAGCCATGGTACTATCGAATCGCCATGGCTATACATTGGTCCGAGATAGTAGGACAGCCACTCTTTACCGAACAGTTGATAGGGAAGCTGGTCATAGGCGCGAAGATTCCCCCCAGGGCCGGCTTCGGGATACTGGACGATATCGGCAGCATTCATACGCCGGCCATAGGCGCTACCGCCGAAAATCATGGGCACCAGTGCGCTTGCAGTGATGACCCCGGCCAATCCTAAGGTTACCAGCCGGCGTGGGAGCGACCAGCGAGAGACCACCCCCTGTTTTGAATAAAGCGGCAGAGTCAGCCAGCCCAAAAGGCAAAGCCCGGCAACTGGCGCGACGATCGGATAGAGTAATGCCCCTAGGATCGCCGTGAGCCCTAATGTTCGCGGTTGATCACGCACTAGCGCAAAGAGAATCACAGCCATTAAGGGATAGGCGTACATTCGCGGCGCACCGCCAATAAATCCCATGCCGATGAAAATCCACGCGGTTATCGTGAACGCCATTACAGTGAAACTCAGCGGCGCACCGCCCAATACCCAGCCCAAACGCCCAAGGATAGCGACAAAAAACCCGTAAGCCAGATACATCAGCACCAGATGAAATTGCCGAACGTCGGTGAACTGAGCGCCAAGCGCCAGCGAGGCTTTGTAAAGCGGCGGACTCATGGCGTCTAAGCGAAACTCTTTCAGGTATGTCGTTGGAACTGGTTCCATGGCGTCAAACTTGAAAAAAGGAGGAATGTATAGCACCGCATCAAACGGAACAAAGTACGGATCATGAGCGAGGTTCCAATGGTGTCGCATACCCGGGCTAAAGAGCGACAAAAGCGTCGCGACGACCAGGATTAATTTAGCCGAAGCTGTGATGCGCAAAAAAACTCCTCGGATTAACGCACGGGTCAATGAATCATCTTTAAGTTAAGCAAGTACCGCCATTGCGGTTGGGCGGTCAGCTCATTATCCCAATGGTTCTTCCGATTTGACATTGGACGTCGGTTGTACCGGGAATTCATCAGTGTGCTTTGACAGTCCCGGTTACGCCGAATAAATCATCAAAACTTAAACCTTCCAGACATTTTCTGCTACCCTCTTTCTATCGTCAAGGCGACGGATGTGATTTCGTTAGCGGGGTCATCCAAAAGATCAAGAAGTGAACTCAAGAGCGCAGGTCTTTTCCCCGGCACATTGCCTCATGGTTGGACGGGCTCGCGATGTTTAGGATAAGATCGGAATCATTTGCGATGGTTTGGGCTATCATTGTTGGAGACGGCGATGTGAGGCAGTAAGCCGCGCGTGGTGAAGCGTAAACAAACACATCAGAATCTGTTCGGTGTAAGACGCACAACGAGGAGTCGTCATGAGCTATCAAGGTTTCACCGTCATCGACGCGGACTCGCATTTTCGCGAGTATTTGGACGTGGACCGGACTTATCGGGACAACATCGATCCAGAGTACCGCGAGTCGTTTGAAAAACTTTCCGCTGCAGTCGCAAGACGCCGCGAGGCGGGGCAGTCGACGGACCTGTTCATGGGACCGACGGCGATCATCGAACCGTCGGATGAATGGCATCCGCTTGGCGTTTACGACACCTTCGGCGCCGAGCAGCCGACCTTGGCGCGCATGACGCGCCCGACGCCGATTCCGCGCGAGGTCAATTGGCAGCCGGAGCTAAGACTCAAAGACATGGACCGGGCCGGGATCGATTCCAGCGTAATTTTTCCCAGTCACGCGGCGAGCTACTCTGCCCTGCGCGATGTCGGTTTTGAGAGCGCGCTACACCGGGCGCACCACCGCTACATGAGCCAATACTGCGCCAGCGCGAAGGGTCGGTTGCGCTGGGTGGCGATCGCGACCATGCGCGACGTGCAGACGACGGTGCAAGAGATTTCTCACTGGTCCGAGCAAGACGGCAACTTGGCGGGTGTGTTGGTGCCGCCAGTTTGCCCGGGTGGTAGGTTGCTCGACAATCCGGATCTCCATCTGCTATATCAGCGCGCGCAGGATCTCGACCTGCCGATTCTGGTTCACGGTGGTGTGCTGCGCTCGCCCGCTGGACCCGGCGCGACCGAACTCGACCACGCTGGATTTATCATTCGCGCGGTTTATCAACCTTGGGGCGGCATGACCGCGATGAGCGCGCTGATCGGCGGCGGTGTCTTCGAACTGTTTGCCAAACTCCGCGCCGGAATTTTCGAAACCAGCGCGGGTTGGGTGCCGTGGCTCATTGAACGGCTCGACGAATGCTATGAATCGAAGCCCAACTTGGTGCCTAATCTTAAGCGCAAGCCGTCCGATGTTTTGGCCGATGGCCGGTTGTTTCACTCGATCGATCCAGGCGAGCGATACCTCGCGCACTGCGTGCAGGAACTGGGCGAAGATATCTGGCTGTTCGCCACCGATTATCCGCATACCGGCGTTGCCTTTCCTAATGGCGCGCAAGCCGCGGTTGATCGGCCCGGGCTTACGGAGAGCGCAAAGAGAAAAATCTTGGCCGCGAATGCGCAGCGCTTGTTTCCGCGGCTGTAGTGCTGGGCGTTGATGGTGAAGGCCAAAGGGAGGCCTGTTGTATTTTCTCTTTCACGGTTGCAATCGATTTTGAACTTTAGGCGAGGATGGAACAATGGCACAAACGGCAAATGACAACTGGGATCTCGAAGCGGATGTTATCATTATCGGTTCAGGCGCGGCGGGGTTGCCGGCGGCGATCAGGGCGGTTGAGGGTGGGGCATCGGTGATCGCTGTCGAGGCAAACTATGATGTCGGTGGGCATGCGATTATCAGCGGCGGCCATATGGCTTTGGGCGGCGGGACCAGCGCGCAGAAAAAATATAATATTGCCGATTCGCCTGACACGGTTTTTTCGGATCTGACGGATTGGTCGCTGGTTCAGCCCAATGGCTCGCCGGACTTTCGCTACAACGACCGGGCGGTGATGCGCGTGTTCGCCGATCATTGCGCGCCCGCTTTCGAATACCTGCTCGCCAACGGTGTCGAGTTTACTGACAAGGCGCCGGACAACCATGGCGCGTCGACCACCGGCAACTCGGCGCCGCGCGAAAATCATGCAATGTGGACCAAAGGCGCCGGGCTGGAAAGTCCCAACGCCGCGGCGGGTACCGGCGTGATCCGGCCGCTCGAGGCGAGCGCGCGCAAGAAGGGCGTGCGCTTCTTGCTCAATTATAAAATGACCAGTTTGATCCGCGAACCGTCGACGGAGAAAAGCGCCGGCCATGTGATCGGCATCAGCGCCCAGTACAATCCCCGCATCATGCCGGGGTCGACGGCGCCGCTGAAAAGTTTTCGCTCGGAGGGCAATATCGACAGCACCCAGCCAACGATGAAGCTGCGCGCTCGCAAAGCGGTGATCGTCGCCACCGGCGGCAGCACCAGCCATATCGAGTTTCGCCGCATGTTCGATCCGCGTTTGACGCCGGTGATTCAAGTGGGCGGCGAGCCTTACAGTTATCAAGACGCCAGCGGCGAGCTTGCCGCCATGGCGGTCGGTGCGTCGTTGTGGGGGTTGGTCAATCAAACCTTGGAGAACGGTGCGACCATGCGCACCCAGCGCGCCTTGGCGACGAAGTATAATTACACGACGTGGAAGTTAGAGAGCCCAATTTTTCCGTTAGTGAAGTCGACCGGTTTTAACGTGAAAGATTGGCAGGATTTGATCTTAGTCAACCAAGTTGGCAAGCGCTTCTACGATGAGACCAAGGGCGACGTGCCGCATGGCAATCTCGGCGGCCAAGTCACGCCGTACACGCCTAATGATTATCGCAACGCGGAGAACGTCAAGTACAACCCGACGAGATATAATTTTACTCACGCCGCGCTGGCGATGAACGAGTACTCCGAGCCGCCGGATTATTGCGCCGGGCCGCAGTGGGCAATTTTCGACGCCGATGCGTTGGAGCGGGAGGGTTGGAAGGTGGTGCCGCCTTATGTCGATCCGGACGGCTACTTTTTTACCGGCAACACATTCCATGACTTAGCCGCGGCGATTAAAAATGAATATCAGGCGAAATCTATGAAGGGAGAGATCTTGCAGGCGACCGTGGAGCGTTACAACTCCTTTGTCGACTCCGGCGTGGATGCCGATTTCGGCAAACCTGCGCCCAAATATAAAATCCAAAGGCGGCCGTTTTACGCCGCCTGGGGAACCGTGATCGTGCACGACACGCGGGCCGGTTTAAGAATCAACGCCAAGTGCCAAGTGATCGACATGAACGGCCAGGTGATTCCCGGTTTGTATTGCGCCGGCGAGTCGGCCGGTGGTTTCAATCAACACGGTATGGGCCGCTGCGTGACCCAGGGTTACATCTGCGGCATGGACGCGGCGAAATTGCCGCGGCATGCGTGACAGGTCTCTTCGGAGAAAATCCGAAGCACGAAAGAAGCCCCGCGGACCGAAACAAACAGAAGTCAAATAAATCTCAAACGCAGAAAATCCAAAACTCCGAATCCCAATAATCCCCGTTTGGATCATTGTGTTTTTTGCTGATTTGAATTTGTTTCGGATTTCGTGCTTCGGATTTCGGATTTTGATTCGACAATGGCGTTACAAGTGAAAAACCAACGATTTGATCGTCACGGGCACGGTGCCGGAGGGTTCGAGGATTTTGCCTAGATCGATGAAGTCGAAGTCATGCAGCGTGACCCCGTCCAGGCAAAGCAGTGGGTTGTCGATGGCGAAGTCGTCTTTGAGAATGGTGCCAACCAGCCCGGCCAAGTCATGATCGAAAATTAAATGGAGCGGGTGGCCACTTTTCATAGTGGCGGGGACGCCATCGATCAAGCCATGGCAAAACGCCGCGATGCGGCGCGCCGTCGGCGCTCCGTCCCAGCGAAACACCAGCGCGACTTCCGCTTGTCCTTCGACCAAGTCGAAGGCGTGAAAATGTTTTTGGATCGCCTCGGCGACGGCCGCGCTATCGATATCGCTGGCTAAATTCACCGGCGGCCGCAGCACCTGCAAATTTTTCCGTGGCAATAAAGTTTCGTCGGTGCGGTAAATCGTATTGCCGCTCACTTGCACCGTATGCTGCGCCGCGCCCATGACCGTGGCGCGGATGCACTCGCGCGCCGGCTGGAGCGGCCAGGGGAATGCGCCGTTAGTTATTTTGTTCCGCAGCGCTCGCCCGAGCGGCGCGCCGAGATCGTCGAAGGATTGCGACTCCTTGCCGTAAACATATTCGCCGACACCGCCGGAAAAGATTACGGCATCGTAGTTTTTAACGGTGGCGAGCGGAGCGGTGAGCCAGAGTTGATCAAGTTCCGCTCTTGGCTTCTCGTCTCGGGTGAGGCTAATAATCGTCTCCGCCATGTGGTTTGCCAGCCGGTCAATTTCTGAGTCGGTGACCGAACTGCCCACTTGCCACTGGAAACCAGCCTGGCGCGCCAACAGTTGGCCGCCGGGCTCCAGTAGGGTAATTTTGCCGGCGCCGTCGGTGGCTAAAAGACGCCCGCCGATATGAAACGCCGCGGTGCTGAGCACGCGGCCGCGGTCGGCCACGGCAAGCTTGGTGGTGCCGCCGCCGATGTCGATGTTCAAGACTCGGCATTGTTGCTCGCCAGAGTGCGCCACCGCGCCGGAGCCGTGCGCGGCGAGCTGGGCTTCGAAGTTGTGGCCCGCGGTGGCGCAAACAAAGGTGCCGCGTTGCGCGGCGAATAGATCGGCGATGGCGCGCGCGTTGTCGCGCCGGATCGCTTCGCCAGTGAGAATGATCGCGCCGGTATCGACATCGCGTGGACTCAAACCCGCTTCCCGGTAGGCGCTGTCGACTAGCTGACCGAGCGCTTGATCGTCGATGCGCTCTCGTCCCGTGATGTACGGTGTGAAATGAACTGGCGACAGGTACAGCGTGTCGCGCTCGGTCACCACGAAGCGGCTCGAAAGTTCGCGGCCGAGACGGCGCAGCACTAGCTGGGAAAAAATAATCTGCGAAGTCGCCGTGCCGACGTCGATGCCGACGCTGGTCAACGTGATCGTGTCGAGCTTCCACAGCGGATGCTCAGTTTCATCGTCGTGGTCGTGATCGTCGGGGACATCGTGCATTGTGCGGCTTTCAGGTAATCATTGCGCCAGTTTGTTTGTGATGCGACCAATATTTTTCACCAAGAAGGACATGAAGGGGTCGGATGAGGGCGCAGCATGCTGCGCCCCTACAATTTCGATTCCTTTTTGCGAACTTTGCGTTCTCTGCGGCTAATTCTCCGTTTCCGATTCCTCATTCGTTGCGGCTACGCGACCTCGCCATGCTCGTCGAGATAGTGCGCTTTGGCGCTTTCGGCGCCGGCTTCGCCGCTGCACCAGGGGACCATTTTTTTCATTTTACAGGTAATGCCGTGCTTCTTGAGCTCCGCTTCGAATATTTCGTGGATATCCCGAGCTTCGTCTTCGTACTCGACTTGCCGTCCGCCTTCCTTGCCGCTGATCTCGCCGCCGCGCAGCACCGTTGACTCGCTCGCCTGCCAGCGATCGGCGGCGTGCTTGCGCGAGATGCCTTGGTTCATTACCAAGTAGGTAGCCGGCGTGGAGCCGACGTTAAAATGCTGATGCAGCCAGATTCCCGCGCCGGCGCCCGATAGATACAGGCTGCCTTCTTGCCAGTCACAGCGGACGCGCGGCTCGTTGCCGCGCTGGGTCAACACGTAGCCTTCGCCTTCGGTGATGTAGAGATGCGCGCCGGGACCGTGGCGGTGTCCCTTCTTGTAGTGGCCCGATGGGAAGCTCGAGACGTGGGACTCCATCATCCCGGCGCCCATCACCATGAACGCATTCTTGCCGCCGCCGCCGCGGCTCTTCCATTCGTAGAGCGGCAGCTTCTTGATGTCGGGAATGAAATTGGTTTCCCACACGCGCCCTTTGTAGAGCTTCGCCTCGGCGGTGAAATAGTCGGCGCCGCCGGCGTAGCGATCGGTGAAGTCGTAGGGATTGTTGAAAATAAAATCTTCGCTGGCCCACTGGCGCATGAGTTGCGGCAGATCGGTGACGGAAAACCAGCGCGCCGAGCGCGACAGGCTGGCGTTGAAAAACTGATGCGACGCATTGGTCGGCAAGACGAAGTAGCTGCCGGGGCCCCACTCGAAGGTTTGTTTCGCGCCATTCTCGCCACGCCACACCGAGGTCGAGCCATGGCCGCTGACGACGTAGATCGCCTCGGTGTAGAGATGGCGCAGCGGCGCGGTGGAACCGCCCGGCGGCAATTCGATCAGATGCTCGTCGGCCTCGTCGTCGCCGTCGAGATAGCAGAGCGCGCCCTTGACCCCGTCGCCCTTGCGCGGCCAGGGGCCGACCTCGACCGCTTTCATGTCCTTGATGTAGACGCCGCCGACCAGCGGCGCGCCTTCGCACTTGCGCCACTCTTGATACATGTCGAGGCGGGTTAGAGCTGGCTGTTTTTCCGGATCTAAGTTATTGCCGTTCGTGCTCATGGCGATTCCTCCAAGGGTATTTGATTCTATGTTAACCCCGCCTCTTAAGGCGGGCACAACTAAATGGGGTTTCCAAAGGGGGCGAGCATCCCCTTTGGTCGCGGGCGGGGTTAAATCCCCGCCCGCGATGGCTTCGTTTAATTGTTGCCGACGATATTCAATCCATGCGCTCGCTGTCAAACTGAAAATTGCCGCGCGCGTCGCGTTGACCGTTTGAGCTGACTTTGTTAGCGTCCAGCACTGAGGAGCGGCTAGCGATTAGAGATCGTTTTGATGCCGTCCGTTCGCCATAACAAAGAAGGAGATTACGCATGTCACGCAATCAAATCCATATCGAATTCGAAACTAAGATGCCCTTCGCCGGAGGCGTGTCGTTCGGTGACACAGGGCCCTATGAGCGTTTCCTAGGCACGGCGTCGTTGGCCATCGATCCCAACGAAAAAGATTTGCCGTTTATCTGCGATTTGGAATTCGCACCGCGCAATCCAGACGGGCTGGTCGAGTTCAAATCCGTGCTCGACATCGTCAAGCCGGTCGATTTAAGCCGCGGCAATCGCAAGCTGCTTTTTGATTTCTCCAATCGCGGCGGGCGCGGCGCCTTCACACGTTTGAACGACGGCGGCGGCGCGGATCTTACAAAAAAGTCTTACGCGGGCAATGGCTTTCTCAACCGCCAGGGCTTCACCGTGGTGACGGCGGGTTGGCAGGGCGATTTAGTTTACAATGGCAGCAACGTGGTCGCCTTCTTGCCGGAAGCGCGCCAGAACGGCCAGCCGTTGCGCGGCAAAGTTCGCCAGGAATTTATTTCCGACAGGCGTGGCGTAATGTCGATGCTCGTTAGCGGCAACGCCAACATCCAATGCTATCCCGTGCTCAACCGCGCCACGGCGACTTTGACCATTCGAGAAAAAGAAGGCGACCCACGGGTTCCGGTCCCGGCGAGCGAGTGGGACTTGGCCAAGGCGAAGGAAAAGGACGGCAAACTCCAGATCACGCCTTCCAACGTCGATCTATATGTTAAGGGCGGATTTAAGACCGGCTGGATTTACGAGTTGATATACGAGACCGAAGGTTCACGCGTGATGGGACTAGGCTTTCTTGGCCTGCGCGATTTGGTTTCGCTCTTGCGTTACGGCAAGGCGGATTCCGGCGGCGTGGCGAATCCAATTGCCGGCTTCGTCGATAAGACTTACGGTTACGGCGCGTCGCTCGCCGGCCGAGTGGTGCGCGAGTTCGTTTACGAAGGTTGGAACCGCGACGCGGAGGGGCGGAGGATTTTCGACGCAGTGCAGACCCATACCGGCATCGGCCGCTTATATTTCAACATGCGCTTCGCCCAGATCGGCCGCTACCCGCGCCAGCACGAGGAACACTCCTATCCATCGGAGCGCTATCCATTTAATTTTTCTGCCGTGCCCGATCCGTTCACCGGTAAAGTCGACAGCGTGCTCAAGCGTCCAGACAGCGATCCATTGATCGTGCATTGTCATACTTCGAGCGAATATTGGGAACGCCACGGCTCGATGACCCACACCGATCCGCGCGACGGCAGCGACGTCGACATTCCCGCCAACGTGCGCATGTACATGCTGGCGGGCTCGCCGCACGCGGCGATCGCCGCCGACAACCCGCGCTGGGCCGGCCAGTTGCCGCCGAGTAATTTTTCGCCGCAGCCGTTCCTGCGCGCCTGCTTCATGCTCATGGACCGTTGGGCGAGCCAAGGCGTGGCGCCGCCGCCGAGCCAAGTGCCGCGACGGTCCGCAGGTCAATTGGTGTCCCCTGAGGAAGCGCTCAAGAAATTTCCGAAAATCGCCGGCGTCAATCTTCCCGCGACGCCCAGCCGGTTGCCGCTGTGGAACTACGGCCCCGACTTCGATGGGCGCGGCGTCATGAGTATTTTTCCCCCCGAAGCAGTACCGGGAAAAGAATATCCGATCCAAGTGCCGCAGGTCGACGCCGACGGCAACGATCTCGGCGGTGTGCGCTATCCGGACATGCAAGCGCCGATCGCAACTTATATCGGCTGGGCGCTGCGCAAAGCCGGCTTCGCCGAAGGAGAGCTGATGATGACCAACGGCTGCATAAAAGCCTTTGCGCGTACTAAAGCGGAGCGCGAAAAGATCGGCGATCCGCGCTTGTCGATCGAGGAGCGCTATCCAAGCCATCAGGCCTACATCGACATTGTAAAACGCGCCGTCGATGGATTGATTCAGGACGGCTTCCTGCTGCCCGAGGACGGTGAGAACTATATCGAAGCCGCGCGGCGAAAAAACCCGCTCGACCCCGCGGTGACCATCGAGCCGCTGGTGACGGCGGGGAAGGACGAGTAGAAAAAATGCCAAAAATAGGCGGTGTGGGATTGACCACGGGACGCGAGGATTGAAAAAGGAGGGAGGTTTCTGATTGTGGAATCCACTACACAAACTTCTAACCTGAGTTTCGCAGGATACGCCGACCTGCCGGGCGTGCGACTGTGGTACACGGACAGTTGTGGTGTTGGCGTGCCACTTGTGTTGCTACACGCCAACACCGGCAATGCCGACAGCTGGCAGTACAATATTCCGGGTTTCGTCGAGGCGGGATTTCGGGTCATCACATTCGATCGGCGCGGCTGGGGCCGCAGTCGGGCGAATCCAGACACGGGTCTACAGCCCGGCACCATCGCCGATGATCTGCACGCCCTGGTTGAGTACTTGAAGCTCGACCGCTGCCATCTCGTCGGCGTGGCGGGCGGCGGCTTCGCCGCCTATGACTACGTTCTCTGGCATCCTGAGTGTCTTCGCAGCCTGGTCATCGCCGCCAGCGGCGGCGCCATCGTTGACGAAGAATTGCGCCAGCTCCGCGCCAAGACAGCGCTGCCGAATTTTTCTAGCTGGCCACCGGAGTTTCGCGAAGTGAGCATGGGTTACATGGCGACCAATCCCGAGGGTCTCAAACGCTGGCTGGAAATTCATCACAACTCGCAACATAAGGGCGCCCCGGTGCAATCCCAACGCACGACGATCACGTTCGAAAAGCTCGCGACGATTCGGGTGCCAACGCTGCTGATGCCCGGAGATCAAGACCTGCAAGCGCCGACCTGGGTCATGCGCCGGCAGCTCGCCCATATCCCCGGCGCCCAGTTCATCGTCCTGCCCGAGGCAGCACACTCGATCAACTGGGAACAGCCCGAAGCTTTCAACCGCAATGTGCTGGAGTTCATCGGCAGTAATTAACCAACGGGGGGACGCGGATTGTCATTGAGGAACGGCCAACGCATTCCTGTCAACCAAAGATAATTATGATTGCCAAGACACTGCTATTTCTATTTTTCCTTATTTTACATAACGCGCTCGGCTTCGCTGCTGAATCCAAACCAACGTGGCGGGTCGAATGGGAGAAGACCGTCGCGGCGGCGGAGAAGGAAGGCGTTGTCAGCATTTACATCTTTGACGCTGGGCCGCTGACTGAGGAGACGGTTCAGGCTTTTGAGCGGGCCTACCCGAAGATCAAAGTCAGCCAGCTGCGCGGTCGTGGCAACGATCTCGGCCCGCGGCTAGTCGCTGAGCGGCGCGCGGGAAAGTACATCGCCGATCTCTTTGCCGGCGGCAAGGGCACCGCTTATGCGACGCTTTACGTCGGCAAGATTCTCGATCCGATCAAGCCGATTCTTCTGCTTCCGGACGTCTTGGATGAAACCAAGTGGTGGCGTGGCGCGCACAAGTACGTTGATCCCGAAAATAAACATATCTTCGTCTACGTCGGCAACGCCGGTGGAGTGGAAATCAATTACAATGCCAAGCTGGTCAACCCGCGCGAGTTTGGCTCCTACTGGGATTTGCTGCAGCCGAAATGGAAAGGCCAGATCGTCGCTGCCGATCCGCGCATGCGCGGCATGGACAATCCGGTGTTGTTTTTCTACTACCACGCCAAACTCGGTCCTGAATTCATCAAAAAACTTTACGGCGAGATGGGAGTTGCCATCGCGCGGGATTACCGCCAGCCGGTGGACTGGCTGGCGGCAGGCAAATTTTCGCTGTGCATCCCGTGCGTTTCTGACGAGATGGACAAGGCGATGGAGCAGGGTTTGCCAGTCGGTCAGATACTTAATTTGAAAGAGGGCGG
>CAYZJE010000406.1:0-1911 GCA_964478485.1 uncultured Syntrophobacter sp. | reverse complement strand
AGCCGCAACCGAAGAAGATTGGCCGCAAAGAACGCAAAGGCCACAAAAGGGACGTAGGGGCGACCGGCTGGTCGCCCTTCGGACCGGCGACGCAGAAGTTTTGCGCAGGCCGCGCAAATTTTGAGCTATAGTAGTACAGAGTTCATGGTTCGACCGTTCGAGAAGCCTCACGGCGGGCTTCCTCGACGGCCTTCAGTTCCGAGCCCGTCGAGGAATCACCACGAGCGGAATTCTTAATAGCCGCGCATCCTGAGCCTAGTCGAAGGACGCGCCCGGAGCTTGTCCTGAGCGGCGTCGAAGGGCGCCTCGGCGGTGCAATCTCCGAACCGTGCTTCACAGGACCCATATGTTTAGGGACAAATTTTGGAGGATTCGATCGCGATGAGCGCAATGAAATTTGGTTCGCACTACTTGCCGACTTATGTTGCCGATCTCGATGGTTCGGTGACGGAGTTTTACCACAAGATGTTTGCGCAGATGGAGGAAATGGACCGGCTCGATTACGATCATATCTGGGTGACCGAGCATCATTTCGCGCACTACGGCGGCGACCTGCCGCATCCGCCGACTTTTATGTCGGCAATCGCGCGCACGACCAAAAAAATTCGCCTGGGCGTGGCCATCAATGTTTTGCCGCTGCATAACCCCATCGACATTGCGGAATCCTACGCGATGGTCGACGTGATCTCCAACGGCCGCTTGGATTTCGGCGTCGGCAAGGGCAGCGAGGCGCACGAGTACAAAAAATACCGCGTCGATCAAAAGGAAGCGACCGGGCGCATGTATGAAGGCGTCGAGATTATGCTGCAAGCCTGGTCCGATAAGCCGGTTAATTTCAAGGGCGAGTTTTTCAATTATGAAAACGTGCCGGTCTATCCCAAGCCGGTACAGCGGCCGCATCCGCGTTTTTGGGTGGGCTGCGCCCGCACTGAAGATTCGTTTCGTTGGGCCGGAGAAAACGGTTTTCATTTGATGACGTTGCCGTATCTCTATCGTGAACCTGGAGCGTTGCCGGCGTTTCTCAAAATTTATCGCGATAATTTGGCCAAGGCGGGCCATGACGGCGGCCAAAGGGACATCCTGGGTAAGTTCCACATTTACGTTTCGAGCAGTTTGGACAAAGCCGTGGAAGAGGCGGCGCCTTATTTAGACAACTATCTCGAGGTTCACACGAAAGCGGATTTGGACCGCAAAGAAGTGGGATTGCTCATCCAGCGCGACGCCGAGACGCAGATCAGAGAAGGCTTCGTGCTCGCCGGCGATCCCGATCGGGTGGCTGACACGATTCGCAAATGGAGCGAGCCGAACGGTCTCACGACCATATCCGGGACGTTTCACTTCGGCGGCATGCCGCAAGAGATGGCGCTCAAAAGCATCCGCCTGTTCGCCGAGAAAGTCATGCCACAGTTCAAGTAAGAAGGGGAATCGGATTCGGAAGATTGGCCGCAAAGAACGCAAAGGTCACAAAGTAGGGGCGCGATTCATCGCGCCCTCGGACGAAAGACGAGGATAATTTAGCCGCACCCTTCGACGGGCTCAGGGCGATCGGGACGCAAGAGACGCAAAAAAGAATCGGAAAATCTCCCGCAAAGGCGCGAAGGTAAAGAAAAAATAAATTCCGAACTTAGCGTCTTGGCGCCTTTGCGGGAGGATATCCGAATCCGGAGATGACCAATAGGAGATAGTATGTCTGAACTAGCTTATACGGATTTTCGCAGCTTCATCGAGGAAGCGAAGAAGATTAGCGATTTTCGGATTATTGAAAATGCTGACTGGGATGCTGAGATCGGCGCGCTGGTCGAGTCGACGGCGGAGTTGGTGCCACAGCCGCCAATGTTGATCTTTGACAAGGTGAAAGGTTATCCGGCAGGTTTTCGTGTTTGCAGTTTACCCTACGCCGCTTATCGGCGC
>CAYZJE010000405.1:0-2720 GCA_964478485.1 uncultured Syntrophobacter sp. | reverse complement strand
GAGGCGGGCATGAACGCGGAGAAATATGAGAAGGAAAGCGAGAAGTGGGAGAAGCTCTTGAGGGAGATCGGGCGGAAGTAATCGGAGTCAGCCGGCCGGGGGATTCGGAATTCTCCCGCAAAGGCGCAAAGACGCCAAGGTCGGAAAATTCGGATTTGATACTCCATGGTTGTTCCTCGTAACGCTTCTACGGTCGTGCTGCTTCGGCCTGATGATTCTGGGAGTTTTGAGATTCTGCTAACTCGCCGGCCCGAGGAGATGCGCTTTCTCGGCGGCTTTTATGTCTTTCCCGGCGGCACGGTTCATCGCGACGACTATTCTCCGAGCACATTGACTCGCTGCCGTGCGCTTACAGGCGACGACGCGCGAAAAATTCTTGGCGGCAGTCACGATCCGGACGAGGCGCTGGGTCACTGGGTCGCCGTGGTGCGCGAGCTGTTTGAAGAAGTCGGCGTTTTGCTGTGCGTGACCGAATCCGGTGCAGATATCGATCTCACCATGGACGCAACCAAGCAGCGCATCGAGTTCAAACGCCAGGAGATCGTTAAGAAACAGTTGGACTTCGGCGCATTTTTAGAATCGGAAAATCTCTATTGTGATTTGTCGCGCGCCGTTTACTTCGATCACTGGGTAACTCCGGAGATTTACTCAATGCGCTTCGATACGCGCTTTTACGCGGCGGTGTTGCCGATGAATCAGGCGCCATTGGCCCGTTCCGAGGAGGTCACCCACAGTTTGTGGATCAAGCCGGATGAAGCGCTGGCGCGCATCGATCGCCGCGATTTTCCCATCTTACCGCCGACCACCACGGTCCTAAATAGTCTCGCGCGCCTTGCTTCGTGGGAGCGGCTCTGCGCGAGATTCAAACTGCCTTAGCGTCATTCATCAAAGCGGGTTTGGCTCCGAGTCTTGATCGATGCGGTTGAAGTGCTAAAAGTGGCTGAGGCTTAGTCACATTACAATTCTGAAGGAGGGCATTTATGGCTACGGTTAAGTTTAAAGATACGACCTTGACGCTGTTGGGCAACGAAGTAAAAGTCGGCCAGGCGGCGCCGGACTTTAAAGTGCAAAAGAGCGCTGATATGAGCGATTACACATTGGCGAGCGGTGCGGGAAAGACGCGGATTATCGCTACGGTGCCTTCGTTGGATACGCCGGTGTGCGATGTAGAAACCAAAAGATTCAACGAGGAGGCGAGCAAGCTTTCCGGCGTCGAAGTCGTCTGCATCAGCATGGACCTACCGTTCGCGCAAAAACGCTGGTGTGGCGCATCGAACGTCGACAAAGTTGTCACCGCCAGCGATCATCGCGAGGCTTCGTTCGGCAAGAACTATGGCGTGCTCATTTCGGGCGGCCCACTCGATCGCGTGCTGGCGCGCGCGGTGTTCGTCGTCGGCGCCGACAATAGACTCAAGCATGTCGAGTACGTCGGTAGCATCGGCGAGCATCCCAATTATGACGCCGCGCTGGCGGCGGCGAAGTGAACCGCAACCGAAATTCGGATTGTCTCTCGCAAAGACGCAAAGGCGCAAAGGTGACGGGCCGAGGCCCGTCATCCCGAGCGAATGCGAGGGATCTAAGATAGATTTCTCCCTTCGGTCGAAATGACAAGGAGTCTTCCCTTCCGAACTTGGCGTCTTTGCGCCTTGGCGAGAGGAATATCCGGATTCGAGATGTTTGCTATGCCGGGAAATTTGCGCAAGCCGCTGAGAAGGCACGACGCAAAGGCCGCAGAGTAAAGAGTTCTTGATTAAGAATACTCCGAACTCTGCGAACTCAGTGACTCTGCGGTGAATGCGTCTTCACGGTAAACCCCGAAGAACCATAAGGAGCGCCAACGATGGAAAATCGCCGCTACGATTATTCGCCGATCATTTTACGGCCCAAGATCGCATGGCCCAATCATGGCCGCATCGCCTTATGGGTCGCGCCTAACATAGAATATTTTCACTTCAACATGCCGATCCGTGGCTCGGGCAGCAATCATACGCCCGACGTGCCGGGGTACACGTTGCGCGACTACGGCGCGCGGGTGGGCGTTTTCCGCATCATGGACGTGCTCGACAAATACGCGATCCGCGCCAGCGTGCTCTTGAACGCCGAAGTGTGCGAGCAGCATCCGGCGATCATCGAGGAAGGCAACAAGCGCAAATGGGAATGGCTCGGTCATGGCATGACCAACAGCATCTCGATGCTCGACTATGCGCCTGAGGAAGAGCGCGCGATCATTCACAACGTGAAAGAGATTATTACCAAGGCAACCGGCAAGGCGCCGAAAGGTTGGCTTGGACCCGGTCTCGGCGAGACCTACGACACTCCCGATCATCTTGCCGCCGAGGGTTTCGAGTATGTTTGCGACTGGGGCAACGACGAGCAGCCGACACCGATGCGGGTCAAGAGCGGCCGCATGGTTGTGGTGCCTTACGAGCTGGGCGTGAACGACATTCGCGTTTTCATCCGCGAGAACCACACGCCGGAACAGTATTACCGCATGGTCTGCGATCACTTCGACACGCTCTACAAAGACAGCGCATCGGGTGGTCGAGTGCTTTGCTTACCGCTCCATCCGTTCGTGATCGGCATGCCTTTCCGCATCAACTATCTCGACAAAGCGCTCGACTACATGTGCGCGCACGAAGGCGTGTGGCGGGCGACAGGCTGGGAGATCGCCGAGTGGTACTACGAGCACTACTATAAGGACCCGGGGCGGTTTGACGGGT
>CAYZJE010000404.1:0-17213 GCA_964478485.1 uncultured Syntrophobacter sp. | reverse complement strand
AAATGACTACCGCGAGGTTCATCTATAAGAATATCGTGCTAAACACGGAATTTAACAAATATCTGATTGCGCATCCGGATATCGCGGATAAAATTCCGAATAACGCTTTGGTGGTGATTCTTCGAGATGACGATCCCGCCCTTTGCCACAAGAATCTTTCTTTAGCCCGGCGCCACCGGGAAAAGCATCAAGCGGTCGTGCATGTGCGAGTGAAGAAACTAGCCCCTCCACCGAAGTCTCGTCTGGTGCAGCCGCGACTGAAAGTGGCGCTATAGGTCCCCTGCACGGCCTTAGAAACCAAGATGGACGTTGCTCACGACCTTCTCAAGCAGCGCGCCGCGCAAGAAATCAAAGAGCGCTTCGCTGTCCGACAGCGCGGCGTCGGCGGCATCAACAAAGGCCAGGCGATGCCCTGCACGTTTAGCGATGGGAGATAGATCCAGAAAGTCACCGATATGCCGACGGGCACGAGGTTGGTGGTACGGGCTGTGAGTTTCTATCATTAGGTAGGATTTGCCTCACAGACACTGAGAACACGATGAAGACCCTACCCTACTTTTGGGCGCCGTTTATTTTGGTGGGGAAGGGGAAATGAAGTTTGTTCCGTTGACTTCTGATTCCAGCGGCCGGTTAGGAGCCGGACGCGGCACGCGGCCTTGCTCTGTTCGCCATAACGAGACGTTGGTTGACAATGCGCCAAAACGTGGCCACGGCCTTGGGTTTGGCGTCAAAGAAATCCTCAAAAAATCCAACGGCGTTCAGCGGCTGCGGATAGGCGTACGACTCCCCCTCCTCGCCCTGTTCCGTCACCCAGTCGTGAGGTTTGGACGAGTCGATAATCTTAAAGAGGCGCGCGGGATAGAGATACGGGCGGCCTCGATCGTTCAAAATTCGGTAATCGTCGGCCTCGATTCCAATCACGACATACGACAGACCTGGGGTGAGATCCGGGAATCGCGCGTTTTTACGTCGGAGCTTAACAATCATCGGGAGTGTATCTGTTTTCGCTTTACTTCCACTCGACCAATGCCAGGATGTTCATACCACGTTCCAAGCGGTGACCTACACGCTCAGCGACGGCAAGAAGATTCAGAAAGTGACCGACGTGGTGACGGGGACCGGGTCGGTGGTGCGGGAGGTGAGTTTTCAGCATCAGTAAGCGGTGGGTCGTGAATTTACTTTCGCTCTTGAATGATGGAAACTTTTCGCTTTCGGAACTGAACAGTCAACTTACACTCTTGAAGGAGCTGAGTTCCCAAAAGTCCTTGCGGATTATTTAATGCGATTACTTCAACGGGTCGTCTGAGGTTAAACCAAAGAATTTCTGCCTTATGAACGTCAGCATGCACAGGCTGTCCATCGGCCAATGTGTACGTTTCCCGGCCGACACGCTCGAAACCCAAGGTTCGAATTATATTCGTCGGCAGGCATAAATCGCCCGAAAAACCGGTGTCGATGATAACAGAAAACTTGCGCTTCGTTGGGAAGGCTCGCAAAACCACAACGGGCTCGCGCGCACCGCTTACTTTTCCTTGGATGGCCATGAAGTACGCAGCGAATGAACAGCCGGATAGCCGATGCGAACGGCATAGAATATCTTTCCAGGATGTTTCCTGCGGCCTTTCTCGATCGCTTCCAGCACGGTCCTGCCGACAAAGTAGTCTTCCGATTCGACATCGATCGCGACGATACGACCTTTGAATTTTCCTTCGAGCTTCGGTTTCAGCTTTGTCCGATAGATCGCTTGCGCTTTCTTATCGAAGGCCAGAGTGTGCCCGTTCTTCATGTGCTCTCCGTATTCTCTTGCACGCTAACACGCAGCCGCCGGAGCTTTCAACTGTGGAATCACGCAAATGATGGCCATCGTCCGGCGCGGTCTGATTGGCAGCTTGGTTTGAGTCTCTAGGGCTTTGTCTCGTCTCTCTATTTGGCGCTGTTCAATTTGGTGGGAAGGGTAGGTAGTTCTCCGGCCCTGCGCGCTTTCGGTCGCCTATTGATTTGATCCTCGGAACCGAGCAGATTCCTTTCGTGGAGTTTTTGCGCCAGGTTAATCAATTCGTCAAATCGCATCAGCTCTTGTCCCCCGCTGACCGGGTCCTCGTCGCCGTCTCCGGTGGGCCGGACTCGGTGGCGTTGCTGCGTTTGTTCTTCGAGCTGCGTGAAGAGTTTCAGCTGGACCTCGAAGTTGCCCATTTGCAGCATGGGATTCGCGGTGAGGAGGCGCGGGAAGATGCGCGTTTTGTCGCGGCATTGGCTGACCAATTAGGACTGTCATTTCATCTTAGAGAAGTAAGCGTGCCGGAGATTCGAACCGCGGCTGGCAAGGGGAATTTGGAAGCGCTGGCGCGGGACGAACGTTATCGCTTCTTTGCCGAGCTGGTATGCGCCCGTGGATTGAACAAGGTTGCCACGGCACACACGCGAGACGATCAAGCGGAGACGGTGCTGATGCGATTTTTGCGCGGCAGCGGCATGACGGGGCTCGGCGGCATGGCGCCGCTTCATCGAGTGAAATCGGCTGGGCTCGATCTTACGGTCATTCGGCCGTTGCTCGAGACATCGAAAGCGGAGCTTCTTCAATACTTGTCCGAGACCGGTCAGAGCTTTCGGCTTGATCGCACCAATCAGGACTCAATCTTGCTGCGCAACTGGATTCGCTTGGAGTTGCTGCCGAAGATTCTGGAACGGGTTGATGGACGTTTAAGCGAGCGCTTGGGTCAGCAGGCCGCGCTGCTGCGCGATGAAGATCGTTTGCTCGCTGATTTGGCCCAGGACATGCTGCAAAAAATCCGCGATGCGAATGGAATGCGTCGAGATCTGCTGCTGGCACAGCCGGCGGCGATGCAAAGGCGCTTGTTGCGGCTCTGGTTCGCCGAAACGCGCGGGAACCCACGCGGGCTGGATTTCGTTCATGTTGAAGAGCTACGGCGTCTAATTGAGCGGGGGCCGCCGCAGGGCCGGTTGGCGCTTCCCGGCGGTTGGGAGTTGGCGCGGGAGTACGACCGGCTCAAGTTGGCTAGGCGGCAACCTCGGGTGAAGCGGCAGTGTTATGCTTATGACTTCGCGGCGGGTTCGACGTTGCGGATTGCCGAAGCGGGTTGGGAAATCCGTAGCGAATTCATCCCGCCGCCGCTTGAACATTTTCCCGCCGAGCTTACCGAGGCGGTATTTGACGCGGCTTGCTTGACAGAGCCCTTGGTCGTGCGCAACTTTCGCAACGGCGACTTTCTTCAGCCTCTGAGCATGTCGGGGCACAAGAAAATTAAGGACTTATTCATCGAGCAGAAACTGCCCTTGGCGCGGCGCGCCACACTGCCGCTTTTGGTGCTCGGCCAAGAGGTTTTATGGGCTCCAGGTTGTGCGCGCAGTGAGCGCGCCAAGGTCACCGCGGACACGGCTTCAATCTTGCGATTAAAACTTGTGTCTTTGAACTCTTAGCAATATAAACTCTTTATTGATCGGTGTGGTAGCGTATGTTACACTTTTGTCTGTTTTCCATCATTAGGAGGCTCGGTTGAGTCAGTCATCAAAACACATTGCGCTTTGGTTGGTTCTGGCGCTGGTTTTCTTGGTCATTTTCAGCGTCTTCAATAAGCAGCATGGCCGCGACCCGGAAGTGGTCTTCAGCGAGTTCATGACATCGGTGGAGCGCGGCGATGTTCAGAAGGTCGTGATCCAGGGCCACAACATTCAGGGCGAGTACAAGAACGGCGAACGGTTTCGCACCTTCGCGCCCAACGATCCTGATTTGGTTAAATCGCTACGCGATAAAAAAGTTAAGATTGCCGCGAAGCCGGAGGAGGATTCGCCTTGGTACATGGTGCTGCTGCTCAATTGGTTCCCGATGTTATTGTTGATCGGCGTGTGGATCTTTTTCATGCGTCAGATGCAGGTCGGTGGCGGCAAGGCGATGTCGTTCGGCAAGAGCCGGGCTAAGCTGCTTACCGAGAACCAGCACCGGGTGACGTTTAACGACGTGGCCGGCGTCGACGAGGCGAAAGACGATCTTCAGGAGATCATCGCCTTTCTCAAAGACCCAAAAAAGTTCACCAAGCTTGGCGGGCGTATTCCCAAAGGTTGTTTGCTGGTCGGCCCTCCGGGGACCGGCAAGACCTTACTGGCGCGGGCCATCGCCGGCGAAGCCGGCGTGCCGTTCTTCAGCATCAGTGGTTCGGACTTCGTCGACATGTTCGTCGGCGTCGGCGCGTCGCGGGTGCGCGATCTGTTCGTCCAGGGTAAGAAAAACGCGCCGTGCATCATCTTCATCGACGAAATCGACGCCGTCGGGCGCCACCGTGGCGCCGGGCTGGGTGGCGGCCACGATGAGCGCGAACAGACTTTGAACCAGTTGCTCGTGGAAATGGACGGCTTCGAGACGAATGAAGGCGTTATTCTCATAGCCGCGACCAACCGGCCCGATGTTTTGGATCCGGCGCTGCTCCGGCCGGGGCGCTTTGACCGGCGTGTGGTCGTGCCGCGGCCGGATGTGAAAGGCCGGGAAGGGATTCTTCAGGTTCACACCAAAAAGGTCCCCATGGGCGCCGACGTCGATGTCGGGGTTTTGGCGCGAGCGACTCCGGGTTTTGCCGGCGCGGACTTGGAAAACCTCGTCAACGAGGCGGCCCTGTTGGCAGCGCGCAACGATAAAGAAAAAGTCGACATGGGCGATTTTGAGCTGGCCAAGGATAAAGTGATGATGGGCGCCGAGCGGCGCAGCATGATCATCAGCGACGAAGAGAAGCGCAACACCGCTTTTCATGAAGCCGGTCACGCCTTGGTGGCGACGCTCTTGCCCGGCGCCGATCCGATTCACAAGGTCACCATTATTCCCCGCGGCATGGCCTTGGGGTTAACCCAGCAATTGCCGATCGATGAGAAGCATACCTACGGGAAGGATTATTTGCTCAACAATCTCGTGATCCTGTTCGGTGGCCGGGTGGCCGAGGAGCTGGTGCTCGAACATACGACCACCGGGGCTGGTAACGATATCGAGAAGGCGACGGATCTGGCACACCGCATGGTATGCGAATGGGGCATGAGCGAAAAGCTCGGACCGATGACCTTCGGCAAAAAGGAAGAAGAGATATTTTTAGGGCGGGATTTTACTCAGAAGGTGGACTACTCCGAGAGCACCGCCATCGAGATCGATGCCGAGGTCAGGCGGATCATTCAAGAGAGTTATCATAAGGCCAAGGATCTTTTGAAATCGAATCTCCGCCTGCTCCACAAGGTCGCCGAATCGCTGCTTGAAAAAGAAGTTCTCGACGGCTCCGAGATTGATGCAATCGTGCGCGAGTTTAGCGGGAATGGTGGAGCCCCGCTCACCCCGTCGGCGAGCGCGGCGATGGCTTAGGCTTGTGCGCGCGAGTTTAGCTTTCCGATCTCCACATTCCAGATCATCGTTGATTTGAAGTTGGCCACGCTGCTGCCAGCGTGGCTGCGTTCATTTGCCGCTTCGAGAGTTGGTTTTAGCGAAATGGGCGGACGGTCTGTCGCCGTTGACCTTGGTATTTCCGAAGCGTTGTATTTAATCATTCGTTAGCAAACCGCGATGCCGCGAGAAAATCCGCCAGACTTAAATTCCACGCTGAGGCGATTCGCGCCGTTGATTCCTGGCGCGGCGCAATCGTCTGGCGCGCTCAAAACTCGCCATGGCGAGGTTGATTTTACTCGGCGCACGGCGATCATGGGCGTGCTCAACGTGACACCGGATTCGTTTTACGACGGCGGGCGCCGGCTTGACGCGAATCGAGCGATCGCTGACGGCGTTGCCATGGCGGCCTGCGGCGCGGATATCATCGACATCGGCGGTGAGTCGACACGGCCGGGCGCGGCGGAGGTTTCGGAAGCTGAGGAGCTGGGACGAGTTCTGCCGGTGATCCGAGGTTTGCGCAAGGAAGTCCGGCTGCCGATATCCATCGATACTTACAAGTCTTCAGTCGCCCGCGCCGCATTGGACAGCGGCGCCGATATCGTCAACGACATCAGCGCGCTGCGCTTCGATCCGGCAATGGCGGTTCTAGTGGCGCAGGAAAAAGTCCCGGTGATCCTGATGCATATGCAGGGCACACCGCGCACGATGCAGGCCAATCCCGAGTACGTCGACGTGGTGCGCGAGGTGCGGGATTTTCTTGCCGCAGAGCTTTACGAGGCGATGGACGCCGGGATCGCCGCGGAGTCGATCGTCATCGATCCAGGCATTGGCTTCGGTAAGACTCTCGATCACAATCTCGAATTATTGCGCGGCCTGCCGGTCTTGGCCGCGCTTGGACAACCTCTGCTGGTGGGGGTTTCGCGCAAAACCTTCATCGGCAAGATACTCAACCTCGAACCGGACCAGCGGCTTGAAGGCAGCTTGGCAGCCGCCGTGGCGGCGGTGCTTGCCGGAGCGAATCTGCTGCGCGTCCACGATGTCGGCGAAACCAGGCGAGCGCTGCGGGTTGCCGACGCGCTCCGCTTCGGTGTGACCGAGTGACGGGATCGAGCGATGTACGATCTGATCCGTCAAATTCGCTGGCAAGATCTCCTCGACATCGGCATCATCGCGTTCTTGGTTTATCGGGCGCTGCACATCGTGCGCGGCAGCCGGGCGATGCAGATGATCATCGGTTTGGCGGTGATCTTGGTCGCCTATGTGTCGTCGCGCGCTCTGGAGCTATTCACGCTCAACTGGATTCTCGATAACTTTCTGGCATCGATCATTCTAGTCATTATTGTGATTTTCCAGAGCGATATTCGCCGTGCCTTGACCCAAGTTGGCACCGCGCCGCTGTTCACGCAGGCGGAGCGCATGGTCCAGCGGCGTGAGGATATCATCGAAGAGGTGGCCCAGGCAGCGGTGGCGATGGCGGGCAAACATGTCGGCGGCTTAATCGTCTTCGAGCGGGAAGTGGGGCTTAGCGAGTACATGGAGGTCGGCACTCGCCTCGATGCCCGGGTGAGCCGCGAGCTTTTGGAAAGCGTATTCTTGCCCCATTCACCGATCCACGATGGCGCGCTGGTCATCCAAAACGGGCGGGTGACGGCGGTTCGTTGTCTGTTGCCGCTAAGCACCAATCCGCATTTGAAACAAAGCTGGGGCACGCGCCATCGCGCCGCACTCGGCGTGACCGAAGAAACTGACGCGGTGGCGGTGGTGATTTCGGAACAGGAGGGCGCGGTGACGTTGGTTGTAGCCGGCAATGTAACCGAGAACGTTGACGGCACCAGACTGCGCAGCGCACTCCACGATCTGATAAAATAAGCCAATGGAACTCGCTAGCGGGGTTTGGGGCCCCGCTGCCTATTGAAACTTGGCAAAGGGGATGCTCGCCCCAATTGGAACCCATTTAATTGTGCTCGCCTCAAGAGGCGGGGTTTACTTTGAATCATGAGACGGCTCTGGGAAAAAATAGTCGCCCTGGCGGGCAGCAATTTTGGCCTCAAGGTGTTGGCGCTGACCGTCGCCGTTGGCCTTTGGATCGCCGGCCACCGCGATATCGAGCGCGCCATCGAGGTGCCGGTGGAGTTTCGCAATATCCCCTCTGACCTAATGTTGTTGGACAATCGTATCGATTATGTCGTGTTGCGCTTCAACGGGCCGCGAACTTTGGTGTCCACTCTCGATCCGGACGATCTTAAGCTTTCCCTTGATCTTACCGGGGCAAAACCGGGCGCGGTCAGTTATCCGCTCGGCGCTGGGTCGTTCAATATCCCGCGCGGCATCACGGTGGCGCGGATTACCCCGCCGGTGGTGCACCTGCGCCTCGAACCGGTAGTCAGACGGACGTTACCGGTAAGCGTGAAACTCACCGGTAAGCCCGGTGCTGGCTACCGGATCGGTCAAGTGACCACCGAACCGGCCAACGTTTCGGTGGCCGGGCCGGCCGAAGAAGTGCGGCGCTTGGCGGTGGTGGAGACGCTACCGGTCGAGATCGACGAGGGACGGGGCGTGGTCAAACGTAAGGTGCGCTTGTCGGCCGACGGTAAGCCGTTGTCTTTCACGCCCGATCAGGTCGAGATCACGGTTGCGCTGGAAGAGGAAGAATCGATCCGCGAGTTTGCCGCCGTCCCTGTGCGCGCGAAGGATTTTAGCGGTGCTTTCACAGTCACTCCACCAGCGGTCTCGCTCAGACTTTCTGGTGCCAAATCGCTGCTCGATAAGTTAGAATTGAAGGGTGACGAGGTTTATTTGAACCTCAAAGGCTTGCCCGCCGGCGAGCATAATTTGCCGCTGATGATGGAATTGCCAACCGGCGTCCGGTTGATCGAGCAAAAGCCGCAGCGGTTTCGAGTTCGGATCAGCAAGCCGAGTAACTAAAATATTTGTTAGGAGTTGTTATCGATGAGTCAGCCGCAAGCCAAAAAGAAACAGCACAAGCGCCACATGTTCGGCACCGATGGGGTGCGCGGCGTCGCCAACCAAGAGCCGATGACTTCCGAGACGGCGCTCAAGTTGGGCCGCGCCATCGCCAAGGTGCTGCATGAGTCATTGCCGTCGGATCAGTCAGGCCGCGTACCGCCGCCGTCGTTTGGACGCAAGAACGGCGAAACCGGTCGACATCGTTACAAGATTCTCATCGGCAAAGACACCCGGCTATCCGGTTACATGCTGGAAACCGCGTTGGCCTCGGGGATCGTTTCCATGGGTGTCGACGTGTTGCTAGTGGGACCGTTGCCGACGCCGGGCGTGGCATTTTTGACCCGCAGCATGCGCGCCGACGCCGGCGTGGTGATTTCGGCATCGCATAATCCTTACCAGGACAACGGCATTAAGTTTTTTTCCTGGGACGGCTTCAAGCTGCCCGATGAAGTCGAAGCGCGGATGGAGGAGTTGATCTTTGCCGGCGAGGTCGAAGGGTCGCGGCCGACGGCGAGCGCTATCGGCAAGGCGTTTCGCATCTCCGACGCCGTCGGCCGCTATAATGTATTTCTCAAGAATAGTTTTCCGCGTCAGCTGACCTTAGAAGGATTGAAGATTGTCGTCGACTGCGGTCATGGCGCAGCCTATAAAGTCGTGCCGGAAGTCTTGTCCGAGTTGGGCGCGGAGGTCTTGCCGATCGGCGTGCAGCCGGATGGCGAAAACATCAACCGTCACTGTGGCGCGTTACACCCTGGAACGGCGCGGGAAGTGTTGCTCCATGAGCGCGCGGATTTCGCCGTGTCGCTCGACGGCGACGCCGACCGGGCGGTGTTCGTCGATGAAACCGGCGATATTCTCGACGGCGATCAGATCTTGGCGATTTGCGCCCTCGACATGCGCGAGAAAGGCACTCTCAAGGGTGGCGGCGTGGTAGCTACTGTGATGAGCAATTTGGGCCTCGATCTCGCCATGCAAAGGGCCGGGATCGGCGTGGAGCGCGCGCAAGTCGGCGATCGCTATGTCGTCGAGAAAATGTTGCAGGGAAATTTCAATCTGGGTGGCGAACAATCCGGCCATATTCTTTTCTTGGACCATAACAGCACCGGCGACGGCGCGATTACCTGCTTGCAAATGCTCGCGTTGATGGCCGAGAAGCGCAAACGCTTGAGCCAACTCAAAGGCGTCATGACGCGGCTGCCGCAAGTGTTGGTCAACGTCGTTGTCAAAGAGCGCAAAGATCTCGCGCTGATGCCGAAGGTGATGAAAAAGATCAATGAGATCGAACGCGGCTTGGCCGGCCGCGGCCGGGTCTTGGTGCGTTACTCCGGCACCGAGCTGTTGGCGCGGGTGATGTTGGAAGGCGAGGACGAGAAGCAAATTCACGCCATGGCCCAGGATATCGCGGGTGAGATTCGCGCCGAGGTCGGCAAGTAGGAGTATTAACCGCACCCTTCGACGGGCTCAGGGCGATCGGAACGTGGTTCGACGAACTCACCACAGGCGCCGTACGCAAAAAAGAATTCCGAATCGTAGGGGCGGGTTTGAAACCCGCCCTCTCGGCTTCGTGTCCATCGTGGTGAATAAAAAACTTTTGTATGACACCTTGTCGGCACAAACGTCTGAAGAGCGGCAAACCATGATCCGCTTGGGTATCAACGTCGATCATGTCGCGACGGTGCGCCAAGCTCGCGGCATCGACGTTCCCGATCCAGTGGACGCGGCGCTGCTCGCAGAGAATGCCGGTGCCGACAGTATTACCGTGCACCTGCGTGAGGACCGCCGCCATATTCAGGAACACGATGTAAAACTCTTGCGCCAGCGAGCGCGCAGCAAAGTAAATCTCGAAATGGCGGTGACGCCGGCGATGGTCAAGTTCGCCGCGAAGCTCGCTCCGGATGACGCCTGCTTCGTGCCGGAGAAACGCCAAGAGCTCACCACCGAGGGCGGCCTCGATGTGGTCGCGCATAAGAAAAAAATCAAGGACGCCGTGACCAGGCTGCAAGATCACGGCATCCACGTCGCCTTATTCATCAATCCTGTCAGAGCGCAAATCGAGTGCGCCAAAGAAGCCGGTGCCCAGGCCATAGAGATTCACACCGGCACTTACTGCAACCGGACCGGTGCGCGCCGCGAGAAAGAACTGCGGAGGATCATGGCCGCCGCCAAGCTGGCGAAAAGTTTCGGCCTTGAAGTGCACGGCGGCCATGGGCTCAATTACACAAACGTCTTACCGATCGCCAAGATCGCCGAGATTGTCGAACTCAACATTGGCCACAGCATCATCGCCCGCGCGCTCTACGTCGGCATCGAGCAGGCGGTGCGGGAGATGAAAGAACTTCTAGCTAAAGCCAGAGGGTAATGCGTTCAAAACGTTCAAGCCCCCACCTCTGTCCTCCCCCGCGACGCGGGGGAGGATGAAGGAGGGGGTTCAACGGCTTGAACGGAGCGCCCCTCGATACAGCCCTGCGGGCTTACTCGGGGGAAGCGGCTACTCAAAATACCGATTATCCTGAGTAGCGCGAAGCGCGTATCGAAGGATTGAACTTCCTAAACCATGCTTGTCGTCACCGCTGAAGAAATGCGCGAGCTGGATCGTTTGACGATCGAGCAATTTGGCGTGCCGGGCTTGACCTTGATGGAGCGCGCCGGGGAAGCCATCGCCGAGGCGATTGTCAAACGTTTCAGTGGCATCGCCCGGCGCGGCGTTTTGATTGTTGCCGGCAAGGGCAACAACGGCGGCGATGGTTTGGTCGTCGCGCGCTTGCTCAAGAAAAAACGCATTCCCTGCGAAGTCGCATTGCTAGCGCGGCAAGATGAACTTTCTCCGGACGCGACCCAAAATTTGCGCGCCTTTTTAAAACTCAAGGGCAAAGTCAGCGAGATTGCCAGCGGCAATTTCGACCGACTGAGCCAGCGGCTCAGCAAGAATGGTTTACTGGTCGACGCAATTCTTGGCACGGGCATGAAAAACGAGGTGCGCGGCTTGTTCGCCGAGGCGATCACGTTGATGAACGCGTCCGGCCTGCCGATCGTCGCGATCGATATTCCTTCTGGCCTCGACTCCGACAAGGGGACGCCGCTCGGCGTGGCGATTCAAGCTGAGATGACGGTGGCGCTCGGATATCCGAAGTTGGGCGAAGTGATTTATCCCGGCTTGGACTATGTCGGCGATGTGGTAGTCGGCGATATCGGCATCGATGCGCGGGCGGTGGCGCAAGTTGCGCCGCGCACGGAACTGTTGGAGCGCCGTGAGGTTGGCTGGTTGGTGCCGCGCCGCGCGGCGGACAGTCATAAGGGCAGTTACGGCCATCTGTTAGTTGTCGCCGGTTCGCGCGGCAAGACCGGCGCGGCGGTTCTGGCATGCCGGGCGGCGATGCGCAGCGGCGCTGGGTTAGTCACGCTTGCCGCGTCGCGCTCGCTGAATTCGATTTTCGCTAGCTCATTGGTGGAAATCATGACTGAACCTTTGCGGGAAAATAGCCGCGAAGAAATGGAGCCTTTGAGCGACGACGAATGGCGCATGTTGCTTGAACGAAAGAACGCCTTGCTGTTCGGTCCCGGCATCGGTGTCAACGATACAACGCGGAACATAGTGCGCTGGCTGCTCCGCAATCTCGACATGCCATGGGTCATCGATGCTGACGGGCTGAATAATTTAGCGCTTGAACTAAATCGTCTGCGCCATGCCAAGAGGGCGCCGATTCTCACGCCCCACCCCGGCGAGATGGCGCGGCTCATCGGAAAAGATACCGCGGCGGTGAATGCTGATCGCGTCGGCATCGCCCGCTCATTCGCCGTCGAGCATCGCTGCCACTTGGTGCTCAAGGGCGCGCGAACATTGATCGCTAGCGCCGACGGTAAAGTTTTCATCAATCCCACCGGCAATCCCGGTATGGCGAGCGGCGGCATGGGCGATGTCTTGGCGGGGATGATCACGGCGCTATTGGGTCAGGGCTTGGGCGCCGAAGACGCCATGAAGCTCGGCGTCTATCTGCATGGTTTCGCCGGCGATCGCGTCGCGGCGGCCAAAGGCGAAATTGGCCTGATCGCCTCGGACATCATCGACGATCTGCCAGCCGCTTTAAGCGCCGTCGCACAGGCAAATTCCTAGTCTCGAATTCTCTCCCAAAATATACTAGTTGTACTGGTGAGGCTGCTTCGACCAATGGGTTTGTGTACGATTGTTTCTAAGTCTGCGCGCCAAACCATGAGTTGGGGCAAAAAGTTAGGCAAGCTGGTTCAAGGTGGTGAAATTATTGGCCTTGTCGGCGAGTTGGGCACGGGCAAGACCTGTTTCGTGCGCGGTTTCGCCGAGGGGATTGGGGTCAGCAAAGACGCTTGGGTGCGTAGCCCGACATTTACTCTGATCAATGAATACAATGGCCGGCTGCCGGTTTATCACATCGATCTTTATCGGGTCGGCGAGCGCGCCCAGCAGGACGGGCTCAATCTGCGCGAGTATTTGTATGGCGACGGCGTGAGTCTCATCGAGTGGTTTGACTATCTTGCCGCCGACGAAGTTGACGAGTATTTGGAGATTTCGCTCGCCCATCTCGGTGGCGCCAAGCGGGAGTTGACATTTGTCTCCCATGGGGAGCGGTACGAAGCGAAATTAGCTCAATTGTTCAATCGACGGGAGTCGGCCAAGGCAAAATGAAAATTGCAGAATGCAGAATGCAGAATGAAAATTTTGCAATATGCATTCTGCAATTTCCAATATGCATTGGCGGCGAGGTTGAGGAGTTAGTACAGTGTCATTGTTAGTCCAAAAATACGGCGGCAGCTCGGTCGGTTCCATCGATCGCATCAAGCAGGTCGCGGCGAAGGTGGCGGCGGCTAAGCAGGCGGGAAAAGATGTCGTCGTCGTGGTTTCGGCGATGGCGGGCGAGACCAATCGCTTGATCGCGTTGGCGCAGGAAATTTCGCCAATTCCCGATGAGCGCGAGAAAGACGTGCTGATCGCCACCGGCGAGCAGGTGACCGTGGCGCTGTTGAGCCTGGCACTCAAGGAAATCGGCCAGCCGGCGCGGTCGTATCTCGGCCATCAAGTGCGCATCGAAACCGACAACGCCTACGGCAAGGCGCGCATTTTGAGTATCGATTCGACTAAGATCGTCCAGGCGCTCAAAGCCGGCGAGGTGGTGGTCGTCGCGGGGTTTCAAGGGGTCGACGAAGACGATAACATCACTACCCTCGGGCGCGGTGGTTCGGACACCAGCGCGGTGGCGTTGGCGGCGTTTCTCAACGCTGAAGCGTGCGAAATTTATTCGGATGTCGAAGGCGTGTTCACAACCGACCCAAGAATCTGTCCGAACGCCAGAAAGCTTGCGAAGGTTTCCTATGACGAGATGATCGAGCTGGCGAGCACCGGCGCCAAGGTTTTGGAGATTCGCTCGGTCGAGTTCGCCAAAAAGTTCGCCGTGCCGGTGCATGTGCGTTCGACATTTTCTGAAGTTGAAGGGACATGGTTAGTCGAGGAGGATGAGAGCATGAGCGACGTGTTGGTTTCCGGCGTGGCCTGCGACAAAAACGAGGCGAAGATCACGTTGTTGCGCGTGCCCGACAAGCCGGGGTTAGCTGCCCAGCTGTTCGGCCCAATCGCGGACGCCCACATCGTCGTCGACATGATCATTCAAAACGCCAGCGAAGACGGCACGACCGACATGACCTTCACGGTTCCCAAGGCCGACCATCAAAGAGCGCTGGCGATCGTTGAGAAGGCATTACCGGCGGTGCATGCCAAGGGCATCAAAGTTGATCCCAATATCGCCAAGATTTCCGTCGTCGGCGTCGGCATGCGCACCCATGCAGGCGTGGCAGCGACCATGTTTCAAGTGCTGGCGCGGGAGCAGATCAACATTCAGATGATTTCGACATCGGAAATCAAAATTTCCGTGGTGATCGCCGCCCAGCACGCGGATCAAGCCGTGCGCGCCCTGCACGACGCTTTTATCGGCAAATAGCAGGCTGCTGAAGAAAGGTGGAACATGCTTCGACAAGCTCAGCATGACCGGAATTATTTCAATCATTTCAGGTCTCTCTCCGTTTGTCCTGATTCCTCGACGGGCTCGGAACTAAAGGCCGTCGAGGAAGCCTGCCGTGAGGCTTCTCGAACGGTCGAAGGACTCCGAGAGAGTTTTGTAGCAACCTGATAGAGGAAATTATGAAAGACGTTTTGCTTTACGACACGACATTGAGGGACGGCTGCCAAGCCGAGGATGTTTCGTTTACATTGGAAGACAAGCTGCGCATCGCGGCGAAGCTGGAAGAACTGGGCATCGATTACATCGAAGGCGGCTATCCCGGCTCCAATTCGCGCGACGCCGATTTTTTTACTCAGGTAAAAAAGTTGAAACTCAAACACGCCCGGATCGCCTCCTTCGGCACGACGCGGAAATTCGGCGCCAAGCCGTCCCAGGATATCAATCTAAAATTTTTACTGCAGGCCGATACGCCGGTGGTCACACTGGTCGGCAAAACTTGGGATCTGCACGTGCGCGATGATTTACGCATCAGTCAGAAAGCCAACTTAGATCTGATCGCCGACTCGATCGCTTTCATGAAAAAGCGCGTCGACGAAGTGATGTTCGATGCGGAGCATTTTTTCGACGGCTTCCGCGTCAATCCGGAGTACGCCATCGACTGTCTCAAGGCGGCGGAAGAAGGCGGCGCCGATTGGATCGTCTTGTGCGAGACCAACGGCGGGCGCTTGCCCGGCGATATTCGCGACGCCCTCAATCACGTCAACCGTGCGATCAAGACGCCGCTCGGCATTCATTGCCATAACGACGGCGAATTGGCGGTCGCCAACACCATGGCCGGGGTCGAGATGGGCGTGACCCAGGTGCAGGGTACTATCAATGGATTTGGCGAGCGCTGTGGCAACATGAATTTGATCTCCATTATCGGCAACTTGCAGTTGAAGATGGGCAAGAAGTGCGTGACCCCGGCGCAGCTAAAAAAACTGCGCGAGGTGTCGCTGCTGTTCTACGAGCTGGCGAATATTCATCCGAACAAACGCCAAGCCTATGTCGGCGACAGCGCGTTTGCCCATAAGGGCGGGCTGCATGTCTCCGGCGTGCTGAAAAATCGCGAGACCTACGAGCATATCGATCCGGATCTGGTCGGTAACCGCCAGCGGGTGTTAGTTTCCGATCTCTCCGGCCGCAGCAATGTGGTCTACAAAGGCAAGGAGTACGGCATCGATCTGAAAGACAAAGGCGATGCGGTGAAAGATATCTTGCGCCGGACCAAGGAACTCGAGAGTCAGGGTTACGAGTTCCAAGCGGCTGAAGCGTCATTCGAGTTGCTGATCCAGGAGGCGCTGGGCAAGAAGAAGAAAAATTTCCAGCTGATCGGCTTTCGCGTCATCGACGAGAAGCGCAAGGAAGGCGAGCCGCCGATCTCGGAGGCGACCATCCAAGTGCAGGTCGACGGCGAGCTGGAGCATGCCGCGGCGATGGGCAATGGGCCGGTGAACGCCCTCGATCAGGCGCTCAGGCGCGCGCTGACGAAATTCTATCCCGCGCTCAAGCAAGTGGAGTTGCTCGATTATAAAGTCCGCGTCCTGTCTTCCGGTGAAGGCACCGGCGCGATGGTGCGGGTGTTGATCGAGTCGGGCGACGGCAAGGAACGCTGGGGCACGGTCGGCGTATCGCACAACGTGATAGAGGCGAGCTGGCAAGCATTGGTCGATAGTATCGACTACAAGCTCTACAAGGACGCAAGGAAGGCAATTGGCAATAGGCATTAGGCAATAGTTTCGGATACGGAAGTTCTTACTACTGCCTACTGCCTATTGCCTACTGCCTACTGCCTGTTTTCCATGTGGCAATCGATTAAAGAAGACTTTCAGGTTATTTACCAGCGCGATCCGGCGTTGCGCTCGGTTTGGGAAATTGCCCTCGCCTATCCTGGCTTTCACGCCATCGTGTTGCATCGCTGGGCGCATTGGCTGTGGCTCCAGGATCTCACGACCTTGGCGCGCTTCGTTAGCCATGTCGGCCGCTTTCTCACCGGCATCGAGATCCATCCTGGCGCGAAGATTGGCCGGCGCTTTTTCATCGATCACGGCATGGGCGTGGTGATCGGCGAGACCGCCGAGATCGGCGACGATGTCACGCTCTACCAAGGCGTTACTCTCGGCGGCACTTCGACGGCGCGGATCAAACGCCATCCGACGATCGAAGATGCGGTGACGATTTTTAGCGGCGCGGCGGTGCTCGGACCGGTGACGGTGGGCCGCCATAGCCGGATCGGCGCCGGTTCGGTGCTGGTCACTTCAGTGCCGGCACATTCGACGGTGGTCGGCATCCCCGGCAAGATTGTCAAGACCGAGGCGCAGCATACGCCGACGGGCAAAGCGATTATCGATTTGAACGCGGCCGACCTGCCCGACCCGGTTACCAAAACGTTCGCCGCTCTGGGCGACTATATCGAAAAGCTGGAGAAGAAAGTCGACGAACTGAGCGCGCGCCAAGGCGGGCTAGAAGAGAAAACCGCCGTAGAAATTGAAGAGCTTAACAAGATCAAAGAGCTGTTGAGGAATACGGGGAGCTGAAGAAGGCAATAGGCAATAGGCAATAGGCAATAGGCTCGGACAAGACGTAGGGGCGCAGCATGCTGCGCCCTCCGGTTCTGTGTGTTGATAGAAATGTCACAGCAAAAAAATAAAATCGTCGTCGCCATTGGCGGCGGCGGCGAACTGCGTCCGTCATACCGTTGGAAAGCTTGTCCCGTACAGCGATACGGGACGGTATCCAGGGGATGGGGATGGACCCCGGTTTTCACCGGGGTGACGATCGGAATTCAGTTGTGGAGGGAAAATGAACAGAAGAACTGCCATCCGGCGACTGGCAACTTTTTTTCTGAC
>CAYZJE010000403.1:0-3966 GCA_964478485.1 uncultured Syntrophobacter sp. | reverse complement strand
TCGGAGATAGGCTCTAGCCTGCCAATTAATTTTTTCTTGGATTAATTATATCGGTGAAGAAAGTGGCAACGGTTGCGATGATTACCATTCAGTCCGACAGAAATACTTCAGCGAAGGAGAAACAGTGAGAAAAACCTTTTGGTCAGCCGGACGGCTTGTATTAGCGGTCAGCATTTTAGGCGCGAGTGCTGTAGTCTTCGATCGTTACGCCGGCGGCATCGCTCGATCGGCCAGCGCGCCACTTCCCGAAGGCCATCCTAAAATGGACACGCACGGTGGCGCCGCTCCGGCCACACCCAAGTTCGACTTCTCGACGATCGTCAAGCCGAAGGGTGGCAAAACGGTGCAGGAAATTTATCAAGAAAAGGACAAGCTCAACGGCAAGCGAGTGACGCTGCGCGGCAAAGTCGTCAAATACAACGAGGCCGTCATGGGCAAGAACTGGCTTCATTTACGCGACGCCACCAGCAAGGAGCCAGCCAACGACCTCGTCGTGACGACCCAAACCAAGACTAAAGTGGGCGACACGGTATTGGTAGAAGGAAACGTTACCCTCGATAAAGATTTGGGCGGCGGATATCGATACGATGTGATCATCGAAGATGCCAAAGTGAGAATAGAATGACAACGTAGATCCGCGTACTTCTGATGCCAATTTCGCAGGCCGTGATCATCTATCTACTTGCCCTGCTCCTGGGAGTGAAAATGAACTGGAGCCCGCTGGCGCTCCTCGGCGTGCTAGCGACCGTGATCCTCGGCGCGGCGATGTTCTCCACTGATCATGGCTTCGCTGGTGAAGACCCGTGAACGGTTAATCTAATAATTCCCCGCAGCTTGCTGCGGGCACCGTATTGATGGGGAATCCAAAGGGGGCGAGCATCCCCTTTGGTCAAGGGCGGGGTTAAATCCCCGCCCGCGAAGTGGCTTTGTTTATTGTTGCGGATTTTCTATCATCATCGCTTGGATTTTGTGCATCCGTGCAAAGAAGTTTTGCAAAAACGGCGCTATTCTACCACTCGAAGCATGGCATCTCAGTTGCACTCGTGCACGAGTTATGTACTGATTGAACCGCGAAATCCGACTGTAAGAGGGAGTGATCTATGGCTATACTAAAAAAGATTCTCGCGCCGACGGATTTTTCCGAGCTATCGGCGGAAGGGGTGCGCTACGCATGCAAGTTGGCCAAGGATGTCGGGGCGCAGGTGATCGTTTTGAATGTCGTGATCCTGGACGAATCCAACGTCGTGGGTAAGGGAGAGCTCGCGGCGCACGAGAAGCGGCTCAGTGAGTTTACCGGTAAGATTGTCGGCCGTCGGGCGGATGATTTGAAAATACACGAACTGGTGGTTACCGGCCAGGCCTATGCGGCGATCGTTGATTGCGCCGAAAAAGAGCGTGCCGACCTGATTGTCATGTCCTCCCATGGCCGCAGCGGCTTATCGCGCATGCTGATCGGCAGCGTCACGGACAAGCTTTTGCGCGGCGCGACTTGTCCGGTCTTGGTGGTGCCGGCGGGAGGAAAAAAATAACGCTAGTTCCTTACGGCTTTTACGTTTGCGGAATTCCGGAGACCTGGACCTACCCGCCCGCGAAGTGACTCCTTCGAAAATACGCATGCGGGGATGATCTGCAGAACGAAGAGGCCCCCTGGGTTCCGTCATACCCGCGAAGCTTGTCCCCGACTTTGATTGGGGAGCGGGTATCCAGGCTAATTCGGCGGAGAACCAACCTGGATTCCCGCGTGCGCGGGAATGACGAGTCGGGGGGATGACCCCGCGCAGGGAAATTCCTCCATTTTCATTGTCTGTGGGTGAGCGTAAGCTCATAAATCACTTCGTTGATCTGTTGGTTGACATAACCACAGGCGTTTATTACCGTCATGACGCCAGTCACGCTCACACCTAACAGCCGTGCGCTGGCAAATCTAACAATCGGAGGCATGCCGTGAATTTCAATGTTATCAAACTGTGCGTCATCTTTGTCGTGTTGAGTGTGCTGACGACCGTCCCGCTCAGCGCCTACGGCGCGACCGCCAACCCGACGCTCGCAAAGGCCAAGCAAGAAGCCGAAGCGAAAGGATTCATCTTCGCATCAAATCAAGAGGAGATCATCGCCAACGCCAAGAAAGAGGGGAAGCTGCGCGTCATGGGGTCCCTCGACGCCCAGACCTTGAAGGCTTTGAACGAGGCGTTCCGGAAGAAATATCCTTTTATCGACGCGCAAGCTCAGGAAATCGCCGGCACGGACAATTACATCCGCATGATTCAAGAGATGAAGGCGGGCATGGCCAAGAGCTGGGACGTCAACTACGTCGCCTTCGACATGTACCCGGAGTACCTGCCGTTCCAGAAAAAGTTCGACATTCTCGGCATGGCGCAGCAGGGCGTATTACAAATCCCGCAGAAGATGATCGACCCGGTCAACCGCCACGTGGTGGTCGTGGCCAGTGATCTTCAGGTCGTCGCATTCAATAAGAAGCTACTCCCGCCGGAAAAAGTTCCCAATAGCTGGGAAGGCTTTCTGCGGGAAGAATTCAGCGGCAGAAAATTCATGCTCGACATCAGACCTAAAGATCTCGCGGCGCTCGTGCCTGCCTGGGGTATGGAAAAGACCTTGGATTTCGCGCGCAAGCTGGCGGCGCAAAAACCGGTGTGGATCAGGGGCAACAGTCGAGCGCTGACGATGATTCAGTCGGGCGAATACAGCACGCTGCTCGGCCCTAATCTGGCGAGTGCCATGCGGGTGGAGAAAAAAGATCCGAACATCGGTTACAAAATCATCGAGCCGGTGCCGACCCGGCTAAACGAAGCGCAAAGCGTCCTCGGCGCAGCGAGCAATCCCTACGCCGGTCTCTTATGGTTGGAGTTCTTATGCTCTGCCGGGGCTCAAGCGCTCATCGATCAGTACGAGCCCTTCGGCGCATCGCTGCTCATCCCCGGTACGGTTCAAGAGAAGATCGTGCGGGGCCTGAAACTTTCCGTTATCGACTGGGAGCATGTGACGAAGCTCGAAGACTACCAAAAGAAAATCACCGAGGCCTACGGCTTTCCACGAGCGGATGCGAAATAGATTTTATGTTAACCCCGCCTCTTGAGGCGGGCACAACTTGACCCACTATGTCCAGTTTTTATGACTAGAAATTTTACCGTAGTTGTATTACTGTTCTGTTGTGAAAACGGTACCGGCCGCTAAGTTCAAGGAGCAGTGCCTGGCGTTACTCGATCGAGTAGACCCGGACGGTATCCTTATCACCAAACACGGCAAACCAGTGGCCAAGCTTGTCCCCGTTCATACCGACAACGCAAAAATGATTGGTAGCTTCAAAGGCAAAATCAAGATCAAAGGAAACATCCTAACCACGGGCTTTAAGTGGGATGCTCAATCTTGACACTCACATTCTGCTTTATGCGTTGACTGACGATTTAACCCGCCGAGAACGCGCCCTGCTCTCCAATGAAACCTGGAGCATTTCGGCAATCGTGCTTTGGGAAATCGCCAAACTCTCGGAGTTGGGCCGCATCGAGATTGATTTAGACCATGCCGAGTTGGCTCGGACCTTGGCACGGATTCAAACTTGGCCGCTGACACTCGATATCTGCCGCTCGATCAAATCTTTGGATTTTGACAGCGATCCCGCCGATGAGATCATCGCGGCTACGAGTGTCGTGCATCGAGTGCCGCTCCTGACTCGCGACCGAAAAATGCGGCGTTCGAAGCTAGTTCCAATCGCGTTGTAGGACCGTTTACTCTATGTTAACCCCGCCTCTTGAGGCGGGCACAATTATATGGGGTTTCCAAAGGGGGCGAGCATCCCCTTTGGTCAAGGCCGGGGGCAATACCCCGGCCGCGAAGTGGCTTCGTTTAATGGCGGGTCTCCAGCTCCACTTTTGACAGATCAACTTTAAAGATAATCGCAATTAGAAGTCTGCGCCGGTCAGGAAAATGAGTAAACTAATGAACCTACTT
>CAYZJE010000402.1:0-1957 GCA_964478485.1 uncultured Syntrophobacter sp. | reverse complement strand
ATCCAGGTGACGGACAGCGTCCGTCATACCGTTGAAAGCTTGCCCCGGACGCGATCCGGGGACGGTATCCAGGTTAAGGGGATGGACCCCGTTTTTCACCGGGGTGACGATAAGGCCTAGAATCCCGCGTGCGCGGGAATGACGGAATGGGGAGTCTAATCCGAGTCGTCGTTTTTGCAACCCTTCGGCTTTGAGCCGAGGGATGTTTAGTTCGAGGTATTTCGCCGTGAGTAAATTAAAGTTGCTGGCGCCAACTATTAGCTTGGCTCTCATTCTATTTGCCGCCGGCGTGAGTTCTCCACTCATCGCCGCTGACCGGGTAAAACTGGCGCTGCCGGCGAAATCGATGGGCTATCTGCCGCTGTTCGTGGCTATTCATCGCGGTTTTTTCAAAGACGAGAACATCGAGATCGACACGCCGATGATGCTGCCACAGTTGGCCCACAACGCGCTGCTCTCCGGCGATGTCGACTACCACGGCGTTGCCGATTCCGCTCTGCGCCTCGCCGCCAAGGGGGCGCCGATCAAGACCATTTTCTTCGGCGCTTCGCGGCCAAATTATTTCTTAATGGCCAAGCCGCAATTCAAGTCGATCCAAGAGCTGCGCGGCAAATACATCGGCATAGTTCGCTTTGGCGACACTATCGAATTAGCCACCCGGATCGCCTTCAACCGTGAAGGCATGGATGCCCAGCGCGATGCGCTGCTTATCATGATCGGCCTGCCCGGCACCAGAGTCGCTGCCCTCAGCGCCGGCTCGGTCGATGCCACGGTGGTCGTCCCACCGGATAACGTTCTGCTCCGGCAGAAAGGCTTTCGCGAGCTGCTGTTTTTGGGTGACGCCATCGAGTTCCCCAGCAATGGATATTCCACCACGGAGCGCCAGTTAAACGAGAAACGCGATCTCACCAAGCGTATGCTGCGCGCGCTCTATCGCGGCTTGACGTTCGCCAGAGAACGTCCGGACGACACGATGCAGATTCTCGAACGAGAATGGAAGGTCGATGCCGCTGTCGCCAAAGAATCCTACACAGCGCTCGCCAAATCGTTCAGCAAAGACGGCGCCGCAAGCGATGCCGGATTAAAAGTCCATGTGAATCAGATTCAGCGCGCCGAAAAAACCATCGGCGATATTCCCATGAACAAGATCGTCGATTTCCGCCTGCTTGAAGAGATCCGTCGAGAGATGATTAAATAGCTTCAATTCACGGAGGCCTCATGAGTAAGCACATCCCCGCATTCGAAAAGTTCATCGAAGATCTACGCACAGCATGGAAAGAACTGCCGGATACCGAATCGCGCATGAAGAAGGGCCAGACGTTACTCCAAGAATTGGTTAATGACGAGAGCTTACGCCAAGCGTCAAAGTCCTGGCCGTCCACCGAAGGTCGCAAGAATCTCTTGTTCCATGAAGATGAGGAATGCGGCTTCGCCATCAACGGCGTCGTGCGCAATCCCGGACGCAAGGGCAGCATTCATGACCACGCTCACGCGTGGACTGCCTACGGTGTGCTTGATGGCACGGAAAGCTTGGAGCGCTTTCGCCGGGTCGACGACCGCTCGAAAGAAGGCTACGCGAAATTGGCGCTGGAGAGCGTCACCGAAGGTAAGGCCGGCAAAGTCGACTTGGTGCCGCCCTTCGACATTCACGCAGAACAAGGCGGCCCGACGCGGTCGGTGGCGGTCATTCTTCGCTCCGAGCGCGTCGCCGGCAAAGTTTTGCAGGGCAGCTACAACATCGAGGGCAATCTCTACCGCCAAATCGAAGGCCCGACCAATATCCCGTACGAGATCACGGGCTAAACGGTTCGCGTAAGGAACCCATCCAAGCATGATAGCAGAATCGTGTCTCCCCGATTTTAAACTCCAAGCCAGTATTGCCCGGCCATTTGAGGCTCAGCAACTGCTAGTTCGGCTCAGCCGACGCTGCTTGAGCGCCGGACGCAGGTGCTGCTTG
>CAYZJE010000401.1:0-10619 GCA_964478485.1 uncultured Syntrophobacter sp. | reverse complement strand
GCCATTGCCAATACCACGATCAATCAAACCGGCCAAGCCATCGAGGGCGTCGCGATCATCATGCTCGTTTATCTCGCCATCAGCCTGGCGATTTCAGGGCTGATGAATTGGTATAACGCGCGCATCGCACTGAGGGGCGCTCAATCATGAACACCGAGGTAATCCTAAGCTGGGTGCGCGCGAAGTTCTTCTCCAGTTGGCTGAATACCGCGAAGCTCTTCTCAGGTTGGACAAATACGTTGACGACCCTGCTCATTGTTACTCTCGCCTGGCAGCTCGTCCCAGCGCTAGTAAGCTGGGCGCTATTAGATGCTGTCTGGTCGCCATTGAACGCGAGCGAGTGTCGTGACGCAGCCCGCCGGGGCGCATGCTGGGCCTTCGTCGCCGACAAGCACCGTTTCATTCTATTCGGCACCTTTCCCGCCGACCAGCAGTGGCGGCCGGCACTTGTCATCATCTTGCTGCTCGCGCTCTATGCGCTCAGCGCGTGGCCAATCGTCCGGCGCGCGCGGCTGGTGACTATTTGGCTCGCCGGTCTCGGAACCATCGGCTGGCTCATGTGGGGCGGACTGTTGGGGCTCGCCTACGTTGAAAACGAACGCTGGGGCGGACTGACCCTGACGCTTTTGCTCAGCACCTTCGGCATTGCCTGCGCTTTTCCACTGGCGATTTTGCTGGCGCTGGGGCGGCGCTCCGAACTGCCCTTGATCCGCTGGTTCTCGATCGGCTACATCGAGCTGATTCGTGGCGTGCCGTTGATTTCGGTGCTGTTCATGGCGTCGGTGATGCTGCCGCTGTTTCTGCCGGCGGGGGTTGCCATCGACAAGCTGCTGCGCGCCCAGCTCGCCATGATTTTGTTCGCCGCCGCTTATTTAGCTGAAGTCGTGCGCGGCGGCCTGCAAGCGATACCGCGCCAACAAGAAGAAGCCGCGCTCGCCCTCGGCCACGGCTATTGGCAACGCACCTGGCACATCACCTTGCCCCAAGCGCTGCGCATCGCGATCCCGCCGCTGGTCAACACCTTCATCGGTTTTTTCAAGGACACCTCACTGGTGGTCATCATCGGCCTGTTCGATTTTCTGACGGCCATCAAAGTCGCGCTCAACGAGCCCCGCTGGACCGGCTTCGGCGTCGAGGCCTATTTATTCGCCGCCCTCGGCTACTTCCTCTTCTGCTACCCGATGTCGCGCTATAGCCAATCTCTTGAGCGCCGTGTCGAGGAAGAGATTGGTGGCCGCAGAGGAACGTAATCCGCCCCGGCAATGAACGAATCAATTGAATTCGCGTACGGGGTTTGAACCCCGCTCGCGACCAAAGGGGATGCTCACCCCCTTTGGAAACCCCATTTAATTGTTCCGGCATCGAGATGCCGGGTTAATCAGCATTCCGAATGCGCTATTTGGCTTTCGCGCTCGCCTGATTGGAATTACCGCTCTCGCCGCCCCCGTTAATCGCGCTGACGACGTAAAAATAAGTCATGCCAGTGGTCAAACCTGTGTTGGTGTAAGTCGTGCCCGCAACGCCGGCGGCGATGGTCGCGTAAGTTGTGGCGCTGCTGGTTCTTCGTTTGACGTTGTAACCGGTGGCGCCGCTCGACGGTTGCCAGCTGAGGGCAATCTTTTTCTTCCCTGCCGTGGCGGTCAATCCGGTTGGAGCCAGGGGAACTGTCGGAGCACTCGGCGTGGCCGCCGCCTCGTTTGAATTTGTGCTTTCGCCGGCTCCATTCAACGCGGTCACAACGTAGTAATAGGCAACACCGTTGGTCACCGTGGTGTCCGAGTAACTCGTGGCGGTCAAACCCGATGCGATGGCGCTGTACGGTCCGCCACTCGTGGTGCCGCGATGCACGCGATAACTCACCGCATCAGTCGAACCGACCCAGGTCAATCCGACCTGCGCATTAGCTGCTGCCGCCGTCAAACCGCTTGGCGCCGCAGGCGGGCTTAGCGGCCAAGTGCCTTCCAGCGGCGCGATCCAGTCGCCGGCGATGCGGTAATTGGGATCTTGCTCGATGTGAATAAATCTGCCGCTGTAGCTCGATGCCGCCGTGCCACAGACGCTTGCCGCGGCAACGCCGTTGAGCAAACGCCCTTGCGTGTTATCCGTCGCGTTCAAGCTGCAAGCACCGGCGCCCGCTAGATCGACATCCCACAACGGATGATAAACCAACAGGTTGTCGCGCAGCCGACTGATTTTATCGTCCGGCGTCGGTGTAACGTTCATGCCATGCGAAAGATAGACATGGGTGTTCGGGCAAGTGTCCGCCGCCATGCCATGCCATTGAATCGCGTTCCAGGCCGTCGTGCCATAATAGGCCATCAGCTCGCGATTGGTCGCCTGAAACATGTTTGCCGTATTATGCGCCGCGTCGGCCGCATTGTAGGAACTTTGACAGCTGCTCGTCGCGGAATTGGCGTTGCGATGCGCCCCGGCCATTAGGTAGCTCCGCGACTCGGTATCTTTAAAAATCGTGATCGCTTGCAGTTCCGTCGTGCTATCGGCAATCGGATGGGGCGCCTGGTGACTCAATTCGCGCGTCGCCGCTCCATAGACAACAAAAGTGCCCCAACCGCGATCGACGAAACCATCACCGTTCGCGTCGCGGACCTCCATCAGCACGCAATAACTTCGCCCGTTGCTTAAATCAGAAAAATTACTGATCCGGGCAATCCCCAGCAAACTCGCAGGCAGTGCAAAGCCGCACGACCCTTGCAACATTTGATTCACCACCGAACGCCAATCGTTCTGCTCCACGGCGCTTGACACGACGAAACCGTTTGAGCCGGATTGCGGCATTTGCAGGCGAATGCAAGTCGCCAGCCCTTCGAGCGTCGTGCTTGAAGAACAGGTAAGATCAGCCGCCACGCTGCCACTGACCGATGAGAAAGTTAAGATAAGCGCTAGGCCTACGATGGCGCGGATGGACTTCAGCATGTGTTTCCCCTTGTTGATTAGAAACTCCTTTCGGCTCTCAGTGACTGAAAACTTGAACATTTCCTTGTAACTCCCTTAACTAAGAACGCGGCTCGGCTACCGCAGAAGTCGGCCCGGCACCGAATCGCCAGGTTGCGAGGTAAATTATCGGCTAACGGGTTGAGTGCTGTCAACTCGGGAACTCGGGGATGACGTAGGCAGGTGAATCGCGGCTATTTAAGAGTAAGCCGCGCGTAAGGTCTTAGGAACGCTCACGCCGGTGCAGGTACATTTTGACCCAGTAGTCATAGAGCGAAGCGACGGTGTGCTTGGCGGTAGTTTTTTGCTTCAGCGCGGATTCGTAGTCGATCGCGATATCGTGACCTTCCATGGTCACACCCAGCAAACGCCCCTGCTTCTGGTCGACAAAGGCTCCGACGGCCCGAAGTATTTGCGATAGCGCGTGTGGGTCAGGTTTTTCTCCAGTAGCTATGCGTTTCGACGCTCCCTCCGTATCCATCCGCGCAATATCATCATAGGAATAGCGAATTTCGAGAGTTCTTAAAGAGGGGCGCGGCGTTGGCGGAGCCTCAACTTTTTTGCGGCGGAAGATATCCCATACCGAATGAATTGTCGAATCAACTGGCGGCGGGTGCCTTTCTTCGCGCTTTTGGGCGCTGATTAAAATCTCTTCGTTCTCGATCCTAAGCGAAAACGACTCGATCTGAAGCGGCTCAAGCGCTTCGCCAATCGGTCGCAACAATTGAGAAAAGTTGGACTCGGTAGCCATCGAGCCTCCCTGTTAAGTAGCGACAGTTTGGCACGATGGACATACGGATCGAGATGTGGCGAGTTCTGTTCCCGACCGTGCCCTGCGCTGCTTATACATTTGTCGCTAAAAATTGTAAAGCCTGAACAAATGATCTAAACCACGCTTTCTGAAAATCAGTTGGGAAACTTAGGCAACAACAATCAAAACGTTGCAAAACTCATTGACCAAATATTGGTGTATCGGTACTGTGAATTAGATTTCGATTTTCCAGCAGCACAGTTATATTCGCGTCTGGAGAGAAAACAACATGACTAAATTCTGGCGCAATCTCATCGCTGATGTTGTCGCGATCCTCGCGCTCGCCAATATTGCTTCAGCGGCTGAGCTCCGGCCGGTGACGGCTCAAGAGTGGGATGCGCTGGTAAAACGCGCTGAAGATGAAGGCGAAGTCGCCGTTTACGCCACCGACTCGATCGGCAATGGGCAAACGATCTGGTCCGCGTTTCAGAAACGCTATCCCAAGATCAAGCTCGTTGGTACCTCCGTAGGCCGCGGCAGCGATCTGTTCCCGAAACTTTTTAGCGAGCGTCGTGCCGGCAAGTTTCTCGCTGACGTTTTTCTCGCCGGGCCGACGGCGATTCAATTCAATCTCTATCCCGCCAAAGTCATCGAGCCCATCCCACCGGCTTTGGTTCATCCCGGTGTCACTGATCTGTCTAAGTGGTGGATGGGTAAGCACCACTACGTCGATCCCGAGGGCCAGTATAATTTTATGTACGAGAGCTCTCTGTATGGGCCGCCCCTATCGTTCAATACCAGCGTAATCGACGAGAAGGAAATTAAATCGGCGTGGGATCTCGTCCAGCCCCGCTGGAAGGGAAAATATGCGGTGCTGCAAATGGGTCCGACTCAAGGCTCCACCTCGCTCACCTACGTCTTTCATCATCCCCAGCTCGGGCCGAAGTTCATTGAACGGATCTACCGCGACATGGAGCCGACGTATTTTCGCGATCTAAGACAGGGAACGGATTGGTTGTCTGGCGGAAAATTTCCGATCTGTTTTCTTTGCCGAAGAATCGACCGCGCGGCGATGCAGGGCCTGCCGGTCAAGGAGCTCGACCCTTATTCGGTCGCCGAGAAACCTGGCATCGGCTCCGGCTCGGGTGCGCTGGTCTTGATGAATCGCCATCCCCACCCTAATGGCGCCAAGGTGTTCATCAACTGGTTTCTTTCCTTGGAGGGCCAAATCGCCTTCCTTCAAGCCAACACCGACGAGCTAAGAGTCGGCTCCATGCGCGAAGATCTGCCGCAGGAAATTCTACCGCCGCTGGCGAGAAGAAGAAAGGATCGAGATTATCTGCTAATCAACCGGCCTGAGTGGATGGACTTCAAGCCGATTCAGGCGCTGCTCGATCAGCTGAAAAAGACCAAGTAACCGGCCGGTCACTGAAGTTGGTCGTCATAAGCCGCTAACCAAGTCATGGCCAACGAAATTGCCGAAGACTTACCGTCGGCTAAAACCGGTAAATTTTGACCGGAGTTTTTAGTTCGCGGGTTGGGTTAGCGAAAGTTTTTAACCGGTCGTCTGGTTCGTTTGGTCTTCCAGAAAAAGCGTAGAGCGGCGATCGCGCAAATAGGACCAACGACGATGATCAACAACAGCATGATGAGATCCTGATACATGGCGATCACCTCCGACGGGACTTTTTAGCAACCCCGATGCCAAAAACCAACCCTAGAATTTCCGGGAACTTACTCCACTGCCCTGTCGTGACAAGGCGTGACAAGTCACGGTCTAAATGTCAGAACTGACAATCGGCAGGGGGCATTTTACACGCGAGACTGCGAAACCAAGCCAGGATCAATCGTCGAAATGCTCAGGCCGCAGCGCCGATCGGCGGTTTTTCTTTTCGGCCTGACGATGCTTCTCATCGAGCATGCGCATTTTGGCGCGCCGCGAGCGCTTTCGCTTCTGGCGGCGGATCTTCTCGATCCTCTGCTCTTCAGCGGTTTTGACCGTGCTAATTTTAGCCTCGATTTTATCGAGCAGAACACGCCGCGCCAAAAAGCGATTGAGCCCCTGGGAGCGCTCCTGCTGGCACTTCACCCGGATATCCGAAGGCCGATGATGGAGCACTACGCAAGATGAAACTTTGTTGACGTTTTGCCCGCCGGCGCCGGAGGACCGGACGAACTGCTCGTCAATGTCTTGCTCACGCACGCCGAGAGCCAGCATGCGCTGGGCAAGCTGATTCATTTTTTCGGCCGACACCGGTAATCGCAAGTTCGCCATCATCGCGCCATTAAACCAGTCATCTCACCTGCGGGGTATTAGCCCCGCAGGTGACCAAAGGGGATGCTCACCCCCTTTGGAAACCCCATTTGATGGTCCCCGCAGCAAGCTGCGGGGAATATTAGATTAACGTCAATTGGGCTAAACTCTAAATCCCATAAAGTCTTTTCGGATTATCAAAAAGAATTTTTCGCTTCACCTCGGTCGTGAGCTGGTCCATCGCCTTGAAGCGGGCGATGGCGTTGAGCTCGCTGGAGGTGTCGCCATGGCCGTAGTCCGTGCCGATGACAAGATTTTCCTCACCCGCGTAGGAAATAACATAGGGAAAATCGTCGTCGGTCTGCGTCGACACGTAAATGTTGTACTCGCAGAGACAGGCTTTGGAAATCGGCCGAGCGCTGCCGAGAGAGCGGCGCATCGCCTCGTGAATCACCCAAGGCACCCACTGGCTCGACACCTCGATGAAGCCCCAGCGCAGCTTGGGAAAAGTTCGCGGTATTTCGCTCATGATCAAAGCATAACAGGAGGTGACCGTCGGCACGCGAAAAGTAGAGAAGCCGCCGCCCGCTTCATTGGTCATCAGCTTGAACAGTTCTGGACTGCCGTTGGCCAAATGGACGGTGATCGGCATGTCTAGGCGTTCGGCCGCGTCGTAAATCGGATAATAAAACGGGTCCGTCACCATCCGCTCCCGTTCGAACGGCCTCATGCAGACGCCGACGGCGCCATGCTCCTTGGCGAAACGAATCTGCGCTACCGCTTCGGCCGGCGTCAATGCCGGCACGACGCAGGTCCAGCGCAAACGATTAGCGCCGAGCTTCCAAACGTCGGCCAGCCAACGGTTCCAGGCCCAACTCAGCGCGATCTCGGCGTCCGGTCGTGCGGTGAGGGGTGTGATCCACAGCGAGTTAAATAATATCTGCACATCGATGCCGAGCTCGTCCATGTGCGCCAGGCGCTGTGTGACATCGGACAACTCACGGGCCTCCACCGGCGTAGCCACTTCCCGGCCAAATCTTTTTAAATGCTCCGCCGACTGCTGCTCGTCGGGGGAAGGAAATTTGTTGCCGAGGTTCTCGCCGTCGAGCATCCAGATTTGACGCCGCGGGTTCTCCGGCGATCTCATCAGTGTCGGGCGGTATTTCTCATCTGCGGCGTCGAGATAATTCCACACCCGCTCAGTCTCCACCACATGGGCATCAGAATCGATCACTTGGTTTTTAAAAGCTGCCATCGCCATCGTTCCTCTCCTGACAAAACTATTATCCGACCGCGCCTTCGCTGTCTACCACTAGGTAAAGTCAGTCTTTGAGGTTAGCAGGTAACTGAAAACCCCTCTCCGAGTCCTTCGACCAGGCTCAGGACGAACGGAGGGGCGTTGATAGCATTGGATATTTTCCGTTCTGCTGAGCTTATCGAAGCATGAGGCTCTCGAAGCATTCCGATTCTTTTTTCAGCAACCTGCTCGCCTGGATTATTCATGCTACCAGGAAATCGAACGACAGAGTGTCGATCGAGGTGGAACCCTGTAGGAGCGAAGGCATCAGCGCCAAATGTTTCATCGTCATGCTCGATGCTCGGTAAAATGTTTGACCTTTTCACAGGTAATTTCACAGCAGATCGCCTCGCGCGCCGCTTCAAGGCACAGCTGCTTTGCCTTTGCTCCGGAAGGGTTGCACCTCGATCGCTGTTTCGCCGGGAATAAGCCCAGCTAGCACGATCCAAATTCCGCTGCATTTTGGGCTTGAACTCTTGCACCGACGCCAGGTTTCGTACTAAGAGGGCTAGACGAAATTCGAAGGAGGAAATGAACATGTATCAGACCAACCAATACGAAGGCATGATCGCCGAAACGGTCACGCTGCAAGGACACAAGGGCGAGACGATCAACGCCTACTTCGCCCGGCCCCTCGGTGCCGGTCCTTTTCCCGGCATGGTATTGATCCACCATGCGCCCGGATGGGACGAGTGGTATCGTGAATGCACCCGCAAGTTTGCCCATAACGGCTACGTGACGATCTCGCCTAATCTTTACTGCCGCGACGGCCACGGCACGCCGGAAGACGTTGGCGCCAAAGTGCGTGCCGCCGGTGGCATCCCGGATGATCAGGTGCTCGGCGATCTCGATGGTGCGAATAAACTCTTGCGTTCACTGCCCTACGTCAGCGGCAAGGTCGGCGTATTCGGCACCTGCTCCGGCGGCCGCCATGGCTTTCTCGCCGCGTGCAAAAGCAAGAACTACGATGCCCTGGTCGAATGCTGGGGCGGCGGCGTGGTCATGAAACCGGAGGAATTGACTCCCAAACGCCCGGTCGCGGCGATCGACTACACCAAGGATCTTCCCTGTCCGATGATCGGGCTATTCGGCAATGACGACAAATCGCCCACGCCGGAGCAGGTCAATTTGCACGAAGCGGAGTTGAAGAAGCATGGCAAGAACTACGAGTTTCACCGCTACGACGGCGCCGGCCATGGTTTCTTCTATTACGACCGGCCGGCCTATCGGCAGGAGCAGGCGGTCGATGGCTGGAAAAAAGTCCTGGCCTTCCTCGAAAAGAATCTTAAATAGTCGGCGGAAGGAGAGACAAACCATGTGCACGATGATTACCCATCAGGCAAAAATTTATGGGCGCGGCAAGAGCGGCCAGGAATGGATCGAAGTGAACGAAGCCAACGTTTCCTATGACCACCCTTACGGCATGCCGCTTGAGCATGCGCTCAACATCGACTTCGTCAACCAGGCCAAGGGGCCAAGCGCTCGGGTCGCAGTCGAGCTGAGCGTCGAGGCCGCCCGCGAGTTGGTGAAAACCATCCAAGCCGTGCTCGCCGAAGCCGAACATCAAGGCGTCCTAGAAGACAAGCACCAAGCAGCCGCCGATTAGTTTGGCAACCAAGAGAGGCGGCGAAGCGATCAGACCCTTCGCCGCCTCTCCCACCCTTCGCATTCCGCCCCTACTCGCGCTATAGCTATCCGTGGGTTTTCACTTTCGTTGATCTCGCCCCATTGGCTAATCCTGAAGAAATAACTTCGAGCGCCGAAACAGCGCCCACACGCCCCTGGGCTTCGCTCACGTTCCGCGATTACCGCCTAATGTGGATCGCCAGCGTTTGTAATGCCGTGGCGATCCAGGTGCGCAATGTAGCGGGTCTCTATCAGGTCTATGAAATTTCCGGCTCGGCGTTGCAGTTGGGGCTGACGGGATTTCTTCAGGCCTTTCCCTTCGTCATCTTCGGTTTGTTCGCCGGCGCGGTGGCCGACGCTTTCGACCGCAAGAAGCTCCTAGTCGTCACCGTGGCGATCCAGTTAATCCCGAGCCTGCTGCTCGGCTTGTTGACCATGACCGGTGCGATTGAGGTCTGGCATATATTTACTCTGGGTTTTGTCGGCGCGCTGGTGGAAGTGTTCAACTGGCCGGCGCGTTCGGCGCTAATCCCGCGGCTCGTGCCAGCGTCCTACATGATGAACGCGGTGACGCTCAACACGATCATCATTCAAATGAGCTTTCTCGTCGGTCCGGCCTTGGGCGGCGTGGTCATCGATCACAGCGGTCTGGCCACCACGTATTTTTTAACCATCGTTATGCTGATTCCCTCCGGCATCGCGATCTTATCAATGGGCGCTTCCGGAATTCCTGAAGGCGAGCGGCGCCGGGTCAATCTGAAAAGCATTTTTGAAGGCATCGAGTTCATCTGGATTCAAAGAATTATTTTATCGCTGTTCCTGCTCGACTTCGGCGTCACGCTGGTGGGTTTTTACCGGCCGATCCTGCCGATCTTTGCCGCCGACGTTTTCAAAACCGGGGCGTCGGGCTTGGGCATACTCTACGGCGCGCCGTCGCTGGGCGCTATCGCCGGATCCTTCCTCCTGCTCATGATGGGCAACGTAAGACGGATGGGCGTGCTGGTCGTCACCGCCGCCATCGTGTTCGCCGCCTGCTTGGCGCTGCTTGGCGTATCGAACTGGTTTTGGATGGCGGTCGGGGCAACTTTGATACTCGGCTTCACCGATTCGGTGAGCGTCGCCATCCGCCGCACGGTCGTCCAGATGCTTGCACCCGATGGCATGTTGGGACGCGCGTCGAGTCTGATCACCGCCTTCGCTCAAGCCACCAACGGCCTCGGCGCTCTGCTCGCCGGCTTCGCCGCCCAACAGGTGGGCGCGCCCAACGCGCTGCTCTTGGGCAGCGCGCTGTGTTTCGTCATGATCCTGGCAATCTGCCTCGCCATCCCGCAGCTATGGCGCTATCGATCGTAGGAATGGATTGGCCGCAAAGAACGCAAAGTTCGCAAAGTAATAAATCGGAACGAGAGCATCTTCCAGTTGGGAGACGCAAAAATTTATTCTCGCGGTCCTAGTTTTCGTTATGAAGAAACAGACGAGTCATAGCGAGTAACATTCGACGGTACAGGAGACCGCACAGGTTTATCCGTGCACTCCCTCATTTTTTTGTGAACTTTGCGTTCTTTGCGGCCAATCCTCCGAACTCAAACCTAACTATCTAACTTTGACCCGGCCTTTTTTCAATTTCTCGCCGGTTTCAAAGTGGCGACCCTCGACGGCGAGCTGTGCTTCTTGATCGAGCTCGTCGCTCCACTGGCCGAGGGAGTAACCGAACCACGGCATCTGCGGTCTGAGCTTGG
>CAYZJE010000400.1:0-6431 GCA_964478485.1 uncultured Syntrophobacter sp. | reverse complement strand
TGCCGCAGCTGAACGATTGATTGGCGGGAAGCGAGTGCATGATGTGGGATGAGTCGAGGATAGAGGATGGAAGATTGAGGATGGCAAACTCTTCTTGCGATCATCTATCCTCGATCCTCCATCCTCCATCCTCGGCCATTTCTGTGCCTTCGTGGTGAAAAAATTTGGTTCGTCACGCTACGTTCAATTGGAATTAGCAGCATCGCGCACCGGCGAACGCGGCATTTGATTTCAGAGGAGACCGATGTTGTACGACTCGGAAAAAGGTAACTTTCAGATCGCCCTCACGGGTGATTCGATGTTGACGCGCAAGCTGTCGAGCTTCGACGAACCAGCTTATTTGCAACTGGCGCAAATGTTGCGCGGCGCCGACGCTTGTTTCGGCAATCTCGAGAGCACCGTGCGCGGCTGGGACGAGGGGTCGCCCGCGATCAGCCGAATGGGCCGCGGCACTTTTATGACCACGGAACCGTCATTGGTGCAAGAAATGAAATGGCTCGGACTTAACTTGCTCTCGTGCGCCAACAATCACGCCTTTGAATACGGTGAAGAAGGCGTGCTGGCGACGATGCGCCACCTAGATCGCGGCGGAATGACCCACGCCGGCACCGGAAAAAATCTCGCCGAAGCGCGGGCGCCAGGATATCTGGACACCAACAATGGCCGAGTCGCGTTGATTGCGGCGAATGGGACGAGTGCACGCTCAATGATCAGCGCGCCCTGGGGCAAAGCTGGGAGCCAGCGTCCGGATCATGGCGGGCGGCCGGGAGTCAACCCGCTCGGATTCGATACGACCTTTGTCGTCGATCCCAAGTCATTCGAAGACTTGGCGCGGATCGAGCGCGAGCTCGGTTTCGATCCTGAGAAGGAACGGGAAAAACGCGCCGACTCCGGCGAAAAAATCATCGACTTCCGCGGCAATCGCTTTATCGCCGGTGCAGGTTTCTCCGTCAGCGCGCGCGCCGACGCCCATGATCTCGCAGAAAATTTACGCTGGATCAGCGAGGCGCGCCGGCAAGCCGACTGGCTGGTGGTGAGTCTCCACTGGCACGAGTTCGGCGGCCAGAGCTTGCGCACGGCGCGCAGTGTGACCGAATGTGTGGAGCCTGCCGAGTTTGTCACTGACTTCGCCCATCGGGCACTCGACGCCGGCGCCGACTTGTTCGTCGGTCATGGCCCGCATGTGCCGCTCGGCCTTGAAATCTACCAGGGCAAACCGATCTTTTACAGCCTCGGTAATTTTATCTTTCAGAATGAGACCGTGAAATCTTTTCCCGGCGACGCCTATGAACGGTTCGATCTCGACGAGAAGGCGACGCCGGCCGATTGGTGGGACGCGCGCACGGATCATGGTAAAAAAGGCCATCCGGCCAACCCGCTCTATTGGGAAAACTTTGTCGCCGTCTGTGAGTTTGCCAAGAAAAAATTCAGCGCGGCGAAACTCTATCCGATCGATCAGGGCCACGGCCGGCCGCGCGGCCAGCGTGGACGACCGGTATTGGCCGATGGCGTTGTCGGTGAGCGTATTCTTAGCCGTTTGCAGCGCCTATCTGAGCGCTATGGAACTCAGGTGAGAGTGCAAGACGGCGTCGGTGTCATTAGCGTTTAGGCGAATCGAAGAGCGAGACGATGAAATCGAAAATACCGGTTGTGCTCAGTTGGGCGCTGTCCCTATTGCTGTCGTTTATTCCGAGTGAGTTTGCCAAGGCAGCAACGGACGCGGGGGTCGTCGAAAAAGCCAAAGCAGAAGGTGAAGTCGTTCTCTATACTGCTTGGGGCCTCGATACCGTTCAAGCAATCCAGAAAGCGTTCGCCAAAAAGTATCCGTTCATCAAATTCGACGTGCGCCGCACCGGCAGCGAACGGCTGCTCAACATCGCCACCACCGAGCAGAAGCAGAAAATATTTCGCGCCGATTTGTTCAGTGGCAGCCACTTGGCGATGATCAATCATAAGAAGCTCGGACATCTGCAGAAGTACGTCAACGCGGAGCAACGCGCGTTTCCTAAGGAATACAAAGATGCGGATGGTTTCTGGACCGCATTTTACATGGACACCCGTGTGCTGGCGTACAACACTCGCATGCTCGGTCGTGACGATCTGCCGAAAAGCTACGACGATCTGCTGCTTGCCAAGTGGAAAGGCAAGATGGCGATGGACGACGCCGACTATATCTTGTACGGCACTTTGCTGGAGATGATGGGGCGCGAGCGCGGATTGGCGTTTATGAAGAAGCTGTCGCAGCAAGATCTGATCATCAGGAGCGGCCATTCGCTTCTAACCCAGTTGCTTATCGGCGGCGAGTTTCCGATCTATCTCGATGGCTTCGGCAGCAATATCGAAAAGTTCAAATCGCAGGGAGCGCCGATCGATTGGGTCGCGTTGGAACCGGTGATCGTATCGCTCAATCCGGTGGGGCTGGCCGTCAATGCGCCACATCCAGCGGCGGCGCGTTTGCTGCTTGATTTTCTCCTGTCCAAAGAGGGACAAGAGGTTGGCCGGACGGTGGGCAAGCTGCCCGCCCATGCCGATGTCGAGGCGCCGTATCCACGGCTCACCAAAGGACTCAAACTGTTTCCAGTGCCGCTTGCCGTTGCCGAGCGCTACGGTGAAATCGTCAAAGAGTTCCGCGAAATGTTTTTAAAGTAAAACTGGCAGGTTGCTGAAAAAAAGTGGAGCATACTTCGACAAGCTCAGCATGAACGGAATTATTTAAATCATTTCAAGCCTTTTCCGTTTGTCCTGAGCCCGTCGAAGGACTCCGAGTGAGTTATTCAGCACTCTGCCAGACGCACTTGATAATCTAAATTCGTTCTTGTACCGCAATTTCACCGAACACGAGCACGAGCCACGAGCACGATGTCATTTCAGCAACGAATTAATTGAGGAGGAATTATGAGTGAGATTATTTCTGCCGACTGCCATTTGGACTTCTGGTATTTGCCCGGCGATCTTTTTTATTCCGAGGCGCCGGCATCGTGGAAAGATCGCATGCCGCGAGTGCAAAATACCGATAGCGGCCGCGCTTGGGTGCATAACGGCAAGATTATACGCTACGTCGGCGACGTCGGGCTGGGCCGTGAGAATGTCCGGCACGACCGGGTGACGATGTCGGTTCGACTGCGCCGCAAAGCGCGCACCGGCATCTATTCGGACGCGGCTAATGGAGTTTTTCGACCAGCGTCGCCGGAGCTACGACTCAAGGATCAGGAACTGGACGGCGTCGGCGCTGAAGTCATCTACGGTATTTTGGGACTAAGCCGGCGCTTGCAAGATGGCGAAGCGATGGGCGTGATATTTCGCATCTACAACGACTTCGTCATGCAGTTTCGCAAGTACGATCCCGACCGGCTGGCGCCACTGGCGTGCTTGCCCAATCACGACCCGAAGGCCGCGGCGGAAGAGTTGAGACGGGTCGCCAAGCTCGGCCTCACCGGCGCGGAATTGATCGCCTCCGATTCGGTGCGGCCGATCTGGGATCGCGATTGGGACCCGGTTTGGGAAGCCGCCGAAGATACTGGCCTACCGATCTCGTTTCACAATCAGGGTCAAGACGTGCGCCCGCTCAATCCCAACGATCCCCACGCGGAGGACAATACCAAGGTGCGCAACGCCGTCCGCCAGGCGGTGTCGCGCTTCGGCTCGGCGCAGTTTCTCGCCTCGATCATTTACTCCGGCGCCTTCGACCGCTATCCCGGATTCCGCTTTGTCTTAGGCGAGTCGAGCATCGGCTGGATTCCTTATTTCCTGCAGCGCATGGACTACGAGTACGAAGAAGAAGAGTCGTTCCATTTACGCTTGCGCTTGAAGCCAAGCGACTATTTTCGCGTTAACGGCTTTGTCACCTACGAGCGCGACGCCGTCGGCGCGCGCTTGATGGACCTATTGGGCGAAGACAATGTCATGTGGGGCTCGGATTATCCCCATCCCGACGGCACCTGGCCCGACTCGCAGCGCTTCTTGGAACAAGAACTCGCATGCCTATCCGATCGCGTGCGCAAAAAAGTCACCCATGACAACGCGGCGAAACTTTACGGCTTGAAGTAACCGTAGGGGATAGGGGAATTCACCACAAAGGGCCTAGCGCGGCAAAGCCGCAACCGAAGAATATTGGCCGCAAAGAACGCAAAGGCCACAAAAGGGACGTAGGGGCGACCGGCTGGTCGCCCTTCGGATGGTGACGCAGAAGTTTTGCGCAGGCCGCGCAAATTTCGAACTATAGTTGTACATAGGTCACAAAGTAGGGGCCGGTCGGGACCGGCCCGGTTCGGATTCGGACAGTTAGCCGCAAAGAGCGCAAAGGGCGCAAAAAAAGAATTTGGCTTGGTAGGGGCGGGTTTGAAACCCGCCCTTGGAAAATCAACGTCAGGTTTCGGAAGATTATTACTCCGAACTTCGTGCTCTTCGTATCCTCCTTAGAAAATACATGTGCGGGGATGATCTGCAGAAACACGAGCCCACTGGATCCCGTCATACCCGCGAAAGCGGGTATCCAGGCTAATTCGCGAAGATCAAACCTGGATTCCCGCGTGCGCGGGAATGACGAGTCGCGGGGATGACTATGTGGAGGCAGTCGCCTCCATTTTCATCCTCCGTGGACGAGCGTAAGCTCATGACACACTTCGTGGTGAATATTTTTCCACACTAAACCCCGAAGCACCATAATTTGAAAGGCGAAAACATGGCCACCTGCTCTGAAGCGCTGGCGGAATTTTCTCTCGCTCAAAGACTTGAGTCGTTGCCGCCGAGCGTGCTTGAGAAGACCAAGCTGCTGGTTCTCGACGGCGTCGGTTTGGCCTTGGCAGCGGCGCGCGAAGACTTCGCACTCAAGACGATTAAAGCGCTGCGACTTTTGGGACAGGCTGCCGACGCGACAGTAATCGGCACGAAAGAGAAACTGCCGTTGAGCAGCGCGCCGTTGCTCAACGGCATGCTGATTCATGCTTTCGATTTCGACGACACCCATCATCCGCTGGTGATCCACAACACGTCGGTGGTGATGCCGGCGGCGCTGGCTGCCGCTGAATGGCTGGGATTGAGCGGCAAGGATTTTATCACCGCTTGCGCCGTCGGCTTTGAAGTCTCTTTGCGCGTCGCCCGCGGTGCGCGTGTCCACACGATCCACGGCCGTGGCTACCATCCAACGGCGGTGTGCGGCGTGTTCGGCGGCGCCGCAGCGGCCGGCCGGCTATTGGGTCTCAATCATCAGCAGCTTACCAACGCCTTCGGCCTAGCGGGGAGTCAAGGTTCGGGCAACATGGAGTGGCAGACCGACGGCAGTTGGTCGAAGCGCTTTCAGCCCGGCTGGTCATCGCACGGCGCGGTGGTCGGCGCGTTGTTGGCACGCGAGGGGTTTACTGCGCCGAAGACCGCGCTGGAGGGATCGAAGGGTTTTTACGCAACTCACGTCGGCGCGGAAAATTTTAACGTCCAGAATGCGCTCGACGGTATCGGCCAAGATTGGGAACTCAACCGCGTCGAATTCAAACCTTATCCTTGCGCAGGCGCACTCCAAGCGACTGTGCGCGCCTGCGTGAATCTGCACAACCGTTATCATTTCAGCGTCGACGATATCGTCGACGCTGAATGCCGTGTGCGCATGGGCGATCGGCCAGCGGACACGGGCGGCGAGCAAATTTTTGCCCAACAAGCGCCCCAGGGCGATTACGGTGCGCATTTTTCAACCCCATTTATCGCCGCGGTAGCTTTGCTCAAGGGCCGGCTTGCGCTGGCGGATTTCGACGGCGACGCGCTCAAAGATCCCGAGGTGTTGAAACTGTCAGCCAAGATCAGACGGGAAGACGACCCCAACCATGGCCGGCCCAAGTACGCTTCCGGCCATGTTTTGGTCAAGACCAAGGACGGCAAACTCTACGAAGAACGCCAACACATCCATCCCGGCCACGTCGAAAACCCGGTGTCAGCCGCCGACGTGCAAGAAAAGTATCGCTACAACGCGCTCCGTCTGGTGAGTCAGGAGAAGGCCGACTGGTTGCTGCGCCAGGTCATGACCATCGAGCACCTGCCAAACATGAGCGAGCTGACCGAGCAACTGCGCGTCTGAAGAAGTCGAATCCCCCATCCGTCTTTCCCGCGAAAGCGGGAATCCAGGTGACGGACAGCGTCCGTCATACCGTTGGAAAACGGTATCCAGGTTACGGGGATGGGGATGGACCCCGGTTTTCACCGGGGTGACGACAAAGACTAGATGCCGGCCCCGGATCACGTCAGGGGCCGGCTCTGCGCGGGCATGACGGACCTATTCTTCGCCTGAAGGCGAAGAAATTCAACCATCCCCGAGAGAGACCTTAACCCGAAACCCGAGACTCAAAACCCGAAACTATTTACGGCAACGGCTCGCGCCGATCATCGAGCGGCTGGAAGCGCTGCGAATAGCGCAGCCGCGCGCCCAAGCGTCCGGTGAGAAACTT
>CAYZJE010000399.1:0-2167 GCA_964478485.1 uncultured Syntrophobacter sp. | reverse complement strand
AGCGGAGCAATCCTTGCGAAGCGATGCAATAGTCCGCGCCAAAGGCTTGGCCGTCGCGATCAAGAGCACGTCGACGCCGAGCACCTCCGCCGCCAGCGTGCGACTCAACTGTGACGGCTCCGCAGTCTTGCTCAGCAGCACCACGGATATGGGCCAGGGTGCGCAAACTTGCTTGGCGCAGATCGTCGCCGATGAGTTGGCCTTGCCTTTCGACTTGGTGACCGTCACCTTTCCCGATACTGATTTTACGCCCTACGATAAATCGACCAGTTCGAGCCGCGCGACCTTTCATATGGGCAAAGCAGCGCAAATCGCCTCGGGCCAAATTCGCGATCAACTGATGCAAGCGGGAGCCAAGGCACTGGAAGCGCGTGTCGAAGACTTGGAATTGAAAGACGCCCGCCTGCAGGTCAAAGGCGTGCCGGAAAAAAGCCTTAGCTATCCGCAACTGTTTAAAGCGATTTTCGGCGAGGTAAGCGGCAGCCTCTTCGGCAGCCACACCCTGCGTACCGAAGGTGGAGTCGACGCGATAACCGGTCAAGGCAAAGGCTCATCGTTTTGGTTTTACTCGGCCGCCGGGGCGGAAGTCGAAGTCGACACCGAAACCGGCAAAGTTCGCGTCCTCAAAGTCGCCACCGCGGTCGACGTCGGCAAAGCGATTCATCCGTTGCAATGCAACTTGCAGAACGAAGGCTCGGCGCTCGCCGGCTTGGGCAGCGCCCTGTTCGAGGAGATGCGCTTCGACAACGGCCAGCCGATCAACTGCACCTTTCTCGACTATCTCCTGCCTTCGATGCTCGACCATCCGAGCGAGTTTCAATCGCGCCTGGTTGAAACGCCGCACCCCGACGGACCCTGCGGCGCCAAAGGCATGGGGGAAGCCGCGTTGCCGCCAACCGCGCCGGCGATCGGCAATGCCATAGCGAATGCGTTAAACGGCGCCCGCGTGCGCGACCTGCCGGTGAGACCCGACAAAATCGTCGCACTGTTAAGTACAGCCAATGCGAAGAGCTAAGATGCAGCGCGTAATCGCTACAATCATAAGCGAAATAAGTGAAAGCACTGAACGATATGGTCGCATTCAAACCGCAGAATAAACTTCTTGGCATTGCCGCGATTATGGCGGCGCTCGTGCTGGGCGATTGCGCATTCGCCCAGCAGCGCCGAAAAATCTTGGTAGCCTATGTCGCGCCCGGAATCACGCAAGTGCTGCCTTGGGTCGCCAAAGAAGCCGGGATTTTTTCGAAACATGGCATCGATGCCGAGGTGATCCTGCTCACCGGCAGCCCGCGGTTGATTCAAACCCTGCTCGCCGGTGACCTCGACTATGCCCTTGGCGGCACGTCATCGGTATTGCGCGCACGCTTTCGCACTCCCGATCCCGTGATCATTGCGACCACGACCAATTTTTCCGGCCAGAGAGTATTGCTTCGGCCAGAGTCGTCGCTTCAACGGCTGCAAGACTTGAAAGGCAAGACCGTCGGCGTCACCCAATATGGCTCCCAAGGCGACACGTTCCTGAGAGATGCGTTGAAGAGAGTCGGGCTAAAGCCGGATGCCGATGTCAGCATCCTGCAGATGGGAGGAATTCCTCAGGTGGGCGCGGCGCTGTTGGCCGGAAAAATTGACGCGGGGGTCTCCGGTGAGTCGTCGTTGGTGTTGATCCAACAAGGCCGGGCGAAACAGCTTCCCGGCGCTTCCGCCAAAGATATGAAAATCGCCGGCTCGGGCGCCACGCTCAACGTCACCCGCCGCCATATCGCGCGCGACCGCGAAGGGATCGTGAGATTTCTCCGCGCCTATGTCGAAGCCATTCATTACTTCAGAACCAACCGCGAAGGCTCGGTGCGGGCGCTGGTAAAATTCTTTCGCGGCGCCACAATCGAGCAGACCGCGTTCCTCTACGACGACCAGCGCGAAGTTTTCGATCCCCTGCCAGTCCCCAGCGACGAAGCCATCCAAGGCGAGCTCGACCGGGAAACCGATCCAAAGGCCAAAACCATGAAGCCCGCCGATTTCATGGATTTGAGTTTCCTGCGCGAAATCGAAAAGAGCGGCTTTCTCACCGAGCTGTATGGAAAGACCGCGCGGTAGAATGCGGTGACGAAGGAACTGCATCATTTGCGAGTGATGCGGTTCGTGCCTCACCGCATCCTACGAAGACTAT
>CAYZJE010000398.1:0-13432 GCA_964478485.1 uncultured Syntrophobacter sp. | reverse complement strand
GAATTCAAACCGAATCTCGACATCAAGAAAGATTCCTCGCTCCGCTCGGAATGACAACTAAGTGACTTGTCATCCCGAACGCAGAGAGGGATCTTGACCAAACTGAACCACTACCCTCAGTTCCCCTTGCCGGCACTCGCTAGAGCTTTCTTGATGATGTCGCGGATCGCGTCAATTTCCTCTATCCGCGCCGGGTTTAGCCAAAGAAATTTGGCAGCTTTCACGCGCCGTGCTGATCGGACCGGAGACCAGCGGGTCGACCGAGACGATTTTGCCTTTCCATTTTGGACTGAGCAAATCCCAGTAGGATTTGATCTCCGACGGATTGACCAGCTTGGTGTTAAAAGTAATCTCGCCGCTCCGCGGCGTCCCTTCGAAGACGAAGATGAAACGGTTCTCCGCATCATCGTAATGATGCTTGCCTTCATACCAAGCCGATGGATCGATGACTTCGGGCAAGATCAACAACGGCTGCACCGGCTGGAGTATTTTGGCGCGGTGAAACACCGTCAACGGAGTGATGTTGCCCGAAACATAGAGATCCACGGCGAATTTCTCCGCGCGCCGTTCACTCATGACGCGCTGGCTTAAATCGGGGCCTCTGCCGGTCACCATGGTCACTTTTATTTTCGGAAATTTTTTCTGAAAGACTTCGCGAAACACCGGTTCGAAAGCTTGGGTCATGTAGATGACCAAAGCCCCTTCGTCCTCCGCGCCTCGCACCGTCTTCTCCCACTCGGCTTGCCACCCCGGCCTCAACTCGGCGGCACTGATCTCAACGCGCGGTGAAGCCAACAGGCTGAATATCGATGCGAAGACGAATGCCAGGAGGAAAGGATTAGACCGCGACATGAGAACTCCTTGAGCCCGTTCCAGATACCTAGTTTTTAGTTCTTGTCCGGTGCGTGGTCAAGAAGGACTTAATCCGAAATCGGTAAGAGTCCGAGTTGGGGCAATGAACTACCCCGTAGCAAGCTGCGAGGTATCAGAAGAACGCGATAAGAATTTTCCCGAAGGCGTCACCCCCGAATGTTTTTATCGGGGGTCCAGTCCGGGACTCGCCTGGATTCCCGCTTAAAGCATGCGGGAATGACGGACTTCGGAAAGGAAATCAGTTTAACGCAGCAAGCTGAGGGGAATCGACCCGCAGAGATTGAACCAAAATCCGGCTGTACCGCCATTTGAGTGTTCCAGAATCTCAAATCTGCAATCTGAGATGGGCAATTTGATACTCCGAGCGTCGCAAGGAACGACGACCGTATGACACCAACAACGCAGCTAATGGGTGACCCCGGCCCCTTAGATTTGGCGCGTGCCTTCTACAGCCGCTCATCGGCGCCCAAATCATAACCAATGCCTTGAGGTCTCACTTGGCCCTCGAAATCCAGCGTTGGCGCGCCGTCGGCTGTGCCCGCTTCGAGTGCCGGTGAGCCAGCCCGGAGATAAAAGTCTCCACCCGCGAAATTAACAAACAGCGGATCAGCGTTAATGTTGTTGCCGAGATTGTTATATGTCCCTGGCGCATCAGCGTCCATCATCACATCGCCAATATCGTTAAACAAAGCGCTCACTGTCGCAGATCCATTCAGCGAATTTCTTATCCCTATATCAAGACCACTAGCCGCACTGTTGCTCCAGATAATATTGTTTTTGACCGTTGCGTTCGTGAATGCCGAGTTGGCCGCATAAACGCGAAGCCCCCCGCCAATCAAGTTCGCTACATTGCCGGAGATAGTATTGTTGGTCAAAATGAGTGTTGTGTTAGCGCTGCTGTTTGAAAAGCCGTAGACTCCTCCGCCATTGCCCGCAGTTTGGTTATTGTCGATTAGATTGTTTGTTAACATAGCGTTAGCAATAGCCCCTGGATTCTCAGCGTAAACGCCAACTCCTGCGCCCGAATTTGTCGTCTGGTTATTCCGGATGATATTGCCCGCCAGATTTAGATTTATCGTGCCCGATTGCAGGGCGGACGCAAACACACCGCCTCCGTTCGGGCTTTTTCCATTCTGAATTGTAAATCCATTTACACCTAAACTTATAACTTCCCCCGCTGCGGCTTCAATCTTGAAGACACTGCCATCTCCGATTCCATCGCCGGTGATATCGCCATCGATCACGGTAAGCGCAGGATTTTGGGCGCGGCTCAAAAACGTATTATTCCATCCGCCCTCAAGAGTGATATTTTGGGAACTGTCGATAATAAAGTTTTCATGGTAAGTGCCCTGCGCAACTCTTACCGCGAGGAGGGAAAAGGTGGGAGGGAAAAGGGGTCAGGAGCCTTTTCATAGCTCTCAGTTCCCTGCATGGAGAGGCAAAAACCTGTGACAGGCTCCAAGTTCCTCCTTCAATTCAGCCAACACATTGATCAAGGAGCAGCTCTCCTGAGAATCAGAGTGGATCGATCAAACTCGAATGTGACGCGAAACCGGTGCAGGAAATTAAGACCAAGGAGACCATCCGCTCTCAGTGTAGGCGGCAGGTCAAAGACGCTGGCCTCTAAATCTCGGAGTCTTATTCCGCCCAACTGCACGCTATCCAGCCGGACTACAGGAGCGGGAGGTGTCTGCCGCTCTGCCGTGACAATGGCCTCAAAACGGAGCGGATGAGCAATATCCAACCCCAACGTGTCTGCTACGTCATGAGAAATTATTGTCCGCTGAGCCCCAGTATCGACTATAAACCGAAACGCCTTCGTCCGATTTAATACGACGGAGACGAGGATAAGTTGGTGCCCGGTGATGAAGGGGATACGGGTTGCCTCTGGCATTATACGATAACCGTGTAGCCTTCAGGAGCAACCGGTCCAGTGAAGAAAACATAGGTCATCTTTCGGGGATTTCGCTCACAAAAGCCACGGTTTACTTCCACCAGGTCTCGGCGGTTGTGGCTATGAACCAACACACGGCCAAAAAGAGGGCCTCTAACCTTGTCAGCTTCTGTGACCTCAACGAGAACCCACTCGTTGGGGTATCGCTGCTCGATTTCTGCGATGGAAAACACTTCCCCAAATTTAGCTTTCATACCTTTAAAAGTTATACCACGATATCTTCAAAGGCAAGGCAGCTTTGCGAATAAGGCGAAGGATGTCCCTGGTCAAGACTACCGCCATTTTCTTTATGAACCGTTGCCACGCGGCGCTTCAGGCCGGCCAGTTGTTCCCGTATCTCTTCCGCATCGGCAGCGTCCGGGGCGAGTCGGAGATAGGTCTCGATGTCGTCGATAGCTAAAAAACTACCGGCGATAAAACAGGCTAATATAGGTAAGTCTGTCCGCCTCTTGGTCCACTGCAAACTCTATTGCAAACGGGTCGGCTCGGAGAAGAAATGTCGGATGGTGCGGATCGTAGAAAGTGGGGGAACGCTGCGGCAGGTAAGGCAAGGATTAATGGGAGAAGTAATGGGGTCACCCATTAGCAGGCAGCAACCGTTTTCTTCCGCGCGAGAGTCGAGGGGTGAGGTCGTGAACTGCTAATTCTCCCAGTTTTCCACACTTATCTGAAGGTCGACGAAATCCTTGGTATTCCGGGTCACCACCACTGCCGCTAATAATAGATGTGCCTGAGCTGCGTTACGACGTTCCTGTCTAAGAGATATGGCATTCTAGGACAGCGAGCCCTTTCGAATCCTCAGTGGATGCTCGTCAATGATTTTTTCCAGTTGCGTCCATATCTCTGAGAATTCACCATCGCCCTCTGCTAACAGGCGGTCAAGCGCTTCCAAGGCCACGCGGTTCGGTTGCAGTGACTGAGTCGCCTCCGGCTGGAGCGTTTCAATGACAGCCTTTACGGGCCCTTGTTTACAAGGAAGGGGCTCATTCAGGCGTATCAGCCGACAATCTTCAAGCACGCCTCCAACTTCGTAACGATCGGTCATTGTTTTTTCCTCCTGGCGTCCGTTTTTTCCATTTCTACATTTTTACCCCCACGGGACAAGCGCTTTTCCACTTTTCCTCTTGTGTCTTTCAACCGTTACCCCAAAAATAATCTCACTTGGGATGGATCCGAACGGGCTCGTAGAGAAACGACTCAAAGGTGGTGCCTGATCGGTATCCCGCACCGGCTGAATTCTAAGCCGCCCGATCACCACCGACGCACCGAGCATGTCAAACGGCTTTGATACCGGCCACAGTCAGCGGATCAGACACCAAGACGCAATCGTCCGAAACATTCTTCCGGTCAAATTGGAATCGTGTTAAGCGTGTCGGTATCGTGGGCGAACAACGCATCTCATTTCCCAACTGTCGCGGCGACACGCTGGCTGGCGTGCTCCGTCATCCGGTGCAAAACAATTCGGCGGGCGTAGCGATCCTTTGTCACGGCATGGAGTCGGATAAGAACAGCGAGAAACTGATTTTTCTCGCCCGGCAATTGGCGGAGCGTGGAATCCTGGCGCTGCGTTTCGATTTTAGCTACGTCGGCGAGTCGAGCGGCAAGTTCAAGGACCGAGTTTGCTAAAAACTAAGCCCTATGTGGAGCCCATCATAATCCGGCGGAGACAACGCAGGGATCGACTAAGACTTTCTGAATACCGAGCAGCAACCTCAGGTCGCCAACCCATGTTCTTACCTATGACAAATTCGATTAAACGAGAAGTGTAAGCGGGGCCAACCGAGCGGCCACTTCCAGCTCTCGGCACCATGTCTTCCCGAATATCACGGCGACGGGAATATCGCGCAAGCTCGACCATCGTATTCTTCGGATGCTCTACCGCTTCCGGATTGTGCGGAATTTTTGATGCACTGACAGATAGGAATTTCGCTAGCCGTTCTCTGTCTGCCAACAACCACGCTTCCACTTGTCGCACGGCGACGCGCAAGCACATAAGGGGTGACAGGTCGGGTAACCACGCGCTTCGGAGCGGCGGCGCGCATTCGGCATCGTGATCGAGATCAACAAGGACGACCCAAGGCGATAGGCGCGCGGCTCGATTGTAGCTGGCGACTCGTTGTCTCAGATGATCCTTGCCGTTCCTTCCGTAAACCGGCCCCGGTATTCCTCCGACGTGTTCAATCAGGCGTCGGACAACCGCTTCGTCTACGTTGCCCTCCACCGCAGCGGTGATGAACACGGGGTTCTCGCGGGGCATGATCTAATCGCCGAAAAGCATCAGCTGTTGCGCTTGCTTGGGTCGCGTCCGCGGCATCACTGCTTCAGCCAAGTTCAGTCCGCCTTGGAGAAGGTCGCGTATCGCCTGAACGCTTCCAGCCGGCGCAACCGAGGTTCCTTCCGTTCCCGGCTCCAGCAGCAAAACTTCGTCTAGGCCGATGCCCTCATCGCGCAAGAGATCCATTGAATGGGTGCTTATCAAAATCTGCCGGCCGGTACGGCGTTGAATACGCGCAAACATTTGGGGAATGAATCTTACGACATCAGGGTGCAAGGATAGTTCGGGCTCCTCCAAAAGCAAAGGTCCGGTTCCCGCTAGAGTAGCCCAAAGCAAACCCATAAGCCGTAGCGTGCCATCGGAAAAGTGTTCTTCTGTCTGCCATGCGCCCTGTGGTCGCCAATGCTCATACTTGCCCCGTAAATGTGGCGTTCCGCGAACGTCGCGCCATAGTTCGAGTTCAGCAAGTTGCGGAACCGCCACCCGAAGCGCATCTCGAATACGTCGCAACCAGGCGTTTCTGGTCTTCTCCGGCGTGCGCGCAAGCTGTTCTAAGAAATCACCTCCGAACGGATCGTTTCGTCTGCCCACTGAACGATCCGGCTCGCGAACCAGTTGGGGAACGATGTGAAGATAGCGTACGGAGGCGAAAAAGTCCGCCACTTCCCTGAATGCTTGGTTGACATTCACCTGCTCCAAATAGGTCTGTGTCAGTCGCTCCGGGTCTTTTTGATCTTCGTCCAGCGGGCGATTCAGGAGGTCGGAACCATTCTTAGCAACCCTCTCCTTTTTAATGATCGGGCGTTGACGATTGTCTTGCGCGAAGCGCAACTCGTACTCCCATGCCGAGGGTTCGTCATCCGTGCCAACGCGAACTTGTACTACAAGATCTGAGTAGCGACGTGCCGCTAAGCAGCGAAGGCTAGAAACACCCCCACGCCTGCGGACCGCCTCTTGAAACCCGCCACCCACCGACACAATGTCACAGAGAAACCGAATAACATCGAGGAAATTCGACTTACCAGCAGCATTTGGACCGACAAGAAATACTCGGCGCTGCAGATCAACGTCAACGTGCGCGAAGTTCCGCCAATTCTCAAGATGAATTGCTGTAACCCGAAGTCCTTTGGTTCCAACTTCTTTCATAACGAAGGCGCCCTTCGCCGACTTTATCTACTACTACCGATTCTGCGAATCAAACACCACCCCGACCGTGCATTGGGTACGCCAATCGACAATCCACATGACGGGTAAACCCCACTTCTCGCGGAGCTTGGCAACGATTGGTTCTCCTGGCTTTTGGCTCCCCGCCAGTTGTGCTATTCGTCTTTCAACGACCGTAAATGCACCAAGAACGAATATCCTTCACCAACTCACGCGGCGACACGCTCGCCGGCGTGCTGCATCATCCCGGGCAAAACAATCCGGCTGGCGCGGCGATCCTTTGTCACGGCATGGAGTCGGATAAGAACAGCGAGAAGCTGATTTTTCTCGCCCGGCAATTGGCAGAGCGTGGAATCCTGGCGCTGCGTTTCGATTTTAGCTACGTCGGCGAGTCGAGCGGCAGGTTCGAAGACATAACTTACAGCGGCGAAGTCGAGGATCTGCGGGCGGCTTATGAGCTAATGCGTAATCGTCATAGCGGAAAAATTGCGATTTTCGGCTCAAGCATGGGCGGCACGGTGGCGCTCATGTTTGCCGCAGCGGAACCTCAAGTCGCCGCTTTAGTCACACTCGCGGCGCCGCTTCATCCGGAAAATTTTCCCAAGCGAGTATTACCCCCAGCCGGTCTGGAACGGTGGCGCAAACGCGGTTTCACCCGTTTCAATGGCCAACGCCTCAATGTAACGCTGCTCGAAGATTTGGAAAGTATCGACGTTCCCCAATTTGCGCGAAAAATTCATTGTCCGATACTGATCCTGCATGGCGACGCCGACGAAGTCGTGCCGGTGGCGGAAGCCCACGAGCTGCACGGTTGCCTTACTAACACCAAGCGGCTGTCGATTCTCAAGGGCGGCGACCACCGCTTATCCGATCCAGCGATCATGCAGCGAGCGATGCACGAGGCGTTGGATTGGCTGACGGAACATGTAAAGTAGTCGAACGATATGAAGTTTCTCTTAGCTTTGATTTTAGTTCCATTGCTCCTGCTAACCGCCTGCGGCCACGATCTCAACACGGCTCAAGGCGTCGCCGAGGAATTCGTCGATCAGCACTATGTCAATTTCGATTTGCCGAAGGCTAAGAACTACGCCGTGAGCGTTGCTCTGGCTAAAATTAACGAGGAAATCCGCCTCACCGCCGGTCAGCAGATCGACGCATCGACCCAGAAGCCGCGCGTGAATTACAATTTGTTAGAAAAAAAAGAGAGCGAGAAACGATCGACGTACTTATATGAAGGACGAATTCAGTCCGACGACGGCACGTCGTTCACGCGCAAGTGGCTCATCACCGCGCGCTTAGAGAATAACCTGTGGCGCGTGTCGAATTTCACCGAATCGGATTAGCGCAGAATTCTAGCCGCAAAGAACGCAAAGTACGAAAAAAAGAAAAAGGAATATCTCCCGCAAAGGCGCAAAGGAAGAGAATTGTCATTTCGAACGAAGAGAGAAATCTTTCTTAGATCCCTCGCATTCGCTCGGGATGACAGGCCTCTGGCCTGTCACTTGGCGCCTTGGCGGGAAAAATCTTTCGGGATCCAACCCGAAACTCGAAACCCGAAACTCGAAACTCGAAACGGCATAGCGAGCAAAACGCTCGCTATGCTCCCACCGGTTGTGCGCCCACTGGCGGCGGCGCGGCTTCCTTTGGATTCGGTTTAATGTTTAAGGCGCAGGTCGCGGCGATCATGGCGATCATGCCGCCGGCAAAAAAGGCGTAGTCGTAATTGCCCAGATGGGTGCGCACGGCGCCCGCCGCCGATGCCATGATCGCCGCGCCGATCTGATGCGACATAAAAATCCAGCCGTAAACTTTACCAACGTTTTGCCGCCCGAAGGTATCCGCCGTGATCGCCATCGACGGTGGCACCGTGGCGAACCAGTCCAAGCCGTAGATAATCGCGAAAACCACCAAGCCAAAATAATCGCGGACAAATGGCAGGAGCAGCAGCGAACAGCCGCGTAGCGCATAAACCAGCGCGAGCCATTTGTGCGGCTGAACCTTATCGATCATCCAACCGGAAAAAATCGTACCGACTATATTGAACGCACCCATCAAGCCAAGCACTGACGCGGCGGCGATCTGCGGAATCCCGATCTCGATCTCATGCGGAATTAGGTGAACACCGATTAGTCCGTTAGCGGTTCCACCGCAAACAAAGAAACTGCTGCAAAGTAACCAGAAAGTCGGGCTACTAATCACTTCACGCGCGGTGATCGTGGCATTCTTCGCCGACATACCGCGCAACGACGTCGCCCCACCCGCGGCCACCGCCTTCGGATCGCCGGCGCCGTACGGCTCCAAGCCGATCTCAGACGGATCGTCGCGCATAAAAAGAAAAATGAGCGGCAGCAAGATGATCGCGACGACGATCAACGCCATCGAGCCCAAGCGCCAACCCGCATAGGTGATCATGGCCATGAAAAGCGGTAGAAAAATGATCTGCCCGGTCGAATTGGCGCTACCAAGAATACCCAGAGCTAGACCGCGCTTGGCAACGAACCACCGGTTGCCTACGGTCGCGGTCAATACGGAGCCGACGCCACCGGCGCCCAGGCCCACGATGATTCCCCAGACGAGAAAGAACTCCCAGAACTCGGTCATTACCATGGTGCCGCTGACCCCGACAATCAACATCGTCAAGCTACCGATCATCACCATGCGCGGACCGAAGCGGTCGATGAGCCAGCCGCTCACCGGCGCGGCGACGCCTAAGAGCAGCAGATTCATGCTCACAGCCGACGCAATCAGTGTCCGGCTCCAGCCGAATTCCGACTCCAAGGGTTGGATCAGGACCGACGGCGACGAACGTACGCCGGCGCTGGTTAACGTCGTCAAGAAGCAGAGCGATATAACAAACCATCCATAGTAAAAAGGCAGCGAGATCGGCGGCCGTTTTTGAGTGTCACCTGGGTTGCGCATTTCCATCCGTGTATATAGACAAATTTTGTCGCGAAGCACAAACCAGCGTTAGCTCCCGCCTGGCAAATTGACAGCTTGGTCGACCATGAGATAGTTTTGGCGAAACAACTCAAGTTAGCGATGGCAACCATGGTGCAAACCAAATTCAGAACCTGCTTAGTCGCATTAGTCCTATTGGTCTCATTCAGCTCGGCCCGATCTCAACTCGGCCCGCGCGAAGAGATCCCCTTCGTGCCGACACCGGTGGAAGTCATCGACCGGATGCTCGAACTCGCCGAAGTCAAAAAAGGCGACGTCGTCTACGACCTCGGCAGCGGTGACGGCCGCATTGTCATCCGAGCGGCAAAGACGTACGGCGTGCGCGCGGTGGGCATTGAAATGGACAGCTTGCTACTCGCCAAAGCGCGCAAGGACGCCAAAGCCGCGGGCGTCAGCCATCTCGTCGAATTCCGCGCCGAGGACGCGCTCAAAGCTGACATCTCAAAAGCGACAGTGGTGACGCTCTACATGCTCCCCTGGTTCAATGAAGCGATGAAACCGAGCTTCAAAAAATTTTTGAAACCCGGCGCCCGTATCGTCGCCCACGACTTCGGCATCGAAGGCTGGGAGCCGGATAAGACCGAGAAACTTTTAGAACCGGAGAAAAAGATTGGCGGCTTTCTGCACTATCACACGATCCATTTGTGGCGCATTGGGGACACACGCAACAAATAATCTCACATTGACCAATACAAAATGGATTGTTAGAGTATAGGAAAGCTACCGCTAGGAGGACATTTGAAGTCATCGGTAAGAAAGAAAGACTACAACATCGATGAGGAACTGATCGGCAAAGTCCGTCGGCTTTTCAAAGTAAAAACGGACACCGAGGCGATTAGCAAGGCTTTAAGCAAGACTCTCGAGGATGAAGAGATCCAACACTCCTTGGATAAGCTCTTAAGAAAAGGGCGATTTCGGGTCGTATACCGGTGAAATATTTGCTCGACACTAACATCTACTTGGAAGCTTTTCGATCCGAACAGAAAAAGACTCAATTTCGCCAAGCTTTCTTCCCGTTGCTGCCCTTAACATTCTTTTCCGCCGTGGTCGCTTATGAGCTTCGTGTCAATGCCTGGGACGGTCGCACTCGCGACGCTTTGCGCGATTTTATTTCCCCACTGGAACGCGCCGGTCGAATCGTGACGCCTACCTTCGCGGATTGGGTTGAGGCCTCGACGATCGTTACGGCCATCGAGAACAAAAATCGAAATTGGCGATCCAAGCTTCCCGCTCTCCTTAACGATATTCTTATTGCCCTGTGCGCTCGGCAAATCGGCGCCACCCTGATCACGCACAACAGAGACGATTTTCATCTAATTCGCCGCCACAAAGAATTCCAACTTCGCGTCGTTGAGGCCAGCTGACATCCGTGCCGAAGTCCGCTGCTCGGCAAATCAAAACAGTGGATACAGAAACAGCGCCAGCGATTCGGTTTGGGTAAATCCGCACAGGATTTTTGTCGCAGCTCAATCAAGCGCCGCCTGGATCATTCATTCGGCAATCTTGACGAACTCACCTCTGAGCGCAACGCCGGCGATCACGGCGCCGGCATGACATTCGAACTCAGTGGCACTCGACATGACCTCTTTCTTATAATAGCTGACGATGTTTATCACCGCATTAGCGCCAAGCTGTTTGGCGCGCTTCTGTAGGGCAAGCAGCGCCGAGAGAAATACCCAATTGCACGCTTTCTCATCCGACTTGCCCACGGCATTGGTTTTAAGGTTGGTCACATCGGTACTAAGCTTGGCCAGAACCTTTGGCGTTTCTTGATTGCCGAAAAAAAACTTAACCGAGCCGTCAAGCCGATTTTTCGCGTCTTGGACTTCCAAGGCGGCCGCGATCGGCAGAAGATATTTGGTATCGCGCGCCTGAGCCGGCCAGACCAAGCTCATCGTTAAAGCGAAAAAAATCGTCAAGCAAATAATCTTTTTCATCGACCTACTCCTTTCTGGTCCGTGATTCGAATAGTAAACAAAGCCACATCGCGGGCGGGGTATTGACCCCGTCCCTGATTAAATAGCCTTAAAATATCGCAATGGGGATGCTCGCCCCCTTTGGAAACCCGATTTAATCGGTTCCACACCGCAAGCAGCATGGTCAATTCAATATCTCCGAAATATCAACGAGGTGTTGATGCCGCCGAAGGCGAAGTTGTTGGACATGACATATTCGCACTCGATCGTGCGGCCTGCTTTGACGATGTAGTCTAGCTCGGCGCAGGATGGATCTACCGTTGCGAGATTGATCGTCGGCGCAAACCAACCGCTGCGCATCATTTCAATAGTCATCCACGCTTCCAGTGCGCCGCAGGCGCCAAGCGTGTGTCCCATATAACTCTTGAGCGAGCTCACCGGCACATGGCCACCGACCATGTTTCGGGTCGCCAGCGATTCGGCGATGTCGCCGTGCTGCGTGCCGGTGCCGTGGGCATTGACGTACTCGATCGCCGAGGGCGGCAAATGGGCATCCGCCAGCGCAAGCTCCATCGCCACTTGCATGGTTTTGGCGTTGGGCTGAGTGACATGACAGCCGTCGCTGTTAGTGCCGAAACCGACGATCTCGGCATAGATGGGCGCGCCGCGCGCCCGAGCATGCTCGAGCTCTTCGAGAATCAGCGTGCCGGCGCCCTCGCCGAGGACCAAGCCATCGCGATCGATGTCGAAGGGGCGCGGCGTGGTCTCGGCGGCATCGTTGCGCACGCTGGTGGCGAATAGCGTATCGAAGACCGCCACCTCGGTGACGCACAACTCTTCGGCGCCGCCGGCGATCATCGCGCGTTGATGGCCGGCGCGGATCGTTTCATAGGCGTAACCGATGCCTTGGCTGCCGGAAGTACACGCGCTGGAAGTCGTAATGATGCGCCCGGTCACGCCGAGAAAGACGCCGAGATTGACCGGCGCGGTATGGCTCATCATTTTAAGATAAGTATTCGCATTGATGCCCCTGGTGCTTTTTTCGCTGATCATCATGCCGAAGTCGCAAATCGCTTTCGGCGTGCCAGCGGAAGAACCGTAGGCGATGCCCAAGTGGCCGCTCTTGATCAACGGATCGTCGGCGAGCCCAGCGTCGCTGAGCGCCAGCTCACTGGCGCGCGTCGCCATCAAAGCGACCCGGCCCATACTGCGCATCGACTTGGTGGTGTAACGATCCGACAGCGCAAACTCCGCCGCCGGCGCGCCCAACTGTGTGTGCAGGCCGTCATACTCGCTCCACTCGGCCATGCGCTTGACTGCGTTGCGATAATCGCCCAAGCGCGCACGCACGCACGGCCAGTCGTTGCCGATGGGACTTATGCCTGCCATGCCGGTAACCGCGACGCGGCGCTTCATGCCAGACCTCCGTTGACCGAGATCACTTGCCGGGTAATGTACGCGGCATCAGCGCTGAAAAGAAAACTAACCAGCGCGGCGACTTCCTCCGGCTTGCCGAGTCGCCGCGCGGGAATCAACTTGAGCGCGTCTTCGAGCGGCACGTCGGCGCTCATGTCAGTCTCGATCAGACCGGGCGCGACGCAATTGACGGTGATCGCGCGCTTGGCGAGCTCCAACGCCAACGCCTTGGTGGCGCCGATAATTCCCGCCTTCGCCGCGCTGTAGTTCACTTGGCCGCGATTGCCGATCAGACCCGCAACCGATGCCAGGGTCACGATGCGGCCGGGCGCGCGCCGACGCACCAGCGACATGATCAACGGATTGAGGACATTGTAAAATCCGTCCAAATTGGTTTTCAGCACTATGTCCCAATCCTCCCCGCTCATGGTGGGAAAAACATTGTCACGAATCACACCGGCGTTACAAACCACTCCGTAGTAGCAACCGTGGGCGGCGATGTCAGCCTCCAGCGCAGCCGCGGCCACGGCGCGGGCGCCGATATCGAACTGCAACACGCGTGCTTGCCGTCCCATGGCCGTGATCGCTTGGGCCACGCCATCAGCCTCGGCGCGCCGGTTATGGCAGTGCACGACGATGTCGAAACCATCGCCCGCCAAGCGCAGGGCAATGGCTTTGCCGATGCCCCGGCTTGAGCCGGTCACCAATACGCTATCATTCATGGCGCCGATCCATTTAAATAAACACCGCCACTTCGCGGCCGGGGTATTAACCCCGGCGCTGTTAAAATTTTGCAAAGGGGATGTTCAACCCCCTTTGGAAACCCCATTTGATGGTTTCACGCTGATGACAGCGTGGTCAACTTCAAATTTTTTT
>CAYZJE010000397.1:0-17051 GCA_964478485.1 uncultured Syntrophobacter sp. | reverse complement strand
GACATCAACAGCCGCTGCTCGAGCGGCTCGAGCGAAAAGCCGCGGCGGCGCTTATACGCGCGACGAAGTCGCGACCGGTGTGATTCCGCGCGTTGGTGGTTCTTGCTGTAGAAAAATTTTGCGATCGCCGCCAGTGGGCTCATCAATCAACTCCCGTTGCGATTCTTTCGAAATGAAACTCCTTCCAAGACAGCGGCTAATGCCAACGAATAGGCTTTAGGACTTCTTGGTAATTTTCAGCTGTTTCTCGGACTTTAACGGAAAATTAGACACAACTTGTATCGAAAAACAAAATCGCCGTCAATAAGTTTTGGTGAAAATACCGACAGATTTTCCTGCCGCTGGAACAAACTTCACAGTTCGTTCACAAGCGTGTCGATTTGTTAGGTCTTGTCCACAATTGGCGCGATTTGTCTCGTTACGCTGAATTGCGATTTCACTGCCTGCTGCGCGGCTTCTCGCGCGGCAAGAGATGCCATTGTCTGACCCGTCGCGCGCTGTGCCAACGCGCAAGTTTGGAAGTCAGGTCGGAAAATTTATCGGAATTAAAAAGTTTCTAACGCGTCGAGCGGCGGAAAATTAGACTTGTAGAGTTTAAAACCGAAGAGCCACGGCTAAGTTGTGACGCGACGAATTATTCGCTCGGGGTGAATCCGGGAAAGATTATTGGATATCTCGGGACGAAGCGGAGGACGATGCCGAATTCGTACCACTCGCCTCACGCCCGGCTATGAATCAAGCTTGTTACGCGAATTTTCGCTTCGGCATCTCAGGCCCTCGGGGTTCAGGTGACGGCAGCAGTTTATGACCTTGCCCGACCATCCCGGAAAGAAAATTATAATCGCACGCTTCACAAATAAGTATTGAGATCAACAGTTGCTCGGTACAGTTCGGACACTTCTTCAATGCCTGGATGTGCTGCCTTTCAAACATTCGATCGGCGTCGAGACCCTTGGTAAACCTGCGCTCCGCCAGCAACGATTTGAAAAAGCCGCCGCGATTCGCTTTCGCTCTTCTAATGGTGAGAAACACCAGAATCATCGCTATCCCAGAAAAATGCAGGATATTGGAGTCTTCAGCTAACATGGCCGTACTTCCATCCATCCCTACAAGCGCCGCTAGGGTCGATAAATTTCTTAAAATGGCTTCGTCCACGACCTGCAATAGAGCAACCCTGGTGCCGAAGAACGGTTTTTATCATTTTCTCAATAACGACACTCCTTGTCGAAAGTGCACCAATCCCGACCTGCTTCAAATTGCCCCAAAGTCCCCAATTAAAACTCAACGGGCCATTTCGCCCGTCCGACTTAAGGCAGTCGGAATGCTCCACTCGCCGCTCCTATTCGATAAACGACACCAGCAGTTTTCTTTGCCATTGGCCTTTGTGGTATGCGATAAAACGTCATCGAAACATCGTGCTTGTAATGACAAGTTTCCGTCCCCAAGGGAGTAAAACATGGCACATAAGAGCCTAGTTGCCTTTTGGTTATTTTCTTTGCTTCCGTACTCGACGGTATCTGCGCAGAGTGCGCCTTTTTACCAGGACAAGACCATCAGAATTGTCGCGGGCACCACCAGCGGCGAGGATCTCCAGTTATTGATCAAAGACCTCATGAATCAAACCGGCACGGTTATCGAGCGGGTGAAAAATCTTCTACGTTGAGCGCAGCCAAGAGAAATTTTCCTCGCACCACCATGTGCCGCCGAGACGCAACAAGTGCGAACCAGCCAAATATTTGAGTTAGTATTCTAACCCAAAAGGCTTCTTTTGAAATTTCCGTAATGGGCAATGCACCAACGATTCCGCTAGCGGTAGCTGCTGGGATCCTTGGCTTCGCGCGGGAACCAACCGCCGAGCCGGTGGTACGCCTTCAAGTAACCGATCTGCCCCTGATTGATCATCACATTCTCCAACACGCTGATCAGCCGCACCGCCACGGTTGGCGGCGGTTGATATCGGTCCGCATCGAGCTGCCGGGTGAGCTCGTCGGCGTTAAGCGTGCTCAAGTAAGTTTTCATTCGCTCGTAAACGGCGTCGTGGTAGCCCAGCAGGAGTTCGGCCGAAGCGCGAAATGCGCGCACCTGTTCGCGCGTGTGCGCCGCCGAGCGCCCGAAGTCGTAGGGTGATGGCGCCATACCAAATCGCGCACCCCAGCCATCCGCAATCCAGAGCTGTTCCTTGCCGGCAAGCCGAGAAGCATTATTGTCCATCACTCGGGTAAGCCGCCAGGCAAGCCAGCCCATCGATGGATGCGGCTCCTGCGCCAGTTCCGCTTCGCTCAGATCAGGCAGCATCCGGTGCAGCGAATCGTAAACCCGCGTGAACCCGTCAATCAAAATATCCGTCGCGATCATTTTAATTTTCCTTTCCGCTGCCGGGCGAGGAATCATTTTTCAGCTCAACGAGATCGTATTCGCAGCAAAAACTGGGAAACGGAAACGGCGTCAAGTCCGCTGTTAGGTGATAACGCAATTACTTAAAAGCAAAATGGAGTCGACCCTTTTTCCTCTTTTTCTAATTCTTATTATCCGAGTCTATGAGATTCGCCCGCAGCGCGAATGGCGGACTCTTCAGGCGTTACGGCGATGCAGTGAGCGGCGGGCAATTCGATGAATACTTCTTGCCCCTCCCGGAATTCCACCGATGGATGCTGGCGCGCGTAGAGCGTGTGATCGCCGACTTTTAGCTGGCAATCGACGTAGTCGCCCGAGAAGACGCTCAAAACAACCGTACCGCGGACCATGTTGCCCCCTGCCTTCATGGCCTCGTGCACAACCACGTAGACGGGTTGGATGGTCAACAGCGCCCGCTCACCGACGCGCACCTCGGAGCTTTTGGCGCAATGAAATTTTCCAATTGCCGTATCAATCGCCCATATAGACTCCGAGTTCCGTGTGAGGGTGCCGGGAACCATGTTCATGGAGCCCATAAAAGCGGCGACAAAGCCGTCGTTCGGCTGTTGGTAGACTGCGCGAGGGTTGTCGAGTTGAGCGATGCGTCCCTCTTTTACGACAGCCACTCGATTGGACATCGAAAGTGCTTCGACCTGATCGTGCGTCACGTAGAGGGTCGTCACGCGCAGCCGTTTTTGCAATTCGCGCAATTCAAGACGCATTTCACCGCGCAGTTTGGCATCGAGATTGGACAGCGGCTCATCCAGTAGCAAGAGTTTCGGTTCACTCACCAGCGCGCGGGCAAGCGCCAATCTTTGCTGCTGCCCACCCGAGAGCTCCCCGCCGTTACGTTTTTCCAACCCGCCCAAGCGCACCAATTCAAGCACGCTGCGGACGCGTGATTCCACCTCGGAGCGGGGAAAGCGAGACTTGGACTGGCGCAACGGAAACGCCACGTTGTCGAACACCGACATATGGGGCCATATAGCGTAGGACTGAAAAACCATCCCGATGGATCTGTTTTCGGAGGGAACGTTGATCGCCTCGCCGGCAGAGAACATCGTCTTTCCGTCCAATAGGATCGTCCCGTTATCGGGGCGCTCTAGACCGGCGATACAGCGCAGGATCGTGGTTTTACCACAGCCACTCGGCCCCAGCAGCGTATAGAATTCGCCGTCGGACACCTCGAAGGACACGTCGCGCACCGCTTCCACCTCTTCATGCCGGGTGTGATATGTCTTATGTAGGTTTCTAACTCGAATCATTTACTCAGGATATCTGGCGACAGGCTCCCCGTATATGCGAAACGTAAGGGCAAAAAACCACATTCCCCGGGACCCTGCAAGTATAGACACCTATATGGACGTTGTTGACTGAGTTGACAAAGCTTTAGCGACTCAGGATTCCTTCGAAGATTTGTCCAGGTGGTCAACAACGTCCCCTTAACACGTTAGTCTTTGGCGATCGCCAGCTGGGCGACACAGCGAAAAGGCACTCAACTGGTCAGCGCTGATATGGCGCTGTCAAACGTGCGCCAACGAGTGTTCTACGCTTTAAGACGGTCAGGCGCGTCAGCGCCCGGCGTGATATCGAACGCGTTGGCGGTACAACAGGTCATCGAGAACGAGCCAACTCGGGCGACCAAGGCGACCAGCTCTTCAGTGCTAAAGGCTGCTTCGGCGGCCGCATAGGTGGCATCGCTGAGTCCCTTGTCGGAGAGCAGTTCATTGGCGATCTTGTGCGCGAGTAGTTCACGCTTGCTCGCGGTGGGCAACGCGGCGCGGCCGTTGATCGCGTCGATCTCTGCCTGTGTGAGTCCAACTTTAAGACCGTTGCGGCTCTGAGCCGCCCACGGGTACTTGGCGTTCCAGAAGCGCGCCACGGTCAAGGTAACGATCTGCTGCTCGCGGCCCGACAGCGTGCTGTCGGCGATACAGTCGGTCATGTTATGCAAGCTCTGCATCAGTTTGGGATTGCGGATGTAGGCCCAGAACGGCCCGCCATAGGGCTTGCCGCTGGCCTTGGACGCTTCAATCACAGCGCGCTGTTCATCGTTCATCTGGTCGGGCGTCAGAATGGCAATGCGTGTCATAAATGTATCTCCCTTTTTGTATCCTGCCGTGCAGCGGCAGTCACTGCGTGCTGATCGACTCCCTCAGTTACCCATTCCAGCGGGTGTAACAATCCGCGAGCAAACAATTCGAATAGAAAACTTAAGCCAATTTTTTATCAGTCGCGAGCTATATCGCCGCACCGGTGAGCCGTCAAGCAAAAGCATGCGGGGTGACAGTTGCAGGTTCGGTTCAGATAGGTCAATCGACGCACCGGTTCGATGCGCCCGCTTCGGTCGCTGTCGAGGAGCGGTAGCTCATAATCGCGCCGTACACGAGCCTGGACCAAGGGTTGCGGCAAAATCTCAACAAAATTCCTCAGGTAAAGATCCGACCCTATTGGCTCTTTGAGCGTCGATGAATTTACGGCTCGGCTGTACACCCTCCTCGCTCATCAGATTCCGGCTTGACCTTCAGTTCATCGGCGCGTTCGAGACAACGGAATGCGGTTCCATGAATACCGCGTTCTTCTGCCACGTCCGACAAGATCGAAACCGATGATCGTTCCGCATCCTTCGATCTTTTGATTCGTTCCCATCAAATTGGGCGTGTCCGATCGCGATCAATAAACAAATCGTCGCTACGCTGTGCGCAGCTTAACCACGCACAGCCATTTCTGCTCGAAGCGATGAAATACAAAATCAAAAAAACAACGCCTGACAAGCCGCCTAATCCTCCCCGATAACGCAACTCGCTATTGCTTAAAGCCCACCACGAGATGAGCGCGATGGGACTCGGGGAACGCTTCTCCTGCGCACTTGAGCGTGACGATGTATGTGCCGGCGCTTGGAATCGCCTCAGGCGGAATAATCGCCTTGAGCTCGTCCTTCGAGACAAAGCTGGTCGGTAGCGGCTCGCCGTTCAGCATAACGCAGTGGAATGGCCACATGCCGCCTTGCCCTCGCACTTTCATTACCGTGGGACCGGCGCCCTCAATGAGAAAGAGTGGCGATATTTCGAGGTCCAGCGGCAAGCTCTGGTAGGAATAAAATGACGGAATCGGATTCTTGTATTTTTGGAATCCGATGTCGACGACCTTTCCATCCATGACGACCATCTTGACGTTTTGCGTCATCCAGATGTCTTGCAACGGATCGCCCTCGACGATCGATAGGTCTGCGACCTTGCCGGGCTCAACGCTGCCGAAGTCCTGGTCTTTTTTGAAAGTCCTGGCGACATTGAGCGTGGCGGCTTGGATCGCCTTCATCGGCGGCACGCCCGCCTCCACGTCCATCGCCAGGGCCTGATGCATCAGCAACGCCGCCATGCCGCGGGGCGGGTCCGAGCCCTCTTTCAGAATTCCTCCCGCCTGGACGAAACGCCGGATGAATTCGTTGGCTTTTTCGTAACCGATTTTGGCTTGCTCGCGCTGCTCGGACGTGTAGCGCTTGAGCAACTTGTCATAGGAATTGTTGGTCACCGTACGGACCGCAGCCGGGAGATCGGCATTGGGATCGTTCAAGATTTGGTTTTCTCGTTCTCTGAAGCGGGCCGCGCTCGGCGAAAGCGGACGGAGCCATTTGGCGATGGTCGGAGTCCAAGCGACCTGGTGCTGCACCATTGCGCCGATCACCGCGTCGAAATTTTCGGTTTGATAATAAGCGCCGGCGAGCTCCTGGTCGATCACGCCGCCAAGCCGATCCTCGGCCAACTTGCGCCTGGCGGGAGCATACGGAATGGAGCTGTAACCCACCGACCAAATATGCTCGATGGCGTCGACGCCGGCGTTGGCAGAGCCGATGACGTCCCAACTGTGGGCGGCTACCGGCATGTCCAGCCGATGAGCTTGATCGACGGCGACTTTGACCAAGTCCATAGAAAGAAACTCATTGACCTTGAGGATGTCGCAGCCGAGTTCCTTTTTCCGCTGCACGGCTTTACGCACTTCTTCCGGCGTTGTGACGATGATGTTGTCGCGGGCGGTTCGGGAGCCGAAGGCATCGTGCCCGGTGCTGACCCCGCCGATCGCCCGGCCCGACATCCAAATCCGCGGCCCGCGAATTTTGCCCAGAGCGGTGCCCTGTTTTTGCGCTAGAGTCCACGGACCATCCTGATAGAGCTCGATCGTAGCGCAGGTCGTGATTCCCAGATGGAGATAAAGCTCTCCATGGAAATCCTCCAAGTGGCCATGACCATCGATGAAGCCCGGCAGAACGGTCTTGCCGTTGACGTCAATCACCTCAGAGCCGGCGGGAATAGCGACTTCGCCGCTCCTACCGACTGCTTGAAACCTGCCCGCCCGGATAACGATGACGCAATTCTCGATCGGCGCCCGGCCGGTGCCATCGATCAGTCTGCCACCCTGCACTACGAGTATTTTCTCTGCCACGATTTCTTCTCCTCTCTGGTCTCGATCAGCGAGACTGCGACAAGTCCGAGTGTATGGGATCAGACTGCTACGACTCGACCTCTTGTCCGCCAGGCCTGTCTATTTTTTTGGCGCGCCGCGACGCAGCCGATCGGCCAATTCTTCGTAAACTTCTCGCCGGTGGCCGATAGCGAATATCCGGATGACCCGCGCTTTGCGATCCAATTCGTAAATGATGCGGAATCGTCTGACTTTGAATTTCCACAGTCCCGATAACTCCCGGATAAGAGGCGCGCCGGAGAACGGATTGGCGCTTAAGGACCTGAGAGCCTGTTTGATGCCGCGTTTTATGTCCGGCGGTAAGTGGCGAACAATTTCCGCGACGGCCGGCGGGATATCGGGCCGATAGGCGGCCATTATCTCTTCCGACGTTTACCTACAACAACGAGCGATTCGCCGAAGACCGCTTCGAAGGATTGTCCTCGCCGCCCCTTGGCATAAAAACTTTTACTCTGACCGATCTGCTTCATCAATACCGGATCGCTCAAGACATCTAGGGTGTCTTTCAAGCGCTCGTACTCGTCGTAATTGACCAATACTGCGGCGGGTTTTCCGTTGCGCGTAACGACGATCTCTTCTTCCCGCTCCGCCACGCCCGACACGAGCTCGGGCAACCGTGTTTTGACTTCTGAAATGGGCATGATTTTGGCCATGGAGGGGTTCTTTCTGTTAGACCACAATTTTGGTCTATTTAAAAATACTTCACCGGTCCGCTCGGGTCAAGGATCAGCCTTGACTTCAATTAACGCGGGACTACTTCGCTGCATCACGTGCCAGCCTTTTATACGTGCTCATGATTTCGCAATCAGGGATTGGGGTCGTGCCTTCTATTCTCGCCAGTTTTGAGCTGGAGCCGGAAAGCGGCGCCGTCACTTTGTCGATGCGACGATCCGGGAGGTGTCATTACGATCGACTCCTCGATTAATTCCGAAGTCCTAGAATATTCGCCAAGATTGATGAGTTTAAAAGCACGACCCCCTGTTCAAATTATCCACAATCATGCGGCCAGCAAAAGTTTGTAAGTGACCGTCAAAAAACTCCTGACTTCTTACTGACGCGATTGGACAGAATCAGTTTCGCTAAAGTGCCGGAAAGTTGTATAGTACCGACCATGAAGCGATTTACGACCCGCTACGGCTAAACAGAGATTTTCTCTACTTCTCGACGCCGCAGAACGCGGTGAGTCGGTTATCATCGAACGCCGGGGCGTACGGTTTCGAGTGCAGCCGGAACGCCAAACGACTTCAAAGAACGCGCGGCGTAAGCCGGTTATAGAAATCGTTGACCCGGCGATCGCTAAAGGCGTCTGGCAATGGCAGTGGAGAGCCGATGGATTGCGCTTCAGTAAGAACGTAAGAGAACAGCGTTGATCCTGCTCGACACCAACGCACTCATCTGGCTCCAGGCCCGTCATCGACGCAGCCGACCATTGTCACGCTGGATGGGCCATCTCTACATCTCGCCCGCGAATTTACTTGAGATACTGTTTCTGCTCGAAGCGCAGCGCATCCGTCTTCGTACAGGCACTCGAATCGATCATCTCGCGGACGACCAACGTTGGCTTCTTGACGACCCGCCCGCAGCAGCGTGGTTCAGCGTAGCACGCGAACTATCTTGGACAAGAGATCCTTTCGATCGTCTTTTGGCGGCACATGCGCGCTACCGAGGCTGGAAGTTGGCGACCGGAGACGGCCATTTTATAGAGACGCTTGGTGCCAATGAGGCGATGGAATTGTGAATACGTCGGAAGGTACGCGGTCAATCGTGGGTTCGTGCTTTAAATTTTTGCCCTGTGTTTAGAACGAATAACCGATGCAAAATCTCGACGTGAGCAAAACAGTAGATGCGTGGTCGTCTCTGGCTGACACCGTATTCGTTCCCCACAGCGAAGCCGAGTACCACAGGTTAATCACACATTGGTCGACTGTTTAGTAGATGAGGTCGGAGAAAACGAATCGCACCCGCTCGCTTCCCTGATGGAAATTGTCGGTGTGTTGATTGAGAAGTACGAAGACGAGCACGTCCCGGAATTATCCGCTGAATAGTCGTGTATTCCTAATTTATGAGCTCGACGCTGCTCGACACTGGCGGACTCCTTGTGCATGCCGCGGACGTCTCGTAATAAGCAAATTACCAAAGCCAGGCACCAATCATTTCACCAATCATTTCAATGCGCAGCGGTCGGGTCATGGCCATTGCTGATTTCAATTCAAAAAGTTCATTAAAAGGTAAAAGCAGACGTGACCCTGGCTGCCTTGCATTTTCTCTCATTAACGAAACTCGAATAGCATTCTTTACCGCGGCGGCAATGGATCGGCACCGAACAACTTTTTGAAAATCTCGATGACCTCACGTTCCCGCGGCAGATCCTTGATAATTTTTTCAAGCGCTTCCCCAGTTAAAGAACTGGAATCGTCGCCCGTCTTCTTGTACTCCGCGATGAATTCCGGATCGGAAAACGTCTTTCGCATCGCCTCGCGCAGAATCTGCACGCGCTCCTTGGGCGCGCCGGGCGGAAGCACGTAAGGACTTCCGCCAGCCTGGAACGCTCGGTGAAGGGAAACGAGTTTGCGCTCTCTCTCCGACCGGGCAAAGGTCTCGAGATCAGGCACATGGCTGTATATGGAATGAGGCTTGGTTCCTTTGGGTATCTCGGTAAGGGCATGGACGTCCAGAAGATTTTCCTCGAACAACTTCTGCCGGATTGGCGTTTCCCAGTGATTGGTTCGGGCATCGATTTCGCCGGCACGGAGAGCCACGTCGAGTTCCCCTCCCGTATAACCCACAACGAACTTGGGCTCATTCATACCCATGAGGTAAGCAAACATCCGGCCGGTGTAGTATATCGTGTGGCCGACTGCCTGAGCGCCGATGCGGACGCCCTTCGCGACTCTGAGATTTTCTAAATTACGGAGCCCGGCGGCCCTGCGCGTCAGGAAGATATGAGCATGGCCGCTGTAAGGCGTTCCCAGATAAATAAACTTATCAATATCGTAGAGCACGCCGCTTTCCCCGAGAATGGCCGCCGGAATGAGATTGCTGCCCATGACCCCGATCGTGAGTCCATCAGGTTGAGTCCTGGTGTAAACGTGATTCGCCGCCGCCCGCGCGCCCGCTCCTTGGCGGTAGTCGACGACAATGTCCGGACTACCTGGAATGTGTTTTTTGAGACCGGCCGTGACCGCGCGACCGCGCATGTCTCCCGTTCCGCCGGGAGCAAAGCCAAAAACCATCGTGATCGTCTTGCCTTGGTAGAATGGGGTCTGAGCTACCACCGAGGTCGTGGCGGAAACACAGGATATGGCGACCACGGATAGAAAGAACCAAGCTCTCAGACGCTGATGAAGAATCCGTCGTTCACCCTTCGACAACAGATGGTTTATGACGTTCATATTATCTCCGGGGATAATTATTGTTTTGGGTTTGACTCGAATGGATAGGAAAATCAAACAACCATTTTTCTTTGAGTGGATTCCTATCGCCGCACCGGCGACCTGTCAATCGCGCGAGTGTGTCGCGAAAGTCGCGATTTTGGTTCGGCTGGTCGGGTAGTGGCCAGAAGCGCGCGATTTGTTCCCCTATATTTGACTTTGTCCAACCAACAGCGTTGTCTAGCTATGCCCCATGGTCTGGAAAACGCAATAGACGCAGCCCTCATCAAAAGCGATACTTTCGACAGTTAGCCGGACTGTTCTACTATTCTCCAGCGGAGGGTCTTATGCCTAAAACCATCGGTGCTTTATACGATGGCCAGGTTCTGCGGCCTGATGAACAACTGAACCTACGGCCCAATACACGCGTTCGCATCACCATCGACTCCCCGGACATCGACAAGTCAAAACCAATGTCGTTTCTTGGGACCGCCCGCCAACTTAACCTAGACGGCCCAACCGATTGGTCCGATAGAATCGAACAGCGTCAAACTCATAACCGCGCGACCTATTGTACTTGAAATCGGCAACGCGTTGGCGCGACCACGTTACCGTCAAGCCGCAGTAGCGTTATTACAATCTCTCGAGATAGATCCGAACGTTGAAATCGTTCCCTTGACCGAGGAACTCTACGCTCAAGGGTTTGACCTATTTCAAAATCGACCTGACAAAGAATGGGGAATTACCGACTGTATCTCGTTTGTAATCATGCGCGAGCGCGGCCTGAGCGAGGCCTTGACCACCGACGAGCATTTTGAACAAGCTGGCTTCGTCGCACTACTACGGCAATGAGCGTAGCAACAGCAAGCTTCTCGACATCGACCCCACCGATTCTTGCCAAACCACTATCAGCCGTAATCCCATCGCTCCGAACGGCCCAGCGCTTCTAGCCGCCGTCGCATCAGAAAGCCTCGTCGTCGCCGTCGATCCAGTCGGCAAGCGTCTGATCCCAGTTGACGGAATTGTTGGTTGAGCAATCAAGGGCAAGCGATACCACTATTCCAGCGAGGGATGCTTTCATTCGCAAGATTGCCAAGGGGCCTGACCCGGAAGGCGCGCCATCGTCGAAGCGCCGCTGGCAACTTTAGAATCGATGACGATCGGCGGTATGGCGCTGTGTTTCAAACAACAACGTACTGTCGCCAAGGACAATACGATTACTTTCGAAGGGACGGCCTTGCAGATTCCTAAGAACTCGCCCTTTCGTTCCTACGTTAACCGCAGAGTCGATGTTCACGTCCTGCTCGATGGCGCGGTGGAGATTTTCTACAAAATCGAAAAGATCGCCGCCTTCGACTCAAACACGACGCACACAATTGGCTTATATCGAACGCTACACAACAAGGAGGGGTTCCGCTGTGGCCCAATATCTAACCTACGACCTCAACCCAACACACCAACCTGTAATATTCCCGCTGCTGTTAACATGACAGATTGACGTTGCTACGACAGCGTGCGAGTACTTAGTGAGTATCGAAGCTTTATTTAATGTAGCTAAGTCATTGACGTAGTCAACGCCATCGGTGTAATGTCGGTTATGGTCTTCGTTGAGACCCCGATTTTCACTGCAGATGTGCAGGCACTTCTCGGCGATAAGGAATATGCGGCCCTGCAGCGCCATCTGGTCAGCCAACCGAATGCGGGCGACGTTATCGCGCCGGCACCGGCGAGTTGCGAAAGATTCGGTGGACGACGGCGGGACGCGGCAAACGTGGTGGCACGCGCGTGATCTACTACCATGTGGTCGCACAAGCGCAGATTCGAATGATTCTGATTTACCGCAAGGGCATCAAAGACGACCTGACGCCCAAGGAAAAGACGGTGTTACGCAAGATCAATGCGGAGTGGTAACGATGGACAAGAAGCTGTTTAAACGATTAGTAGAAAGCATGGGGCAGATGGATGAAATCGTACGCGGCGTTCGCGCGCCGTCGCGAGAGTTCTATGTCGATGCCGCAAAGGTCAAGGAGATTCGCGCCATGACGGGCCTCAGTCAGCCGCAGTTCGCGAAGCTCCTGCACGTTGACGTCGGTACTTTGCGCAATTGGGAACAGGGCAGACGAGAGCCCACTGGGCCGGCAAAGGCTCTGCTGCGAGCGATCAAGACTGACCCGAAGGCTGTGCTTAAGGCGTTAGCGGCGTGAAAACAGGAGGCGGCCATTGACCCACCGCCTTCAAGCACCGGCTGCTATGGAGTAGCCATTTGCCTGTATCTGTATAAGAAATTTAGACAACCTAATTTTTCTGCCGGGAGCTATATCGTCGAACTGGTGAGTCGTCAAGCGACCGAGTATTGAGTAAACCGCCTTTCACCTGTCAAGATAGTCGTGATATCGATTCTGCTGAAAAACCCCAAGAATGCTTCGACAGGCTCAGCATGAACGGAAAAATCTCCAATGATTTCGATCGCTCTGCCGTTCGTCCTGAGGCTCTCGAAGGATGAACGGATAGTTTTTCAGCAGAATCGATATCAAAGTCTGACCCCTTTCCTTTCATCGGACCTTCATAATTGTCGAATTCCTTGATGTAGATGAAATAGGTTTCCCACTCGTAGTTATTGTGAAACGCCCGCCATAGTGCGGTAAGCCGCTGCTGTCCATCAAGGAGGTGTTCAAGAACGCGCTGACCTTCTTTCGGCGTGGTTGTTTCCAAAAAGCGGGAGATGAACTTTTCCTTATCGCCGACTTCCAGCGTCAGCGTGATGCCTAAGGGGAGGTCATGGACAACCGTCTCGATGAGACTGGATATACGTTGCCGGTCCCATGCCTCATGCCGCTGAAAACGTGGCAACTTAATTTCACCCCGCTGGACCTTTCCGTACCAGTCTTTCAGAATTCGATTACGTGCTTCCATATTTGATGCCTCCAATGATCATTATGTAACCTCCTCGGGAACCGCGATGTCGAGTTCCGACACATCCACCTCGCCTGCGATGAGCTTGGGCAACAGCAGGTCGCGGGTGCGGCGGAGGGCGGTGTTTTTTAACCGTAAGTTCAGAACTTCAGCAAGTATCGGTTCTAGTACGCCATTGAGTCGATCTACTAGTTGGCGCTGGAGGGTCAAATCTTTATCTATGGCGCAAGCCCGGTAAAATGAGACCAAGGTCAAGCATCAATCTCGAAAGCACAATACAAAAGCCTGCAACCTGAATAATTCCTGTAGTATAACCGGCTTATAACTCCGCGTCAGAAGCGAAAGCTTCTCAACTCTCTTTTTATGGCGCGCTGTTCCTCGCGATAGGACTGGACTATGGCCTTTAGCGTGACAAGCCCGTTGCTGGACTGGAGGTCGCGAGTGTTTGCTTCCATGCCGGCGTTGGCGTCGTCCAGCGCGTGGGCTTGGGCGGGTCCGTCGGCTTGTATACGGACCCCGAACGGGCCGTCGGGGACGGCGATGGGCTGGTATCGGGGATGGTACGGGAGTTCGTAAATTTCCCGTTCCAGGTTTTCAATCTGTTCCTTCAGCGTCTGATTGTAGATGGCTAGTTTCTCGTCCGTCAGATGTTCGATGTTGCCTTCTTCACGCTCGATCCATTCCATCTCTAACCGCAGGAGTGTGACCATGTCGTTGTTGCGGTAGGCCACGGTGAGTTCCTGCATGAGGACTTCTTTTTGCCGCCTGAGCGCGGCATCGAGTTCCAGATCGGGATGGAGCACTCTGGCGAGCTGCTTGTAAATGGTCGCAACCGTCTTTTTGCGGAGTTCCTCCGCCTGCCGCTGGCGTTCTTCCTTTTCCATCTGCCGTTGGTTCTTGCGGCGCCGCGGGCTGGAGGACTGCTGGTTTTCTTCAACCTCCCGTCGCAAACGAGCCATCGTTTCGGCGGCCTTGGCGGCTAGCGTTTCCTCGCTCATTCCGGGCTTGATGTCAGAAAGGTCGATGTCAATACCAAAATCGCTCAACATCGATTCGATTTGCTCGCGCGTCTCCTCGAACTCCTCACGCGCGACTTCCTCGAAGCCGCGTCCGTGGACACGCTCGAACAGGGCACGAAGGTCGTCGTCCGATAACGCGCCCTCCTGGAAAAGGATTTCTTGCAGCTCTTTTGCAATGACCTGGCGCAGCGTTGAGCGCGCGCTTTTCGGCTTCAAGCCCTTATCGTCCAGGAAGGCCGCGAGCGCGCGCACCAGTCCCTTGCGCAATTCCGTCTGACGCCGCAGTCGCGGATGAAGGTGTTCGCCGTAATAGGCTAGAGCATCGTCGAGCCGCCGGGTCTCGCCATCGAGTTTCAACCGGAGCGTTTCGATCCTTGCGACCAAACGATTGAAAGTCTGCTGAGCCTTCGTCAGCGGCCGTCTGCGCTGCGAAACTAACATCAGGCCCGTGGATTCTGGTTTAAGGTCCAGCGCGCTGTCATCGAATAGTGAAATCTGTTCGCTCGCCATCGCCGTCTCTCATTTCAACTAATTCTGTTTTTAATCGAGCCTCGTTCCCGGACCAGCTTTGGACGGGAACCAAAACGGGCCGGACGACTACCGTCGACCGACCCGTTTTCTTCCTGTCCTATTGTAGCTTCAACAACTCACGAGCACCCGCTCACCGCGCCGCAGTTCATGCATTCTCAGACTCGACCGAAGGACCTAAACTGAGATGAATCGGCAGGCAATTGGCATAGGTAAATGGACCCCCGGCAAGGGGTTCGAGTCTACCCCGGTGCGGGTGGGGTTGGCTCAATGTGGTAGCAAATTGGTAGCAAAAACATCGTCGCCTTCGGATTGTTACTGGCAGTGATCGGTGCAGGTAATGATGGTGCAGACGTGTGCGCTTGACACAGGCCGTCCAACCGATATGACGGTCCCGTGCAGCAATCTTCCAGGACGGCGCTAGGACTTCCTAACGTGGTGATCCCCAACGTGACAGCGGGAAAAATGGAGGCATGATGAAAACAAGATTGGCCAGATTCTTTTTTACCCTTTGGTGCGGGTGGATAATAGTCCAAGCGCCTTATGTAGGTAAGACAGGAGTTGAGTCTGATCCCGGTCGCCCCGTATATAAATGGGATTTGGCAACCTTTGGTGGCGGCCAGTTCGCTTTCTTCGACACAGTTAAAGAATGTGAAGAAAGAGCGAAACAACTTACACAGCGGCGCTCTATCTGTGTCCCTGTTGACTGGGTGGTTAAACCTCATCCCTGGTGGCAGTTGTGGAAATAAGATGAGTGATCATTCTCAGCGGGAGCCTTGAGGCAAACGGGCGCGAAGTTGTTTGTCGAAGCGAATTGATTACGTTGAAAGTTCGCTTACGTGAATCAACATACGTTTCAATGGAATCGAGCAGCGCAGACAGTCAACTTCGCATGGGCGGGTGGTGTCAATGAAGAGCGTGACGTTAGCCTGGGAACGTGACGATCAACTACCAGAAAGGCCGTTGGAGTTGCGGCTGTGGCCTAGCCTTCGTTCCGTAGCGTCCAGCGTCCCCCCACCTAGCGAGTTGGGCGCGGCCTAGTACGAGCCGGTTCGAGCGTCCTTCGGGGTGGAAGCCTTATCGATACGGTAGGGTGGTGCCTGTTAGAGGGTGGCGGTGGAGAAGGAACCCTGTCTTGCTGATGAACGGCTCCATTGTAATAGCGGTTGCCTTCCTTTAGGTGCGCAGCACATGGGGAAGAGTGTTAGCCGAGAGGTATGGAGCCGTGGCCAGCGAGAAGGGGTGTTATCGCTAAGGCTTGGTTGCGGGGCTGGTGCGCGGCTGCGGGCAGGGACGGCGGCCTGGGTGCGTGGACGTGGATGAGCGGCGAGGGGGGCGGTCCGGGTGCGTAGCCTGGGCGACAGGCTAATAGGCGATGGGCACTGCGCTGCGTGGGTGGGCGAACGGCGTAGGTTCCAGGTTGGCCGTGCCTGCGGGCCTACTTCTCGGCGGTCGGTTACCGTTGAGGCACCAGTGCTCACCTCGACCGCTCCTCATACGTAGGCCGCCCCTACATCGAGGCCGGTGGCATGGGTTCGTAAAGCAAAAATTCGTCGGAGCCAAGGGGCCCCGCTTGCAATCCAGGGGCTGGAAAAGGGCGTCTCCTGGCCAACACGTTTGTAGGTTGATCCGTGTAGATTTTTCCCTGAATAAAAAGCCTTCTCCGCTTTGTAGAAACGTCGCCCCTAAAGCGCCTCGCAAAGCGCCGGAGTTTTTTTTTAAACGTACAAAACGGTTCGCAAAACCACGTCTCCTAAATGTAGCTAAATGTCGTCAAATGCTTGACTCCAAATTGCTCATCTGGTAGAGTAAATTCAGTTTGGTGGTCGGAGGTCCATCGGCGAGGTGAGCAGTCACCCGCCTTTTGGGCCTTTTTTTTGGCGCAGCGTAAGGAGACGAAATGAACGATAAAATCAACGTCGACGGGTATAATTTAATTTCACCTGAACGGGCATCGAAAGTATTTGGCCTGAACGTCGAGACAGTCAAAAGGAAACTCAGGTCAGGTGCCTGGCCCCACTACAAATTGGGCGGGAAGTCATTGATGCTCGACGCTGCGGAAGTGTTAAAACATGCTCATCAGGCGGGCGGCAAGTAGATTTGCCATAGAGGATTCTACAAAAAAATTGGGGGTAAGAAAAACATGAACTTATGTGGACACAAACACCGAACAACCGAGAGTGGAATTAATTTCTAAAATGAAAAATGGATCATCTCCTTCGCGAGTGGGTAAAAGTAGGGGTGAAAACAGCCTGAGTACGAGGGAGAATTGACGGTTTCAACAGTCAAAAAATCTGGCATGATTTGGGGATGCGAAAATATCGACGTTTGTGGGACACCTATCGCT
>CAYZJE010000396.1:0-1632 GCA_964478485.1 uncultured Syntrophobacter sp. | reverse complement strand
GCAGAGCTCTACAAAGCGGACATCCATGCAGCGAAAGGTTTTGGCTGCGTCGCCTGTCACGGCGGTGACGCCACTATTATGGGCCTTGAGGGCATGGACCGGAAAAAAGGTTACATCGGTAAGCCCACGCGTGCGCAGGTTGTCGAAGTGTGCGGCCGGTGTCACTCGGATGCGAATTTCATGCGGCGATATAATCCGTCGCTGCGCGTCGACCAAGCTGCCGAATACAACACCTCGGTTCATGGCCGTAGACTGAGAGAACAGAAGGATGAGAAAGTCGCGACTTGCGCCAGTTGTCATAAACCTCACTCGATCCGTCCCGCCAACGATGGGCGTTCGTCGGTTCATCCGACTCGCGTCGCCGAGACTTGCGGCTCTTGTCACGCCAACAAGGAATACATGGCGCCGTACAAAATTCCCACCGACCAGGTCGAGAAGTATAAAAAGAGCGTTCACTGGAAAATGATGGCGAGCAAAGGCGATCTGTCGGCGCCGACCTGCAACGACTGCCATGGCAATCACGGCGCGGCGCCGCCGGGAATTTCGTCCGTAGTCAATGTTTGTGGCCAGTGTCACCCGGTGAACAGCGAATTGTTCAACAAGAGTCCGCATAGCAAGATCTTCGTGCAAATGGGCATTCCCGGCTGCGCCAGCTGTCATAGCAATCACGCGATCCTTGAGACTAGCGATGCGATGCTCAGTACTGGCGACAAATCGGCCTGCGCGACTTGTCATACGCCAACTTCTACGGGAGCAACTCTCGCGGCCAGTATGTTCAGTTCCATCGATCGTCTGAAGAATGGCTATGAAAAAGCGCAGCTTACTCTTGGGAATGCAGAACATGCCGGCATGGAAGTGAGCCAGCCTCTATTTGAATTGAGCGAGGCGAAGACCGCGCTGATTAAAGCGCGCGCGGCGATCCACGGATTTGATCAGGCGCTGTTGGACAAGGAAGTCGAGCCTGGAATGAAAGTGAGTGAGAAGGCTTACGCACGGGGCTTGAAAGCGCTCGACGAATTGCAATTTCGGCGCAAGGGTCTGGCGATTTCGGCGTTGATTATTTTCGCTCTGGTGGTGGGTTTGATTCTCAAGATTCGCCAAATGGAGCGCAAACCGAAATAGTAAAAAGAGGGAATTTTTTAACATGGCCAATGAGGAAACATCCTTAGCCTTCGATAACGGACGGCGAAACTTTCTCAACTGGTTTTTAAGCACCACGGCGGGAGCGTTCCTGGTTTCGGTAACCTACCCGTTGAGCAAATATCTGATTCCTCCTGAAGTGGAAGAATCAACGGCGAGCACGGTAACTTTGCCGATTAAACCGAATGACGTGAAGGCCAACAGCGGCCAAATCTTTCGCTTCGGCAGCCAGCCGGCGATATTAATTAAAGACAGCAACGGGGAGCTTAAGGCGTTTTCTGCGGTATGCACTCATCTTGCGTGTATCGTGCAATACCGTTCGGACGTTAATCATATTTGGTGTGCCTGTCATAACGGCCATTTCGATCTCAACGGCAGAAATGTTGAAGGCCCGCCGCCAAAACCATTGGAACAATTTGTCGTGAATGTCCGGGCCGAGCAAATTGTCGTGAATAAGAAGGGCTAAGCGGATGGACAACGAAAGCCCAAAGC
>CAYZJE010000395.1:0-8035 GCA_964478485.1 uncultured Syntrophobacter sp. | reverse complement strand
AGCCTCTTCGGATTGTCGTAGCTGATCTTCCGCTTGGATACCTCGGGAATATCTTCGCGATCAAGAAACTCTTGCACCGCTTTCTTCATACTCACGATGCCCTCGTGCGGAAAGTCGGACGCCCAGAACAAGCACTCGTCGCCAAGCAATTCTAAATCCCGGCCGGTCGTCATCTCTTCGCCGCATTGAAAATAAATTTGCCCGCGTTCGATCAGCTTCGCCGGCGGCATCGCTTCACCCATGCGGTTTCCCATCTTGCTCATGAGATAAGGCACCCAGCCGCAGCCCGCTTCTAGGAAAGCGATTTTCAGATCCGGCAGCCTGCCGAGTAATCCGGAGAACATAAAATTGGTGAACTGGCGCATCTGCGGCCAGACATGGGCCAGCGTCGCCGCTTCGCCGCGCCACATGAAAAGATCGTTATTGCGCAAAGAGTTTTGCGAGTGCACGGCGAGCATGCAGCCCAAACGATTCGCTTCCTGGTAAATCGGATGAAACTCCGGATGGCCCAATGGCCGCGGCAAACCATCGGCAGGCAGCACGGCGCCGACCATGCCGTAATCCTTCACCACGCGGCGCAACTCGGCAACCGCCGCTGGAACATCCTGTAGCGGCAAAACAGCGATTCCTTTTAATCGCGATTCGTGCCGCAGAAATTTATCGTGCAGATAGTCGTTGTAAGCGCGACTTAAATCGACGGCGAAATCCGTCATGCCCACCTGGCCGATATGCATGAAGCGCGTCGGATAGACCACCGCGGCTTCGAGGTTGCCTTGATCGAGCGCCTGCTGCCAATCCGCCAAAGTTGGAATCAAAAACGACGCACCTATTCCCGCCCGCCCCGCTTGGCGGTGCCAACCGTGATGCGGCAACAGCGGAAAATAAAGCACCGCCTCGCGCCGCGCCTTGTAATAGTCCGGTAAGTATTCGAACACGTCGCTCTCGACTTCACGAATGTGTCCATCGGCATCGATCATTTTCCAATCAGCCATGCAAACCTCCAGTGCTTTATCGCGGTGGAATATCCCCCTCCTCTGTCCTCCCCCGCGCGCGGGGGAGGATGAAGGTGGGGGTGCATCCTTTGCGGCTAAGTGCTCGCCGCATTTCGCCCGAGGGCGCGATAAATCGCGCCCCTACAAATTTAATTTCCGGTTTTGCGCCCTTTGCGTTCTTTGCGGCCAATCCTTCAAATCCGCCTCATCCGTCGGCGATCATCTCGCCGAACTTGCCGCAGAACTCGCCGATGGCGCCGTTGTGGACGAAATCCGCGATATCATCCAACGGTCCTTCTTCCCGATTGATGATCGCCAGCAGCGCGCCGTTGCGTTTCGCCACCACTGGAAAAGACGCCGCCGGCTGAACTTGCAACGATGAGCCCATGACGATGAAAATCTCCGCCTGCTCGGTCCACTCCTGCGCTAGGAGCATCGCTTGCTCGGGCATGGCCTGGCCGAAGGACACCGTCGCTGACTTGAGAATGCCGCCGCAGTCATCGCACTTGGGCGAAGAAAACTCGCCGACTAAGCGCAACAGGCGATTAACGATCGGCTCGGGCTCGAACGCTTTACCGCAACTCATGCAGAGAATTTTTCGGTTCGAGCCGTGCAGCTCGACGATCTGATCGTCTGGCACCCCGGCTATGCTGTGCAAGCCGTCGACGTTTTGCGTAATTAGTCCGATCAACTTTTCCTTCACGCTCAGCGACTGCACGAAATAATGGCCGACGTTAGGCTTGGCCTTTTTATATTGCTCCCAGCCGTCGAGCCGTCGCTTCCATGCTTCGATGCGCGCCGCTTCGCTGCTCATGTATTCCTGAAAAGTCACCGGGCGATAGCGCGTCCAGATACCGCCCGGGCTGCGAAAATCCGGTATGCCGGACTCCGTGCTGATCCCAGCGCCGGTGAAGACGACGATCTCATTATTCTCGCGAATCTTTGCGGCAAATTCTTCCAGCTTCATCATGGCAAAACTTATGCGTCTACAAGCTTTCCTGTGAAACACGGCTCGGAGATTGCACCGCCGAGGCGCGTCCTTCGACTAAGGCTCAGGATGTGCGGCTTTCCTCCGTTCGTGGTGAGCCTGCTGTCGAACCATGCGAACTCTGTGCCTCTGTGGTGAATTCTTCTTAACAGGAAACCAGGAATAACCAAACTTATAGACCAGCCGGCGTGGCGCTGACAACTGAAAATCAGTGCAGGACTTTGCTGGCACCCGGCAACTTGAGCGACATGGCAAGAACACCCGCCCCAATGATCAAGATACCGGCGACCATAAAACCCAGCCCGAACAAGTGCGCGTCACCCATGACACCGATAAATGTCGGGATCGCGCCGCCGCCGTTCAGATAGCCAAAAGGGATGGTAAAGCCGACCGCACGATTGCGCGCCTGAGGCGGTGCGATCACCGCTAGAGCGGCAAATCCTGCTGGAAAAAACCAGACCGCAAGAGCAGGCTGGACGATCACCGCTGCACTGATCCAGTTGTCCGGAGCCAAGCCTAAGAGCAACGTCAAAACACCAGTAACAAACAGACTCACGACCATGGTCCGCTTCGGGCCGAGCCGGTCCGAAACCCAGCCACCGAGCACGCCCAGTATCGGTCCGTAGGAGCGCGACAACGCGGTCAGCGTATTCGCCCAGCTCGCCTCGACGTGGCGCTCACTGACAAGATAGACCGGCAACATCGCGTAGACTCCCACGGTAGCGCTCACGCCCAAGCCGAAAAGAATCAACATGATCCAGAACGCCGAGCTCTGCAGCAGCGCGCCGAATGCGCTCGATGCCGGCGATTCGCCGGCGAACCTGCCGCCGCGCCCGTAGCGGTAGTAAGCCACGGTGATGATGACGGATAGGGCACCGAGCGTGGCCAAAGCCGCGCGCCAAGAGGAGCGGCTCAGAAACAGTTCGGCGACAAAGGGGCCGGTGAAAAATGCTAAATTCGGCGCGAGCTCGTGCACGGCAATCGCCTTGCCCCAATGACGCTGATCGACAAGCGCCGTGATCGTCGCGATCGCCGACGGCATGTAAAGGCCGGCGGCTAATCCCAACGCGTACAAACCAACACGCATCGCCCAGAGGCTGCTCGAAGCCGACAGCACCAAGAGCGCCACTCCCACCCCAAAACCGGCGGTGAGAATAGTTACCCGATGGGTCGATCGCGATGACAGGAATCCTGAACTTAGCAGACCGCTCAAATAGCCGGCGGCGATGAGAAAGAAAAAGAAGCCTGCTTGGCCGTGGCCGATCGCTAGCTCTTTTTCAATCGTCGGCAGCAGCGGCGAGAAAATCACCCGGGAAATAAAGTTAAGCAGAAAGATCGCCGTTAGAAAAAACACCGGGCCGACCTGTGGCCAAAATGCATCGGCCCGTGCGCCGGCTGCTCGATCAATTTCCGCCCTGGCGCTTTTCTTCGGTGTCATCTTTGATGTATCTTCGCGTTGCATAAATAATCGCTATCTCTCAATGTCTATAACGCAGCCACAAAAGAAGCCAATGCATTGGCGACGCCCTGGAGGAATCATGTTTGGCAGAAAAATCGCGCTCATCGCCGCGCTGATAATTTGCAGCGTAATTCCACTCGGCGCGCTGGCTGCCACGGCCACGACGCCACTTCGCCTCTTGTATCCCAGTTTCGCCGGCAGCTGGGCGACCGCGTGGATCGCCAAGGAAGCGGGCTATTTTAGCGCCGAAGGTTTGGATGTCGAACTGATCCGCGTCGGCGGCAGCACGAGAATGGTTGCCGCCATGCTCGGCGGCAGCGCGCCGATCATTCAAGCCGGAGCCATCGCGGCGCTCACCGCCAACGTCGCCGGCGCCGAGGTTGTGATCATCGGCGCCACGGGTACCGTCTCACCGTTTCGTCTCATCGCCCGCCCAGAGATCAAGCAGCCGTCCGATTTGAGGGGCAAGAAGGCCGGCATCACGACCTTCGGCTCGACATCCGATCAGGTCGTGCGGATCGCATTGAAACAGTTTGGCCTGGAGCCCAACAAAGACGTCGCACTTTTGACTTTTGGCGCTCAGCCGGAAGTCTTCGCGGCATTGCAACATGGCGCCGTGCAAGCCGCGCCGCTGAGTTATCCGCTTTATCCCAAGGCGATCAAACTCGGCATGCGCGAACTGGTTAATTTCGCCGATATCGGCGTCGAGGACATCAACGGCACCGTGATCACGACGCGCGCCTTTCTCGCCCAGCAGCGCGATACGGCGCTGCGCTTCATGCGCGCCTTCACCCGCGGCATGCAGCGCTATCGCACCGATAAAGAATTCAGCAAAAAAATCTTGGGTAAATATGGCAAACTCACCGACGACGAAATCTTGGAAGGCGCCTGGCAAGACTACGCGCCGACGATACAGAAAAGCCCGCGCCCGTCGCTCAAAGCGGTCCAATTTATGATCGAGAACCAATTCCCAGGAAAAAAGCCGCTGCCGAAACCGGAACAATTCGTCGACTTCTCGATCGCCGAACAGTTGGAAAAGAGCGGCTTTGTCGATTCGGTCAACAAGTGAGAGAGCGCGGAACGTTACGCAATGCGCCGAGACAATTCTTGGATTTGATCCATCGAATCCTTCAACCCCGGTGCATAAACGCGCGGTACGCACTCGCCGCAGATCTCGTTGGCGAGACTACTGATCGAACGAAGTCCCGTGTTGAGCGCGGGCGAACGCGCCGCCGGCAAGGAACCGCTAATATCCACCAGACCCTCAAGACAAATGACTAAGTTCGCCAACAGCGAATCCATGTTCTCTTCGTCCGGCATGACCTGAGAGCGATAGAGCAAATCGTGCACCGCTTGCAGCTCGCCACGGAAGACCCGCACGGTGCTTTCCAAGCGGCGCATGACTAACTCAGGCAACACGTCCTGCTCCAGTTGCAGTTGCTGCACCGAACCGAGATCGGAAAAGACCAGATGCAAATTGGTCCGCACTCGGTCCAAACGGTCCTCGAAAGTTGTCCGGTGAATCTCTTCGGTCAACTCTTCCTGGCGGCGCGAAACCAATTTAGAAATGACGCAGCCGAAAATGAGCAAGCCGGCGGCGCCCTCGATGACGGCGAAGAACCTCAGCGCGCCGACCGGCGTCACATCGCCATAGCCGATCGACAGCGCGGTGACAAAGCTAAAATAGATCGCTGTGCCAAGACCATCGAGGTCGGGTTTGACAGCGGCGTTGCCAGCGTGAAGTCCCCAGCCCATGCCGATCCCCGCAAGCCAGTAAATCAAACCGAAAACCACAATCATGCCGAGCCAAATCCCGACGAGTTTCTCCAATGAAAGGCCGGCAATAACTTCCAACCACGAGAGCCGATGAGATGGTCCCGCTGAAGCGACTGAACCGGCTGGCGCCGGCGGCGGCATTTCAACCTGCTCAACCGCTCCGCCGTTCTCCAGCCAATCCGCCATGCCGCCGACGTAGTAGCGCAATTTTGGGTAGCCCATCGCCGCGAGCAAGCCGACCGCTTGCTTGCCGAGCGGTCACGTCGGGCCGGCGCAATAGATCGCGATCTCTTGCTCTAGATTGGCAAGCAGCCGGGGCGCTTTAAGCTCGATGTCGGCAATCGGCAGATTGATGGAACCCGGTATATGCCCGGCTTTAAATGAATCCGCCGGCATGACGTTGACCAGCGCCAGAGCGCGATCCTGCAAGCGCGCGAGGATTTCGTCGCGGGAGATCGTCGCAAATTCATGAGCGGGTTCTATCGTTTGTGGCTTCGCCATCGATCCATTAATCTCCGAAATCTAGCCGCATGAGAAACGAAAGCCTCGGATTTCTATTTTAGATGCGGCGCCGGTGAAATTAGTTTCAACTGATCACGCGCTCCCCCACACATCCCGCGCGACATCGACGACCAGCTTTAGTTTCGCGATCTGATCGTCCACCGTCAGCTTGTTGCCCAACACCGTGCTGGAAAAGCCGCACTGCGGGCTGATGCCGAGCTGGTCGAGCGGCACTAACTTCGCGGCCTCATCGATGCGCCGCTTGAGATCGTCGGGTTTTTCCAGCGCGCCGGTTTTCGTTGTCACCAAACCGAGAATCAGCTTCTTATCTTTGGGCATGTAGCGCAGCGGCGCGAAGTTGCCGGCGCGCGCCGTGTCGAACTCGAGGAAATAACCATCGACCTTCAATTCGTTGAACAACACTTCGGCCACCGGATCGTAACCGCCTTCGGCGACCCAGGCGCTGGCGAAGTTGCCGCGGCACAGATGGGTGCATACCGACATGTTCGCCGGGCGGTCCTTGATGCACTCATTGATCAGATTCGCATACAGAGAAGGCAGCTTGTCGGGATCTTCGCCGATCTTCTTCGCGCCCTCGCGCATCTTGGGATCGCAGAGATAGGCGAAGTTCACATCGTCGATTTCCAAATAAGTGCAGCCGGCGGCGGCAAGCCCAGCGATTTCTTCGCGGAAAACCCGCGCCAGATCGGCGAAGAATTCTGCCATTTCTGGATAGGCCGCTTTGTCGACACCGCCACGGCCGGTGCGAAAATGCACTAGCGACGGCGACGGAATGCACTGCTTGGCGGTCTGCTTGGTAACGGAAGCAAGAAACTTAAAATTCTCGACTTCGATACCCGCGCGCGAATGGCGCAACTTGCCGGTGACCACAAACTGCGTCGGCGAACGCTGCACGTCGGAGCCAGGACTTTGAAAATGCTTGGCTGACTCAGGCAGCAAACCTTCGACGACTTTCACGCCTTCGATCTGGCTTAGAAAGTCCGCGTGCCAAAGCGTGCGGCGAAATTCGCCATCGGTGATCCCCTGCATGCCGACATCTTCCTGCATCTTCACCGCAGCGCGAATTGCGCGGTCTTCGACTTCGCGCAACTGCGCCGCCGTGATTTCACCTTTTGCATGTTTGTCGCGCGCGTCGCGCAGCTCGGGCGGACGCAGCAAACTACCGACGTGATTGGCGCGGAACGGCGCTTTTTTTTCTCCAGTCATGAGTCGATCCCCTTTCTTTGACAGCTTCTAGCTCTATCATTTTTTTACCCCTTGTAATAAGCCGTCGGAAGAAAACCTGGAAGCGAAAGGACTTTCACGAATGCGCACCGAACTCATCAGCATCCCGACGCCGACTCATCCCCTCGATGGCGCCTATTACACGCCCGACGGCCCAAGCAAAGGCGCGGCGATGTACTGTCACGGCAATCAGATGAACTTCTACGTCTGCGCCGCTCGCTTCCTCGCGCCCCATATCACGGCGCTGGGCTACGAATATCTCGCGTTTAATCGGCGCGGTCACGACTCCGTCAGCACCTACGACAGCCGCGAATGCGTCGGCGGCGCCTATCAAACCATCGCTGAAGGCGTCGAAGACAATGACCTCGTGGCAAAATATTTGGCCGGTAAAGGATTCGCGAATCCGATCGTCATCGGTCACAGCAACGGTGGCGTGCTCGCCAGCGAACATGTGGCGCACCATCCGGAGACAAAAGCTTTGATCCTGTTATCCGCCCATGCAGGCGGGAACCGAATGAGCAATCCGACAGCAGCGCGCAATTTTTCACTGGCCGGTGATACCGAGGCACAAAAGAAAGAGGCCGAAGCACTGGTAGCCGCAGGCAAGCCAAGACAACTCATGCTTATCCCGGCCTGGTGGTGGGTGATCTCCGCGCGCACCTATCTCGACCGGCTAACCAACGCGCCGGACCTGGTCGAGAACGCCAAGCGAATCCAATGCCCCGTGCTCTTCATCCGCGGCGACCAAGAACCCATAGAAAACTATCCCGCCGAACGCTTCAAAGAAAAGTGCGCCGGCCAGTGCAAAGTGGTTATCGTCGACAACTGCGACCATTTCTACGTCGGCGCGGAGGATCGAGTGTCGAAGATCGTGACGGATTGGTTGAAGCGCACACTGGGGTAGTCAACGATCAGGAAGGATCTTCTGTCTTTTTCCTTCTCCCCTTGGAGACTGTGTCGCAATTCACTCGGAGCCCTTCGACACGCTCAGGGCGAACGGATAAGTAGTTGAATTCGCGATCGAGCAATACCGTTCGTGGTGAGGTTCTCGAACCATGAACGGTATTGCGACAC
>CAYZJE010000394.1:0-3525 GCA_964478485.1 uncultured Syntrophobacter sp. | reverse complement strand
TATGGTGATGACGCCGTTCGGCAAGCGCAGCCAGTTGTACGAGCGCCTGCAGAGCGGCGAAGTCGACCGCATGCGCCAACGGCTTTTCGGTCAGTATCAAGACCAGGCGCCGGCGAATCGGATGATGCAGTTCGTCAAGGGGATGGACGAGGATCGCTAACGCGGCGTTGTGCTAGCCCGTATTTTTCGCGATAAAACTGCGATCGAGGTGCAACCCTTCCGGAACGAAGGCAAAACAGTTGCGCCTTGAAGATGCGTGCGGGTTAAGTAGCTTATGAGATCAGCAGTGAAAAGGTCAAACATCGTGCCGCGCTCCGAGAACAAAATGAAACATTCGCGCCGGTGCCTTCGTTCCTACAGGGTCACACCTCGATCGACAGAGTGTCGACAGGTTTCCTCGTAGCATGAATAAACCAGGCTAGAGTAGAAGTGCCCACAGCCATGAAAACAATCCGCCGCCGTATTGTCGTGCGCTACTCGCCGATCCATGGGCGCGGCGTGTTTGCGCTCCGGCCAATTGCCAAAGGCACGCGGATCATCGAGTACAAGGGGAAATTGATCACCGACAAAGAAGCTGACCGGCGCTTTGGCAAGCTGCATGAGAATTCCTCACACACGATGCTCTTCTCCGTCGACGGCGGTCTAGTGATCGATGCGACCCGGGGCGGCAACTCGGCGCGCTGGATCAATCACGCCTGTCAGCCCAATTGCGAGATCGAGGAGGAAGGCCATCGAGTTTTTATCGATGCGCGCCGCGACATCAAGCCGGGAGAAGAACTCGCCTACGATTACAATCTGCAAATCGGCGAACGCCATACCAAGAAGGCTAAGCGCGAGCACGCTTGTCTGTGTGGCGCACGGCGCTGCCGGGGCACGATGCTGGGGGAAGAAGACGAAGAGAATTAGCCGTATCCTTCGACTGGGCTCAGGGCGATCGGAAGAAGGGACCGCTCATGGTGATTCCTCGACGGGCTCGGAACTGAAGGCCGTCGAGGAAGCCTGCCGTGAGGCTTCTCGAACGGTCGAACCAAAAGAGCGCAAAGAAAAAGTAGGGGCGGGTTTCAAACCCGCCCTCTTGGCTTGTCGAAACATGTACCAGCTAAACTCGCCGGCCTGCTAGTGGTAAAGGTTGTTCGTGGCGAGACCGTTGTTAAACCACTGAAGATAGGCTTTTAATTTTTTCTCCAGAGCTAATTTTACTTCCGGCCTGTCCGTCAATGCCGTGTCGAGCTGAGCCAAGTTAAACAGCTTGCTCGGTGTCTTTGCACGGTACTCTATTACAATTCTCAACTCTTCTTGGCTCGATCTCGTCGTGACAAACCCTTCGGAATCAGCTAATTTAATCCCAGCGCTGTTCAATGCTATCACCTTGAGCCAGTGGTTCAAACCGCGCCGTGCTTTCCAGACCGAGACGATGAGGTAGAAAATGTCTTGGCAACCCAACGGACGTTACTATACTTTTAGCCCCGACGTGATTCGTGCTTGTGTGCCGCCAAGCTCCGGCGTGTACGGCCTGTTCAACTTCAATCATCAATTGTTCATCGGCGAGTCGGACAACCTTCAGGACGCTTTGCTGCGCCACCGAATTGACAGCGACTCGCAGGCCCGACGCCATCGGCCGACCAGGTTTACTTTCCAACTTTACTCGGCCGATGTGCGCAAGCGTAAAGCAGCCGAACTGATCGAGAGATTCGGTCCGGTGCGGCAGACCGAAGTGGCGCTTAAGGAACCGGTGCCGTCCGCCGCTGACCGAGCAGAAAGCGAGTTGCCTTTGGGCGATCTCGATCATGCGCAGATCGATCTGGAGGAGTTTTCCATGCACGAGCGGGAAAGCCCGCCCGCAGCTCAGCCGCGCTACTATTTCGAACGCGCGCAGGGCGCCGCGTTGATCGCGCTGTTTGCCGTCTCCATGGCGGTTAGTTTTTATCTCGGCATACTCACCGGAGAAGAGTTTCGCCAAAGGGCAGACAGCGCAAAGCCTTTGGCTTGGATGCCAGCGCTGGCAGAGAATGTCGTGGTCGATCTAAATGAGCAGAATGTTGCCGTCAGCGACGTGGCAGGAGATATCTCGATTCACATTCCCGGATGGCTGCCGACGAGCATGGAGCCTGCGATTACCACTACAACCTCGGACAAAACTCTACCGCTGTCGGTCTCGAAGAGCCCAGCTGGGGACGCTGCCGCGCAACACGCGGGTTCGACCGTAGCGCGAAGTTCACCGGCAATCGCTGCGCCCGCTAATGTCGAAACGGACAAGAAATGGTCCGTGCAAATTTCCGCGGCGCCGGCGCGGGATGTTGCCGACGCTCTGGCAGAGCGGCTCAAGAGCGCCGGTTATGACAGTTATGTCGTGCAGGCAATCGTGAAGGGCCAAACTTTTTATCGTGTGCGCGTCGGTTCGCTCGACGCGCAGGATCAAGCGGAATCTTTGCGTCAGTCTTTGGCGCGCCAAGAGGGATACCGCGACGCGTTTCTCGCCAATGATTAGATGAATCCACGTTCAGGTATGGTAATGGCTCATTGCGCGGCCCTTGCGCTAAAATGTCTTGCTGCCCTCGGGCGGTTTTACATCGAACATTCTGATCACCGTGCCGATGGTGATATAGTGACCAAGCAGACCGACCGCTTCGACAAATTTTACCTGGCCAAATTCACCTTCCATCCGCTTGAATAAATCGTCTGGCAGCTCATGTTGATGCATCAGCGTGCGGGTAAATTCCACCAGTAATCTTTCTCTGCCGGTGAATTGGTCAGCGTCGGCGCGGGCGCGCAGCGCTTCGATTGTTTCCGGACGGATACCGACTTTGTGCGCGCGGATTTCATGTCGGCTCCAGGCATAATGGGCGCTCACCTCGCGCGCCGCTGTGAGGATGATGATCTCGCGATCCGCGTCGGGTAACAGCGAATGGTTGCGAAAGTAATCTTCCGTGGCGGCGAAGTGCTGTGCCATCGCGGGCGAATGCATCAGCATCGAGTAAGGACCGCCGCCGCCGGTGCGGCCCTCGAAAACATGGTCCCAAATCTTTTGCTGTTCCGCCGACAGTCCATCGCGTGTCGCGTTGGGTAGTTTGCTCATATGCGTCTTTCTAAAACGTCTGGCTGCCCGCGGGCGCGGGTAGTTCGAAAGCGTTGGCGACAAAGCCGATGGTGCTGTAGTGGCCGACCAGAGCGATGACCTCGACCAGTTGGCGGCGGCTGAGCTCCCGTTCGGCGCGGCCGAACAATTCATCCGACAAGCGGTGCTCGCGCAGCAGGCTGAGAGGAATTTCCGCGAGTAATTTTTCTCGCGAAGTGAATCCGGCAATGGAGCCTTTGGCCCGCAAGGTCTCGATCACCTCAAGGCGTACGCCGGCTTGACGGGCGCGCGCTTCGTGGCGCATCCACGGATAGTGCGCGCCCAGCTCGCGCGCCGCGGCAAGGATGACGATCTCGCGGTCGGCGTCGCTGAGCGCCGAATCCAAGCGAAAATAATCTTCGGTGGCGGCGACGAAGCCGGCGAGTGCCGGCACATGCAGCAACATCGAA
>CAYZJE010000393.1:0-17503 GCA_964478485.1 uncultured Syntrophobacter sp. | reverse complement strand
TTTGTTGACATCCGAGGTCACGATCTACTAAAAGATCGGCCCGTTCCAATCGTTCAACCCGTTCAATGGTTCGATCCTTCGGCCAGGCTCAGGACAGGCTAGGCTCACCATGACCGGCTCGGTCTTCCGCTCGTCCTGATTCCTCGACGGGCTCGGAACTAAAGGCCGTCCTTCGACAAGCTCAGGATGAGCGGTCGAATCTTGCGCTCGTGGTGAGCCCGTCGAACCAGGAAGTCTGCCGTGAGGCTACTCGAACGGTCGAAGGATACGCTCCGTTCAAAGGGTAAAAGCTACGGCCATTTCAAATGAAACAGACTGTCGACCCCTTTTATTTCCCCCGCTTTTAGTTCCCCCAAGACGGCGCGCAGGGCGACTGATCACACTTGCGCTCCTTGATCTTTGAGAAAATCCGCGACCGACTGGACGAAATTGTCGGCTTCCACGAGGCGGCGCTCCACCTCTTCGCGGGCGGGGAATACGCCCGCATAGTCTCCCGCGCTCCGATCCGTAAAAGCGTCCTGTAAAACTCTCTGGTGCTCTGCGGTAAACTTCCCTGTTTTGACCAAGCGCTGGCCAAAGGCAGCAATGACCCCCGAATGTTTCGAGCGTTTGACCTCCAGCGAAAGCAACGCCGCAGTCGCAGCATAAAACATCGCGTAGTAAGCTCTTGACATAGCGAAGTCGTGATCGCCATCCTCGAGAAGGTTGCGGGCGCTCCTCAAGCTCCGGCGGGCACGCTGCATTAGCGATTGCAACTCTTTCTCGCTCACAACGGCACTCCTTCTTTTTCGACAGTTTCCAAGAAGGAAAATTCCTCGTGCTGATTGAGGAATTTCTCGTCGGCCACGAACGCGGCAACAAGGACCCCGTGCTCCAGCGTCAGATCGCAGGCGATATGGGAAACCGCCGCTTTAACTACGCCTTCAGGGTCGTTTTCTTTAACGCGAACGAGTAGATCGAGATCGGACTCTTCATCGGCGTCACCTCTGGCCCGAGAGCCGAAAAGAGTGACCTGAAAGCGTCCCGAGTCAATCCGCTCAGCCAATCTTCGAACAAACTCTTTAGCGATCGCGAGGTCGCCAGGAGCGACCGATGAAGCACCTCTCATACGATATCCTTTCTCTCTCGGTAAGCGACCGAGACCTTTGCCCTTTCCCTATTTGAGCGAACATGACGATGGCGCGCAAGCTTTTCAAGTTCCGCTTTCACAGAGAAATCCCTTCTTTTGCAATCGCTCGAAGAAACGGAGTGATGCTCCACACCGGATCGGAGAGGATTGAGCGATCGATAACGCGTGGTGAAATTTACACATCATGCTTAAGGTTGACATCGAACGCGATGTCCAGAACTCGATCCTCGGTCTCCACGCCGTTCCGATTCACGACGACGAGCACATCGATGTCGGAATCCGGTTGATCTTTACCCGTGGCCTTGGAACCGAAGAGTTTCGCCTCAAGCAAGTTTTTCTCCAGAGCGGAGCGCAAACTCGGCAAGAATTCCTCCAGCGCCGCCGCGTCCTTAGATTTCAATTTTACCCGTCTGGTCATCTTTCATCTCCCACGGCGCAACCCTTCGGCCACCCGCACGTCCATGTTCTCATCGGTGTAGATTTTTAGCCGAGCCAAGTTTCAATAGCCACAGGGGTCAGACTTTTACGTCTCGACTTTCTTCGGCATTGAGTTCACTCATCGTAGATTCAAGATCCGCGTGCCGCATATCGATTTCTACTCCTCATGCAAGCGAACTTACAACAAGCGCATGACAGATGAGGTCAACGCATCTAAACTTTGTTTTCATATCCGGGGGCACGATTATCAGAAAAATAGCCATTCCAGCCCTTCGATACGGTCCTTCGGACCTACTCAGGGCCGACGGGGCTTTTAAATCCGGTTCCCCGAGTGGCGACCGACCGGCTCGGTCTTCCGCTCGTGGTGATTCCTCGACGGGCTCGGAACTAAAGGCCGTCAAGGAAGCCTGCCGTGAGGCTTCTCGAACGGTCGAACCATGCGCTCCGTTCAAAACGTTAAAAGATCGGTCCGTTCAAAAGTCCAAGCGTCAAGCGTCGATCGACTTGAGGCCGGCGATCATGACTTGCCTTCCGGTGTGTCGCTATCCCAGTATTCGCGGTAGGCGTTGATGTAGCCAGCGGTGGCGGCAGGGTCGATGTCCCAGTAGTGGCGGCACAACTTCTTGTACAGTTGCAGCACAGCTTCGTGGCCGCAGAAGTCGAGCAGGCAATCCAGCGTGTGTTCGATGTGCCGGACATCGCGACTGCGGGTATGCAATATGTCGTCAACCACCGGTTTGTATTGGCGCGCGGCCTGCTGTTGAAGATCCCGCATGCCCCCGGCAAGGGCGCCAATCGCTTTGCAAAGGGCGTCGTAGTCACTCATGGTCGATCCTCGGCATCAGGTAGTCGTCGGGCAGCTCTCTCTCGGGCGTGTTCGATGGCCTGGTGCAGCCGGGCGCGGAGCAGCGGCAGCGGCGGCAGCTCGGTGAGATACTCGCTGACCCGAATGGATTTGGCATCGAGCTCGAGCAGCTCCACCTGCTCAGCATCCGCGGAGGCGCACAGGATCAGGCCGATTGGAGATTCTTCTCCAGAAGCGCGCTCGTACTTGTCCAGCCAGCGCAGGTACAGCTCCATCTGACCGATATGGGCGGGTTGGAAGGACTCCAGCTTCAGCTCGACGGCGATCAGCCGACGCAGGTGGCGGTGAAAGAAAAGCAGGTCGAGATGAAAGTCGTCCTTGCCGACGCTCATGCGCTTTTGCCGGGCGACAAACGCGAAGCCGGAGCCGAGTTCCAGCAGCACACCTTCGATCTCACGCAGGATGGCGCTCTCAAGGTCGCGCTCGCTGTAGGCGCCTTTCAGGCCGAGCAGATCGAGAAAGTATGGATCGCGAAAGACGAGGTCGGGGCTCATGTGCCCGTCGCGCAGCTTGCCGATCTCTGCGGCAACGACCGCCTGCGGTTTTTTCGAGAGCGCGGTGCGCTCGAACAACATGCCGCCGATCTTCTGACGCAAGGTGCGCACGTCCCACCGCTCAATGCGGCACATCTCGGCATAGAAATCGCGGGCGAGCGGGTCCTTGATTGGCAGCAGCTCAATGAAGTGGCTCCAGCTCAATTGTGTCGACAGCGTCGACACAATCTCCTGATCCGTAAAGCATTGGCAGAACTGAATGGCACGATAGAGCGAGCGGAGGGTGAACGCCTGCCCAAACTCATCGATCAACTCTCGTGACACGGTCAGGAGAACTCGTTTCCCATACTGCGCCCGCTCATCCTGGAGGTTTTCGGTTAGCAGTCGCCGGCCCAGGTGCCAGTACAACAGCGTCGTGGTCGAGCTCGCCGCCACGGCAATCCGCTGGCGTGCGGACTGGATAAGCGTCCGCAGATCGGAGAGGAGAGTTGCCTCATCGATCAGAGCCGGTGCCTTTGCTCGGGACAGACGCTTCGTCGACTTGGCCGAGCTCGGGCCGGACTGCTTATTCGCTTTCTTCACGAATGTGTCCCTCCCTTCAGCAAACCATCGAACAATCCCTCGGCCTCTTTTTCGATGGCCAGAATATCGGCGCTGATTTCTTCACGCGAGCGCAGCGGCTGCGGCTGGTAGAAGCGCCGGGTGAAGCTCACCTCATAACCGATCGTGAGCAGGGCCGCCAGCGTCAAAATTTTTCGTCTCGACTTTCTTCGCCATTGATTCGCCTCGTCATCGATTCGAGATCGGCGTACCGCATATCGATTTCTACTCCTCATGCAAACGAACTTACAACAAGCCAGTGACAGATCAGGTGACGGCTCAAAAATATTTTTTAACATTCGAGGTCACGGTACTAAGAAAACTTCCGTTCAAGACGTTCAACCGCTTCCCTTCGACTGCGCTTCGCTACGCTCAGGACAGGCGCTCCGTTCCAGCCGTTCAACGATTCCGAGCATCCATCCACTGCCTTTCTATAACATGCGTTTGATATCCGAGGTCATTCTATCGTTGACTGGTTCCGTCTCCCCTTGTACACTTCCACCCATGAAGTTTTCCATCAACGAAGCGCGGAAGCGGCTACCGGAGTTGATCCGGCGGGTTCGCAAGGACCCCGACTCCGCCGTGCAAATCACGGTGCGCGACGAAGTCGTGGCGGAGTTGCGCGCGGCTCTGCCGGAGCCTGCGCCTGGAGCCGCCGCCAAAAAGCTCGTTGCATTGATGCGTAGGTTGCCAAAGCACCGGGGGAGAAAAACAAACGTATCCACGCGCGTTAAAGAACATCTCTACGGTTCCGGCGCTTTGTAGTTGTAACCACGCTCCTCGATAATATGCCCTCTCTCGCTTTCGATGCTGATTTCCGCGCCCTCGGACTCGTCGTCATTCCTTAAACTGAACCGACGGACAATCCTAGAGTTTCGCATACGATTTGAGCGATTTCCCCAGGTCGTCTTTGATCTCTTTGACTTAGAAAGCCAACCATCCTTTTCGCAAGTTCAAATCGTTCAAACGGTTCAACCGCTTCGCTCCGTTCAAATCGTTGAATACGGTCGTAACGAGTTCTTATCACTTCGGCCTTTCGTGATGTGATTATCTGATCACCCCTTGATCCGCTCCCATTCGGCATTAGGGCCACGTCCGAGACACCTTACTTTCCGTGTCCGCCGCAAATCAGCCAATGCCCGCTGCAGGGTCGGGTAACTGACGCCCGGACATGCCCGCTTAAGATCAGCGATGGTGAAGCGTCCCGCCATCCGCTCTACCGCCCGGCGCACCATTTCCCTCTTGGCTCCTCGCGCCGAGCTAATCGTGCCGACCCGCAACTCAAATTCGTTGTAGGCTGCCGTCAGCATACCCAGAAAATAGTTCCACCAAGGACGCAGGTCATGCTGGGCGTCATGCCACTTGTGAGAACTCTTGAGCAGAGCTTCATAGTAAGTTTCCTTGCTCTCTTCGACGATCCGCTCCAGACTAATGTACCGGCCTACCTCATAACCGGCTTGGTACAAAAGCAGAAGAGTCAGTAGACGGCCAATGCGTCCATTCCCATCCATGAAGGGGTGGACGCATTCAAAATCAAAAATGAAGGAGGAAATCAGAAGCAGCGGATCGGCTTTACCCTCTTCCTGAGCATGGTTGAACAAGGCGACGAGCCGCTCCATAAACTGCGGCGTACCGACTGACGAGACCGGCTGGAAACGCACCACCTGCCGGCCGTCAGGGAGTACTTCTAAAATTGCATTGTCTTTAGATTTCCATTCTCCACCGGCTTCGTTGGTAAAGCGGTACATCGTCCTGTGCCAATTGCGAATCAGGTCCGTGGATAAACGCAGCTTATGGTAATTGGCATGGATCGTCGCCAATACGTCTCGGTATCCCGCGACCTCTTGCTCCGAGCGGTCCTTGGGCGTCACCTTCTTCACGACCAAAGCCTCAAGCCGGCCCGCCGCTACCGTAATGCCTTCTATGCGGTTTGAAGATTCCGTGCTTTGGACCATGGCGACACGCCTCAGTGTTTCGAGTATTTCCGGCGACTGTTCGGAGTACAGAACCTGACGACCTCGAAACTCACCGAGGGAACGGACTGCCATGAGAAGAACGTGGGAAAGGGGCGTATCAAACAGATAATTGTGTTCAAATGATCTCACGATGTCTCCGCTTTATGATTTTTAGAACTCAAACGGTAGTCCTTCCTATACCACAGACGTTTGTCGAATCGTGTCACATGTTTTTAAAATAGTTCCAGGCAGCCTGGCTTAGGGTTTCACGTAGGATTTTAGCGATTTTTCCAGGTCGTCCTTGATCTCTTTGACCAGCGAAGCCGGTTCGAGGACCTTGGCGAGTGAGCCGAAGCCCATGATCCAGGTCTTTATCTCTTTGGTTCCAGCTACTTCAAAGGCAAGTTCCAAGGAGTCGTCTTTGAGCTTTTTGTTTTTCTGGCTCGGGTGCCAGCGGCGCTCCAGGAGATATCGGGTCAGAGACTTGTGAAAGTGAACTCTTACCCGGACCAATTCTTCCGTGAACATGCCGAAGCTGTGCCGGAGGTAGCTTTCCAGCGAAAACCCGGGCGGTATCGTAAACGATTCGTCAGTCAGTTTAATTTTCTGTATCCGATCTACCACGAACGTCCTGATGTCCTTGCGCAAGTGGCAATGACCGATCACATAGAGCGAGCCGTTGTAAACATGGGCGGTGTAGGGATTGAGCTTGCGCTCAGCGGGCGCTTGATCCCGCGGATGATAAAGAAGTTGCAGAACCTTCCGGCCTTCGATCGCCTCTTGAATGACCTTGACGAACTCACGATAGTCGCCATAGTTTTTCTGCGCCGGAATCCCCGAAATGAAACTGCCTCGCAGAGCAACCATCTGCCTGAAGAGCGGCTTCGGCAAAACCGCCCATACTTTCTCAAAAAGCGACTGCAAGGAATCATGGTAAACGGTGCCGTCCAAAGGCCGAATCGAGTCCTGCGCGAGATAAAGAGAAAGAAGTTCCGACAGCGTAAACGGCACCGACAGCTTAATCCGATAATCCGGGTCGATCTTCCAGTAGCTTTCCCGCCCGCTCTTGTCCGTGTAGAGCGGAACATCAAGCTGCTGTAAAACGTCCAGGTCCCGGTAGACGGCCCTTGGCGGCGCGCCAAGTTGCTCGGCCATATCCGCGACGCGCAATCCGTTCGCGTTGCGCTCGATGATCGATAGCAGCCGAATCGCTCTCGAAACGGGTTTACTCCGTGACATGCGTGCCTTTCAGATCGTCGGGCAACCTGCACACGAGTTCGGCAAAAGATTTTACCCGCGCTCAATCAGTTGGTATCGGCGCGTGAGTACAAGGTGAGCCAACAACCTACGAAATATCGCGGTGTCAGGTCAAGGAGAGGTGGCGACCAAAGCCAAAAGCCGCCGCGCGGCTCGGACCGCGACTGACGGTTTTTTGTCCAGATGATCTACTCTTTAAAAATCCGTAGCAGGCGCCAGCGGCCGACCGTAACGTCGTCGGTCCACTCGGCGAGAGCAACTAACGCGCCCCGTGGGTCTAGGACACCGAGCAACTTTTCACCCTCGCGTGGCCGGCCGAGCTGCGCTAAAACTTCTTGCTGGCCCAGGCGCAATCGCGATATCAATTGGCTGCGCCAAGCCACCGCCGGCAAATGACTCAATGCCGAGCGCAAAGAAAGCAGTGGAATTTCGCCGGCCGCACAGCGCTCCGCCAACTGGTCGGGCGTGAGCGCTTGATCAAGGTTCAAATGATCGCAGGCCGTGCGGCGCAGGCTTTTCAAATGCGCGCCGCAGCCCAATTCCTGCCCCATGTCGGCCGCCAAGGTGCGCACGTAGGTGCCCCGCGAACAGGTTACCTCGAACTCGATCTCGGTATCGCTGAGTTGGCGCAGTGACAGTGAATCGATGCGAATCGAGCGTGGTTCGCGGTGCACTTCCTTGCCCTGGCGCGCTAACTGATAAAGCCGCACGCCGTCTTTCTTAAGCGCCGAAAACATTGGCGGCACCTGTTTGAGTTCGCCGGAAAAGCTTTGTTCCAGCTTGCTCAACTCGGCCCCGCCCACCGGCCCCACCGGCCGTGTGTTGATCACTTTTCCGGTGCCGTCCTGGGAGTCGGTTTCCACCCCTAAGACCATCACGCCGCGGTAGCACTTCGTCCCGCCGAGAAAAATATCGGCGATCTTGGTCCCTTCGTTTACGCCGATCAAGAGCAACCCCGAAGCGAATGGATCGAGCGTACCCAGATGGCCGACTTTTTTCGCGCCGATAATCGTTTTCACTCGGTGCACCACCTGAGCCGACGACGGACCGACCGGCTTGTCGATGAGCAGCACACCGCTTTGCGTGGTTATCATAGAGAAAGAAGCTATTCGAAGGAGCTTGGTGTTTTGTCTAGAACGGGGAATTACTCGCGCCCAGCATGCCCTGCGTCTCGTCGAAGGGGCGCCGAGCGATCACTGGTCCAAATCCGAAATCCGAAGCACGAAATCCGAAACAAACCGGGCGAAAATAAATCCCAAATCCGGAAAATCCAAAACTCGGCATCCGAATCAGCGTTGTTTGGAATATTGTGTTGTTTGATCATTTGAATTTGTTTCGAATTTCGGATTTCGTGCTTCGAATTTTCTGTTCTCCATCGTTGCGTCTTTGCGCGAGATATTCCGAAAGTCTGTTTAGCTTTTGACCTGTTTCAATAATTCGTCGATGCGCTGGGCTTCGTCCTCGCTGTCGTCATAGGAAAACTCGATCGCCGGCACAAAGCGGAGCTTGAGCTGCTTGGCGACCTTTGAGCGAATGAAACCCGCGGCGCTCTTGAGTCCCACCAAGACTTCGCTAGGGTCTTTTTGTCCGCCGAGCAAATTGAAATAAATCCGCGCGTGGCGCAAATCCTTGCTCACCTTCGCGCCAGTGAGCGTGACCGCTTGCACGCGTGGATCGCGGATATCCTTGCGCAACAATTCCGCGATCACTTCGAGGATCAAATCCCCAACCCGGTCCGAGCGCTGGTATTCCATTGGATTGTTGTCTAACAAACCGGAGTCGGATATTTATCCCGCAAAGGCGCAAAGACGCTAAGTTCGGATTCAAAAGAAGATCAACTACGAAACACACGAACGACACGAAAGTAGTGAAAATCCATGGGCATCATTTTCGTGTGTTTTGTGCCTTTCGTGGTTAATTACTCCGAATCCGATTTTTTCTTTTGCGCCCTTTGCGTCTTTTGCGGCCATTCCTCTTCGATCAGCAGTAAAAAAACTCCACGCCGGCTGCACCAACTTCGGCCAGACCTAACTCATCGACAAAGTCGACGACTTTGTTAAGCGTCGCTTCGATGATCGGCCGGCTCGATCCGGCGACGGCGAAGCCGAGAATCGAGCTCTGCCACAAATCTTGATCGCCGCACTCGGCGACTGAAATATTGAAGCGCTGGCCAACCCGCGCTTGGATGCGCTTGATGACTCCCCGTTTACCTTTGAGGGAATGGTTTTCGGGAATGACCAGATTGAGCTTCAGAACACCGACAACCATCTTGAACAAACCACGCTACCCAAGGTGTAAGTCTGGATTGACAAAAATTCGCAAGGGAAGAGCCTTCCCTATAGACGTGGGCGGGCTCAACCCCCCCCCGCGCGCGCGACGCTTTCGAAATTGACGGGATCGAGCCCAGCTCCGCCGGCAGCCTACGCGCCGCTTAGCCGTTGCGCTTCGCGGACGGTTGAGTTCGGGTTGATCCTGCGGATGACGGGAGTTTTCTCGTAGCTCTCGATCACATCGCCCTGTTTAAGATCTTGAAAACCTTCCAGCGAGAGGCCGCATTCATAACCGGCGGACACTTCGCGCGCATCGTCCTTGAAGCGCTTGAGGCTGGCAAGCTTGCCGTCGTGCACGACCACCTGATCGCGCAGCAAGCGCACCAGATGGCCGCGCGCGATCTTGCCTTCGTTGACATGGCAGCCGGCGATGGTGCCAATGCCGACGATGTTGAAGATCTGGCGAATTTCCACCCGGCCGAAAACCTGCTCGCGGAATGTCGGCTCCAACAAGCCTTCCATGGCGGCGCGCACATCGGCCACCACTTCGTAAATAATCGTGTAGAGGCGCACGTCGACGCCTTCTTTGGCCGCCAACGCCGCGCCCTTGGATTCCGGCCGAACGTTGAAGCCGATGACGATGGCGTTGGACGCCGCGGCGAGCAAAATATCGCTCTCGGTAATACCGCCCACCGTGCCGTGAATGACTTTGAGCTTGACGTCGCCAGTGGACATGCGGGTTAACGCTTCGGACACGGCCTCGACGGAACCTTGCACGTCGGCCTTGAGCACGACTCTGAGTTCCTTGACGTCGCCGGCTTTGATCTGACTGTACAATTCTTCGAGCGAGATTCTGCTCGATTTGACTAATTCGGTTTCGCGCTGCTTGCTGTGGCGGAACTCGGCGACTTGACGCGCTTTCGCCTCATCGGCCACCGCGACGAATGAATCGCCGGCCAGGGGCACGCCCTGCAAACCCAAGATTTCCACCGGGAACGACGGCGGCGCGGTGTCAACTTTGTGGCCTTGGTCGTCGATCATCGCGCGCACCTTGCCGTGGAACACGCCGCACACGAACGCGTCGCCGACGTGCAGCGTGCCTTCCTGCACCAGCACCGTCGCCACCGGACCGCGGCCGCGGTCAAGCTTGGCTTCGACGATAGTGCCGCGCGCGAGTTTTTCCGGATTGGCCTTGAGCTCCAGAATATCGGCTTGCAGCAGGAGCATTTCTAATAAATGGGGAAGGCCTTCGTGGGTCTTCGCCGACACCGGCGCGAACACCGTGTCGCCGCCCCAATCTTCGGCGGCCAAGCCGTATTCGGACAAACCTTTTTTGACTTTTTCTAGATCGGCATCGGGCCGATCCATCTTGTTGACCGCGACGATGATCGGCACCTCGGCCGCGCGGGCGTGGTTGATCGCTTCCACCGTCTGCGGCATGACGCCGTCGTCGGCGGCGACCACCAACACGACGATGTCGGTGACCTTCGCGCCGCGCGCGCGCATGGCGGTAAAAGCTTCATGGCCGGGGGTGTCTAGAAACGTCACGCTGCGGCCATCGACTTGGACGTGATAGGCGCCGATATGCTGGGTGATGCCGCCGTGCTCATGAGCCGTCACATTGGTGCTCCGAATGGCGTCGAGCAAAGACGTTTTGCCGTGATCGACGTGACCCATGATCGTTACCACCGGTGAGCGTGGTACGAGCGTGCTCTCTTCCTCCTCGGCCTGATGCTCAACCTCCAACATGCTGTCGGCGTCGAAGGCGACGTTTTCTACCTGATGATCGAACTCCGAGGCGATTAAAGTAGCGGTGTCGGCGTCGAGCACTTGGTTGATGGTGGCCATCATGCCCATGCTCATGAGCTTTTTGATCACATCGCCGGCCTTAACGCCCATTTCGCGCGACAAATCGCCGACCGTGACCACTTCGGAGATTTTGATTACCCGTTTGCTCGCCCTGGGCACGGTGATTTCGGTTTTCCTAACTTCCTTGCCTGGCATTACGCGCCGCTTCTTTTGGAACCTGCCGCCACGCACCTCGCTTTCGCGCGTCTCTAAAACATCCTGTTTTTTGACCACGCGCTTTTTATGGCGGCCGGTTTTCGGCTTGTCGCCATCGGTTGGGGCGGGTTGCAGCGCTTCTCCAGGGCGGGCTGCATCGACCGGCCGAGCGCCCGGAGCCGGTGGTGGCCGGCGCACGGGTGTTGGCGCGGGCTCCACGCGCAGGGTCTGTTTCAAATCGATCCGGCCAAGCACGCGCGCGCCGCGCGGCGCCTCTTGGCGCATCGTTGGCGCAGCTTCCGCGACCACGACTTTAACTGGCTCAGGCGCGACCCGCGGACCCGGAGGAGTAACTTCGGCGATCGCGTCGGGCGCCGCCAAATTTAATTCGCTGGTCGCAGTGGATGCTCCCGCCTCGACCAATACTTCGGCAGGCGCTGCGGTCTCGACCGGAGTGTCCCTGTCCGGAGCGGTCAAGGTTGAAATTTCTTCAACCGGGATCGACGGGATGATCGGCTCGACGGGAACTGGCGACACTTCCAGCGCCGGAGCCTGGGCAACTTCCGCAGTCTCGGCTGCCGTCTCCGCGGGCGCCATTTCGACGCGGCTAGTACGGCGCCTAATCACATTGGCGCGCACGCGCCGTTCGACCACGGTTTCGTGCGCTTCGATGCCGCTTTGCCCCTCTTCTTCCGCCTTGATGACGCGGTTGGCTACGACCTTTTCTTCACCGACATGGATGTGCGGCTTTTCCTTTGCGGCCAACGCGGCGCGAATGCGCGTCACTTCGTCATCTTCGAGGGAGCTTTGCGCCTTGTGCCCTCTCATGCCCATCTTATCGAGCTGAGCGATAAGATCCTTGGTCTCGATCCCTAATTCTTTCGCTAACAGATGGACTCTCATCTTTCCCATCTCGTCTTACTCCCAGTTCCGGCCTGCCAAATCCTCGATTAGTTTTGCTTTAGCCGCCCGGCTGACTTCTTCGTGAAACGCCCGGTACTGTCCTTTGCGGCTGACGAACGCTTTCTGACATCGTGGATCGCGGTGCAAATAGCCGCCACGTCCAAGCCCCGGCTCAACGGCTAACTGATCTTGACCAGCGACCGCCAAGCGAATAAGTTTGCCCTGATCATCCCGCGCGCCGCAGCCCAAACAGGTCCGCTGCGGCCGGTGCGTTCTGTTCGCCATGCGCCGCATCCAATTAAACCAAGCCACTTCGCGGGCGGGGTTTTAACCCCGCCGCCAATTGCAATATCGCAAAGGGGATGCTCGCCCCCTTTGGAAACCCCATTTAGTTGTGCCCGCCTCAAGAGGCGGGGTTAACATAGAATAACGCTCTTTACGAACTACCTTCCGGTGCCGCCACCGGCGTTGCCGCGGGCACTACCTCCGGCGTTGCCGCGGCGATCGCCGCGAGCGCCGCCATCTCAGCCTCCTTGGCTCGTTTCTCAGCGACATATTGCTGCGCCGACTTATGCAGCGCCTCGGCTTTCTCCTTGCTGATGCCTTCGACGTCGAGAATATCCTCCAAAGCGCTGTCGGCGACATCCTCGGCAGATTTAAACCCCTCTTGATAGAGCAGCTCGCCGGCCATATCGCCGATACCCGGTATGGCATTAATCGATTGGCGCGCCTTTCGGGTCGCTTCCTCCGACTCCGCTTCGCTGCAGACATCAATGCGCCAACCGGTGAGACGCGATGCCAGGCGAACGTTTTGCCCCTTCCTACCGATGGCAAGCGATAGCTGATCGTCGGGGACGACCACTTCCATCGTATGGTCGTCGTCATCAATAATGATTTTGGCGACCTTTGCCGGAGCCAAGGCGCGGCAAACATATTCCGCCTGATCGGGAATCCAGTGTACGATATCGATTTTCTCGCCGCGCAGTTCTTGCACCACGGATTGGACCCGGGTGCCTTTCATGCCGACGCAAGCGCCCACCGGATCGACGTCAAGGTCGTGCGACACCACGGCGATCTTGGCCCGGCCGCCCGGTTCCCGCGCCGCGCCTTTAACCTCAACGATGCCTTCGTAAATCTCCGGCACTTCCTGCGCGAACAGTTGAATCAACATTCCCGGATGGGTGCGCGATAGTACGATCTGTGGGCCGCGGCTGGTGATCTCAACGCTGACGATAAAAGCGCGAATCCGGTCGCCCTGGCGATAGCGCTCGCGCGGCACTTGTTCCTTCTCCGGCAATATCGCATCGGTGCGGCCGAGGTTAACGATGATGTTGCGCTTCTCGAAACGTTGCACGATACCGTTGACCAGCTGGCCTTCGCGGCCTTTGAACTCGTTGTAGATAATTTCTCGCTCGGCGTCGCGCACCCGCTGCACGATATTTTGCTTGGCGGCCTGCGCCGCGATGCGGCCAAACAGGCTCGAGTCAAGTTTTGACAGCAGCTCGTCGCCAACTTCGGCATCGGGATCGAGGTTTTCGCGCGCTTCTTCCCGGGTGATCTCAGTGGCAGTATCTTGGACCGTTTCGACGACGGTCTTGGCCTCGAAGAGCTCGACCTCGCCGATCTCGGCATTGAACTGCGCCTCGATCTTACGCTGGTGGCCGAAGGTTTTCTTCGCCGCCGAAATCATCGCATTCTCCAAAGCGCTGATCAGAATCGCTTTGTCGATGCCCTTCTCTTTACTCACCTGCTCGATGACTCGATTTAAATCTTGCTGCATAGCTAGGCACTCCAGTCGTGCTCGTAATTCGACTTGTCAATTTGTGAAAACGCGATCTCCCAGCGCGCGCCATCTTGCTTCACGGCGATTTTCTCTGCCGACACTTCAAGCAACTCACCGAGAAACGAGCGTCGGCCGTTGATCATTTCACGGGTGCGCACGCGAATCTTTTTGCCGACGAAGCGGGAAAAATGTTCCGGCCGTTTGAGCGGACGATTGATCCCCGGCGAGGAGACTTCCAAAGCGTACGCGCCGTCGACAACGTCGTCATGCTCGTCCAGGAGATCGCTTAGCCCACGGCTCACCCGGCTCAATTCGTCCAACGTCGGGCCGCCTTCCTTATCCAAATAGACGCGCAACACGCGACCGCTCCGGCCGCCTTCAGGTTTGAGCTCGATATCGACGATCTCCAGCCCATCGTTTGCGGCCAACGGCGCCGCCAGCTGCCAAACCCGGCCAAGGCTGCCAATGCTATTGTGGCCCGTGTCCATCGCTTGAGAAACGCTTGAGACCCCAGAAACAAAAAAAGCGGGCAGAGCCCACTTTGAGTGCTAACTCCTAAAGTGTAAGAAAATTAGTACCATAGTGAACAACGGCAATGCAAGGCCCGTCCCGCACCACGCATTGGCGTGGCCCGCGCTATTTGCTATGGTTTTTTTGCTATCGAAATTAAGAATATGAAAGCCGTGAGTCAAAAGAAGCGCCGGGCCGCGCCACAAGTCTCTTGGGAGCAGATCCTCAGCAATCTCGACGACGGCGTGGTCACCGTCGAACTGGATGGCAGAATCGGCTTCTTCAACGAAGCCGCGGAAATGCTCACTGAAATTTCTTCCGCCGCCACCGTCGGCCATCCTCTGGAACAGATCTTCAAGCGCGAACCATGGTTGCTCGACTTGGCCAAGAAAACCCGGCCGCCGAGCCCAGAAAGCGCCCGCGGCGAAGGCGACTTCATCACCCGCTGGGGGCGCAAGACCCCGGTCAGCGTCACCGCTTCACCGCTCGAAGACCGTCAAGGACAATTTCTCGGCACGATCATGTTGCTGCGCGACGATAAGCACCGAAAAGTTCTGGAAGAAGATTTGAAACGAACCGACCGGCTTGCCCTGATGGGCACGCTCGCCGCCGGCCTCGCCCATGAAATCAAAAACCCACTTGGCGGGATCAAAGGTGCCGCGCAATTGCTGCGCCGCGCCGGCCACCGCGATCCGTCGGTGGCGCAATTCACCGACATCATGATCCGTGAGGTCGATCGGGTCAATCAATTGATCGAGCAACTCCTCGACCTTTCCCGGCCCGCCGATCTCGAACTGGCGCCGGTCAACATCCATGAAGTTCTCGATCAGGTCCTTTTACTCGAAGGCCAAACCGTCGCGGCGACGGAAATACAGTTGCGCAAACGCTTCGATCCAAGTCTGCCGCCGGTGCGTGCCGACCGCGCCCAGCTCATGCAAGTTTTTTTGAACTTGATAAAAAACGCCTTCCAAGCCATGGGGCGATCCGGCACGTTGACGGTGACCACGAGGCTGGAAACCGATTTTCATTTTCGCAATCGAGCCCAGGTGACCAACCGCTTTATCTGGGTCGACATTGCCGATCAAGGCGCGGGTATCCGCGACGAAGATCTGCCGCAAATCTTCTCGCCCTTCTTCACCACCAAGACCAATGGCACCGGTCTCGGCTTGGCGATCTGTTATCGGATTATTAAAGAGCACGGCGGCACGATACGAGTCGAGAGCGTCGAAGGCAAAGGCAGCACGTTCAAAGTTTCCCTGATGGTGGCGGATTAATAAAATGGATCAAGGTAAAATTCTGGTTACCGAAGATGAAGAGTCCTTGCGTTTCGTCTTACAGAAAGCGCTGGAAGCGGAAGGCTACTTTGTCTCGACCGCGGCCGACGGCGCGACGGCCAGGCGGCTGCTCGGCGAGAGTCATTTCGATGTCTCGCTGATGGACATCAAGCTGCCGGATGTCGACGGCCTGGAGTTGCTCAAGGAATTCAAAGACAACGGCGTTGATACCGCGATGATTCTCATGACCGCGCAGAACACCATGCGCAACGCCATCGGCGCAATGAAAAACGGCGCCTTCGATTACATCACCAAACCCTTCGACCTCGACGAAGTCTTGCTGCTGGTCAAACGCGCTCTGGATAGCCACAAGCTCAGCCGCGACTTTCGCGAGCTCAAGGAGGAAGTCAAGAAGCGATTTGAGCCCGGCGTCAATATCATCGGCACCAGCTCGAGCATGCAAAGCGTCTACAAAATCATCGGCCAGGTGGTCGATACCCAAGCGACGATCCTGATTCTTGGCGAGAGCGGCACCGGCAAAGAGCTGGTGGCGAAGACGATCCATTATAATTCACCGCGGTGGAACCAACCTTTCATCGCAATCAACTGTGCCGCGATCCCGCGCGATCTGCTCGAAAGCGAATTGTTCGGCCACGAAAAGGGCGCTTTCACCGGCGCCCTCGACCGCCGCCTCGGCAAGTTTGAGCTGGCCGAGGGCGGCACGCTTTTTTTGGACGAAGTCGGCGACATTCCCGTCGAGCTGCAAACCAAACTCTTGCGCGTGCTGCAAGATCATGAGTATAGCCGGGTCGGCGGCCGCGAAGTGCTCCACGCCGACGTGCGTATCTTGGCCGCGACCAATCAAGACTTGGATAAAGCGGTCAAGGAAAAACGCTTCCGTGAAGATCTCTATTTTCGTCTCAAGGTGATCCCGATCCGTTTGCCGACGCTGCGCGAGCGGCGCGGCGATATTGCGCTTTTGATCGGCTACTTCATCGATAAAATCAATCGCGAAATGGGCCTGCATATCTCCGGCGTATCGCCGGACGCGCAAAAACTTCTCGAAGAACACGCCTGGCCGGGCAACGTTCGCGAACTGGAAAACACCCTGATCCGCGCCGCCGTGCTCTCCTCCGGGCCGATTCTGTTTCCCAAAGACTTCACCTTGCAGAACAAGCCGGTGAGCGCCACTCTGGAGGTCGATCAACTTTCCCTCGAAGAAATTATCCGGCACAAGCTAGCCGATTACTTTCGCCGCATGGAGGGGGTCGACGTCGATAATCTCTACTCGCTGGTGATCGAACGGGTCGAACGGCCGCTGATTGAACTGACGCTCAAGAGAACCAAGGGCAATCAAATCCGCGCCGCCCAGATTCTCGGCATCAATCGCAACACTTTGCGGAAAAAAATCGCCGACCTGCGCATCGAACTCAAAAAGGAACCATGAAGATGCCGCTGGCCCTCGCGCCGTTTTACGCCATTCTCGATCCCGAACAGACCAAGGGCCGCGCATCCGATTGGGTGCTGCGGCAATTGCTCGACGGCGGCGCGAAAATTTTGCAACTTCGCGTCAAAGCGCTGGCGCCAATAGATTTCTGGACGCTGGCACTAGAAGTGCGCGCGCAAACGCGTGCCGCCGGTTGTAAATTGATTGTCAACGATCGCATCGACATCGCGCTCGCCTGTGACGCCGACGGCGTCCATCTAGGGCAAGAAGATTTGCCGCTTGACGCCGGCAAAAAACTCATGGGCGAAAAAATCGTTGGCATCTCCACCCACGATGTCGAGCAAGCCCGGGAAGCCGAACAAAACGGCGCCGACTACATCGGCTTCGGCCCGATGTTTGGCACGGCGACAAAGGACACCGGCTTGAGCGCCCGCGGCCTTGCCATGCTCCAGGAGATTCGCGCCGCGGTTAACATTCCCATCGTCGCCATCGGCGGCATCACTGAACTAAATGTTCAACAGGTTTGGCAAGCCGGCGCCGACTCGGCGGCGATTATCAGCGATGTCCTGGGCGC
>CAYZJE010000392.1:0-2968 GCA_964478485.1 uncultured Syntrophobacter sp. | reverse complement strand
CTTTGGCGTGATGCCGAGCAATTGGGCAGCTTGAGTCTTGTTGCCCGCGGTGGCGCCAAGCGTGCGCTCGATCGCCTGGCGTTCCGCCTCGGCGAGTGACATGGGCGCAAGGTCGGAAGCTTCTTCGATTAAAGTCGTGAGGCAATACTGCTTGAAGTCGGCGGCGCTTAGATTTGGCCCGTCGGTCAAGACCGTGAGCCGCTCCATGGCGTTACGCAACTCGCGCACGTTGCCGGGCCAATTATATGCTTGCAAGGCGGGCGCGAAATCCGCAGCCCAAATTGAGGTTGTCTTGTGATATTTTGCCGCGAACGATTCGAGAAAGTAACCGGCGAGCAGCGGGATATCTTCGCCGCGCTCGCGCAGCGGCGGCAGATCGACATGAAAAACGTTCAGGCGGTAAAAGAGGTCCCGGCGCAGCTTGCCTTCTTTGACGGCGGCTAACGGTTGTCGGTTGGTCGCAGCGACCACTCTGACGGAGATGGGAATATTTTTATTCCCGCCGATACGGCGCACCTGATCTTCTTCCAGCACGCGCAAGAATTTCGGCTGCACTTCCGGCGCCATCTCGGTAATTTCATCGAGAAATAGCGTGCCGCCATCGGCTTGCTCGAAGCAGCCCAAATGGCGCTCCACGGCGCTGGTGAAGGCGCCCTTCTCATGGCCAAAGAGCTCGCTTTCCATCAGCGTCGGCGAGATCGCCGCGCAGTTGAGCGCGAGAAAATTTCCCTCGCGCCGCGGCGACAGATCGTGCAGCGTCTGGGCGACCAACTCCTTGCCAGTGCCGCTCTCGCCGCTAATCAGCACGGCCGCGGTCGTAGCGGCGATCTGGCCGATCCGCTGATAGAGCTTGCGCATCGGCGCCGACTTGCCGATCAAGGCGCCATAGGAGCCGAGCGGCGATTCAAGTCTCTGGCGTAGTGCGCCGGCTTCGCGGGCGAGCGACACTTGCTTCAGCGCCTTCTCCAGCACTTCCCGTAGGCGCTGCGTCTCGAGCGGTTTGGGCAAATAATCGTAGGCGCCGAGCTTGATCGCCTGCACGGCGGTGTCAATGGTGGCTTGACCGGTGACGAAGATGATGGCGATCTGCTGGACCCGATCGCCGAGGGCGGCGACAAATTCCAAGCCGGTCATCGCCGGCATCATCAAATCGGTGACGATGGCGTGCGGCAGTTCTTTCTCACAGGCGGCCAGCGCAGCTTTGCCATCAGCGGCTTTGGCTGCTTGATAGCCCCAGCTTTCGAGCAAAACGGATAAACCTTCGCGCGTGGCTATGTCGTCGTCGACGACCAGCACGGATGGGCGTGGGCGAGCCATTTAAATAATTGCCTCCGTCGGTAACGTTATGCGGAAGGTCGCGCCGCTGCCGTTACCGTTACGATCCTGGTAGACCAACGATCCGCCATGGGATTCGACGATCAATTGGCTTAGCGGCAGACCGATGCCGCTGCCGCCGATCTTCGTGGTCTTGCCGAACTCGAACATTTCGGCGCGCCGCTCCGGCGGTACGCCAGGCCCGGCGTCGCTGATGTCGACGGTCAATTGATTGCCCGTCGAATTCGCCTTGACGTGAATTTCGCCGCCATCGGGCTGCGCCTCCATGGCGTTGCGCAACAGGTTATCAAATGTTTGGCGCAACCTGGTCGCGTCACCTTGTAGTTGCCATGGACCGGCCAGGAGTTCTTTGGTGAGATTGATTTTCTTCGCCGCGCATGTGGAACCCATCGCTTCTAAGCTCGTGTGCAGTACTTGCGCCACGTCGATGGTTTTCCGATCCATGGTCACCGGTGCGGAATAGTCGGTAAAATCGCGCACCAGCCGGTCGACTTGGCGAATGCTCGAATCGAGGGCGGCGATGGATCGCTGAGATTGTCCATCTTCCTCGTCTGCGGCGCCGATCTTACCGCGGAGCACTTCCAAGTGAATCGCCAGCGCGTTGAGCGGCGTCTTTACTTCATGGGCGAGGGTGCGCGCGGCGATCGCCAGTCTTTGCACCGGCGCCGGTGCGCCGACGTTTTTCTTCTGCTTCATGACCAAGCGATCGATCAAATCCAAGCTGGCGCCGACTTCGTCACGGCTGGCGTACTGGGGTCGCGCCGCATAGGTTCCCGCTTCGGCTTGGCGCAGCGTCTCGCTAATCAATCGAAAGCGGCGGGTGTAGAGCGCCGTGGTGAGCAACGCCGCAACCAACGCGACGCCGCCGCCTAGCACAAACAGCAAAGTGAGCTGACTCCAAAGTCCCGCGAGCAGCCCAGTCCAGTCGGCGGGATTAACCCAAAGACGCAAGCCGCCGGGGCTGCGCACGCCTTTGGGCATCTGCAACGGCACCCAGATATCGTAGGCGGTAGTATTGCCTTGCTGCTTGGAGTCGATCACCGTCTCGCCGCGCCGGAGCTTGTCCAAGACGCTCTCGCTGATCGGCGTCTTGTCTCGCTCGCCTTCGACGGAGGTGTAGAGCAACCGGCCCTCGGCGTTGACGACCCACACCGCTTCGATGCTGGCGCTACGGTCGACGAACGCCTGCATCAACCCTTTGACTTCGTGTTCGCGTGAAGGCGTGACGCGAGTGGTGCCGGCCGGCCGCTCGGCGCGCCGGCCGTGAAACACGTTGCCAAGAAAGTCCCAAAAGGAACCGGGATTGCTTTGACCGGGCTGGCGCTGAATCACGATGGAACGCTCGCGCAGACTGTCGGCGAGGGCGATCTCGACTTGCCGTGCCATCAACAAAGCGGTTTGCAGCGTCGCTTCGGTGGTTAAGCGCTGAGCGATCAGCCAGATGCCGGCGCCGAGGATGCCGAAAATGATCACCACGGTGCCGCAGAAGACGGCGACTTGTTGCTGGCGCAGACTCATTCGTTTATCAACGCGTCCAAAGGGGATGCTCGCCCCCTTTGGAAACCCCATTTAATGGTTCCACGCTGCAAGCAGCGTGGTCAACTTTAAAATAGGATAACAGATCGGCGCAGTC
>CAYZJE010000391.1:0-4019 GCA_964478485.1 uncultured Syntrophobacter sp. | reverse complement strand
TCGCAAAACTGAATCGGTTCATTTTGTTAAAACGTATGCTATTAACCACCCAGAGGTGATCGAAGGTTATGTACCGAGTCGGCATCGATATCGGCGGAACATTCACCGACTTTTCCGTGTTGGATGAAGAAAGCGGTGAGGTTTTTAATGCCAAAGTGCTGAGCACGCCGGCGGATCTTACCCAGGGCGTGATGCAGGCGCTCGATGAGTTTTTCGGCAACGGCCGGTTGCCGGAGGACGTAACCTTTCTTTTCCACGCCACGACGATCGCGACCAACGCGCTGATCGAGCGTAAAGGAGCGAAGACGTGGTTGCTGATCACGGAAGGCTTCACCGGTGTATACGAAACGCCGGAACTCGGCGAAACCCGCAGCGCGATCCACGATTATCTTTGCTATCCCAAACCGCCGATGCTGGTGCGTCAACGCGAGACGATTCAGATTCCCGAACGCGTCGACTTTCAGGGCAATATTTTGAGGCCGCTTGATGAAGACGAGACCAGGCGCCGGCTGGCGCGGCTCAAGGACACCGGGGTCGAGTCGGTGGCGGTTTGTTTGCTGTTTTCGTTTATGAATGCGGGGCATGAGCAGAGGCTGCGCGAGCTGGTCGCCGACGTCGTACCCGACGCGCAAGTGTATTTATCTTGCGAGACGCTGCCGCAGATTCGCGAGTACCCGCGGCTGACGACCACGGTGGTGAACGCCTACGTGGCGCCGGTGGTGAACCGCTACATTCACAAGCTGGAAGAAGCGCTCAAGTCGCGGCGCATTACCAAGCCGCTCTACATCATGCAGTCCAATGGCGGCAGCTTGACCGGCGCGGCGCTCAAACGCATTCCCGTGCGCATGATCGAGTCCGGTCCCGCAGCGGGGGTCCTCGGCGCGGCGCATATCGGGCGCATGACCCAGCAACTCAAGGTCATCTCTTTCGACATGGGTGGAACGACGGCGAAGGCGGGCATTATTCAAGACGGCGAGCCGCGCATCGTGCCGCGTTTCCAAGCCGGCGAATGGTTGATCTCGACGCCGTCTCTCGATCTTGTGGAAATCGGCGCCGGTGGCGGCAGCATCGCTTGGATCGATAAAAGCGGTCTGCTCAAAGTCGGGCCGCAAAGCGCCGGTGCCGATCCAGGGCCGGCTTGTTATCCCAATGGCGGCGCGGTGCCGACAGTGACCGATGCCGATGTGACATTGGGCTGGCTCAATCCGGAATTCTTCGTCGGCGGCAAGTTTCAGCTTAACCCGTCGTCGGCGGAGCGAGCGATTGCGACCCATATCGCCGAGCCGCTGAAGCTCGAAACCATCAAAGCGGCCAACGGCATCATCAAGATCGTCAGCTCCGGGATGGTTGAGGCGCTGCGACTAGTCACCGTTACGCGCGGCGAGGACCCTCGCGAATATATTCTGGTAGCCTTTGGCGGTGCGGGACCGGTGCATGCGGCGCTGCTTGCCCAGGAATTGAAAATCCCGCGGGTTTTGATTCCCGCTTCGCCCGGCGTTCACTCAGCCATGGGCTTGCTGGTTTCCGACCTGAAGCGCGATTATGTTCAAACCCATTTCGCCGATCTTGCCGCGGTCGACGTTGGCGAGCTGGATCACCGCTTCACCGCCATGGAAATAATGGCCCAGCAGGAGTTCGAGTCGCAAGGCATTGCGCGCGAGCAGATCGTCCATGAGCGCTCGATCGATCTGCGCTACAGCATTCAAAAGTATGAGCTGCCGGTGCCGGTGGCCCGTTTCGGACTAAAACAAGATGCCATCGTCGCTTGGCGCCGAGCATTCGATGAGACTCACGAAAAGCATTTTGGTTCGCGCGCCGAAGATCAAAAGGTTGAGCTGGTCAATTACCGACTTACGACAAAAGTGATCGTGCCGAAACCCGTCGTCTCTGAATTGCCACCGCAAGCTGCGAGCTGTGATGGCGCGATCAAGGCGCGTCGCAAGGCGTACTTCGACGGTTGGCGCGATACGCCGGTTTACGATCGTGAAAAGCTGCGGTCGGGAAATCGGTTCTTCGGACCGGCGATCATCGAGCAAATGGATTCGACGACCGTAGTTCATCCTGGACAAGTGGCGCACATCGACCGTTTCGGTAATATCATCATCGAAATCAACGGGGACAGACCATGACGGCAAAGCTCGACCCGATAACGTTGGAATTGATCCATTCTAAAGTCACGAGCGTCATCGAAGAGATGCGCATCGTGCTGTTTCACAGCGGCTACTCGACCGTGCTGCGAGAATCCGAAGACGGCAGCGCCGGTTTGTTGGATGCGCAGCTGCGCACGGTTTCGGTGTCGAAGAAGCTGCCACTCCATTTCGGTTCTTTCGCGGCGGTGGCCGATCACCTGACGGAATATTACAAGATGGAAGACTTGGAAGACGGCGACGTCATCGTCTTTAATCATCCTTACGCCGGCAACGTGACCCATCCCAACGACACGGTGGTGCTGATGCCGGTGTTCGCTCAGGGGCAGCTGGTCGCGTTCACGGCGACGCTGGCGCATAAAGCCGACTTGGGCGGCCCACGCGCCGCGCATGTGGCGCAGGATATTTGGGAAGAGGGTTTGGTGATTCCACCGACCAAGCTCTACTCGCGTGGCAAGATTCTTCCGGAGATCGAGCGTTTCATCGCGGCGAACAGCCGCATTCCCATCGAAACCCTCGGCGACTTACGCGGCCAGGTCGCCGCTTGCCGGGTCGGTGCTGAACGGATACGCGAACTCTGCGATCGCTTTGGCATCGATACCTTCCGCGACGGCTGCGGCGAACTGATGGCGCGCGTCGCCGGTCAATTGCGAGCCGCGCTCGGCAGCATGCCCGATGGCACCCACGAGGCGGAAGGGTTCCTCGATCACGACGGCATCGGCTACGAGCGTCAGCGCCGCGTCCACGTCTCGGTTACGAAAAAGGGTCGGGAAATTATCTTCGACTTCAGCGACTCGGACGAGCAGGCGCGCGGTCCGGTCAACGTTACTTCGGCGTTGATCAAGAACACCTGCTACTTCGGCTTGATGGCGATGACCGATGCCAGCCTGCCGTTCAATCATGGTTTCGTCGACGTGGTCCAGACAAAATTCAAAGAGGGCACCGTGGTTTGTCCACGTTATGGCGCGCCGGTTTCCTACTATGTGCCCTTGGCCTATCTCACCGCTGATGTCGTGCTCCACGCGCTGGGCAAATTCAATCCCGAGAGAGCGGTTGGTTCATCCGGCGGCGGTGGCGGCGTGCGCATCGCCAGCTCCGGCGGCAAAGCCGGCAAGCCGTGGGTGTTCATGGAGCTGCTCGACACCGCGCTCGGTGCGAGCAGCAAGCAAGACGGTATCTCGCTGATCCACGGCACCCTTGGTGTCGGCCAATTCCGTCCCGGCCCCATCGAAATTCACGAGACCGAGTTTCCCATGCGCGTGCTGCGCTTTGATGTGCGCACCGATTCCGGCGGGCCTGGGAAGTTTCGCGGCGGACTCGGCTGCACCCGGGAATACCAGTTGCTCGACGACGCCGCGGTGCGCGTGCGCGGCAAGGGCGATATGCGCAGCAAGTGTCCGCCCTGGGGCGTGCTCGGCGGCAAGGCGGCGCGCACCGGTTTCTACGCAATCAATGGCGATGAGCTGTCAGAAACCGTGCGCGAAGCGGCGCTCAAGCCCGGCGATACGGTGCAGGTCAACATGAACGCCGGCGGCGGTTACGGTGATCCGCTCGAACGGGACCCGCAACTAGTGCTGGGTGACGTGCTGGATGGATATGTGACGATCGCGGGTGCGCGGGCGGATTATGGCGTGGTGATTGACGAACAGGGTCTTTTGATCGATCAAGCCGCGACTGCCGAGCTGCGACGGAGCGTCGCCAAAAGCAAATGATGCTTCTTGATCTCCGAATGGTTCCTTCTCCCCTTGGAGACTGTGTCGCAATACCGTTCATGGTTCGAGAACCTCACCACGAACGGTATTGCTCGATCGCGAATTCAACTACTTATCCGTTCGCCCTGAGCGTGTCGAAGGGCTCCGAGTGAATTGCGAC
>CAYZJE010000390.1:0-2751 GCA_964478485.1 uncultured Syntrophobacter sp. | reverse complement strand
CAATCGGATTGACCGTCAAAATTTCACGGCGATAGCCATCTTCAAAGCCGTCCATCACGTTTAAATCGGCGTCGCTGACATCGTAGACCGCGCCCCAAACCTCTTGGCCGTTGACCGGAAAAATATTCGCCGTGCCGCAATCGCGCAGACGGGAGTGGCGCGTGATGCCAAACTGATAATTGTCCAAACGGGCGGCGCAGACGAAGCGCGACGACGGGCAACGCTGCTGCATCTGCGGCCAAGACATATTCGAACCATAGGCGAAATAGTACACCGGGCCAATACCTCCCAAATGAAACGGCATATTAGGCAATGTTAAAGTTAGTCACAAGCAGAGTGGCCCAAAGAGGGTGCAACTAGGCGCTTGGCATGACCAAAAATCTTTTGCATGTTTCTTGCGTCTAACGGTTGCGTCGGCTATAACTACGATCTTTCGAATTTACCGGGAGGGGCGCCGCGATTAAAATGAGATATTTAGCGATATTGTTGACATTTTGTCTGACTATGAGTTTGCCCTGGCGGGCCAATGCCGGCGAACCGACGGTGCAGTTGAGTACGACGATCAACGAATTTGTGACTATTTTAATCAATACGCCGGTTTCCGAGCTGCGTACCGCCGGGCTGCCGGAAAAGGCGCTGAAGCTAATTTTCGGCCGTTTTGATTTTTCCGAGATGACTAAGCGCTCCTTGGGTGGCCACTGGAAGTCCTTGGAACAGACCGAGCAGCGAGAATTCATCGACGCCTTCACCCAAAAGCTGTTAGTTGCCTACGGCCGCACGGTGCGCGCTTCGGGCGATGAAAAGATTCAATTCAACCGCGAAACCCTGGACGGTAAGTTCGCCCGCGTGGAGACCAAAGTTGTTAGCGGCGGCGGTCAGGCACTGCCCATCGACTACCAACTTCACGACGATAACGGGCAGTGGAAAGTTTACGACATGGTGATCGACCAGATCAGCATCGTCAACAATTACCGGGCGCAATTTGAACGGGTGATTGCAAAATCTTCCGTCAAAGAGCTACTGGTACTTTTGAAACAGCAGAACTCCTGATCTCCTTCCGCTAGCCGACCGCCCACTACTTCTGGACGAAGCTCCACTCGAACGCTTTCGCCGGGTCCGGTGGCGCTTCCAGTTTTAGCTCGGCGCGAATTTCCTCCATGGCGATCTGTAGGCCTTGAGCGCTAGCTGCGCCGGTAGCCGACCAACTGGATGCCGCCATCTCGTAGCTTCCCTCGGCCAAGCCCTGATCCATGTCCGTCCATTTCATGATCGAGCGGACGGTGTCTGGTCGATTATTCTTGGCGTAAAGGATGCCGCGGAGTGTGGCGCGGACCAGTCGCTGCACTTCGTCGGGCTGCCTCTGAATCCTCTCCAATCTCGTTCCCAAACCCGCCAGCGGCGACGGAATCACGTCGCCGACAAAAAGAATCTTGCGGAAACCTTTGCGTTCCAGCATGACGTTGTAGGGCGCCTCGATGAGCGCGGCGTCGATGGCGCCGGATTCCATTGCCGCGATGCGATTCATGCCACCGCCAAGGGCGATGATTTTTACATCTTGGTTGGGTGTCAGTTTCGCGCGGCGCAACAGAGCGCGCGCGTAGGTGTCGGTGCTGGCGCCGAAGGATGAGATGCCCAACAGTTTTCCTTTGAGTTCGTCGACGGAACCGATCCCAGGCCGAGCGATCAGGGCAAAGAGCGGCTTGTCGGCGATGGTCATGACCACCCGCAGCGCCACGTTGCGAAACGCGGCGCGAATCGTCGAGCCGAGCGCCGTGGTGTAACCAACGTCGCCGGCGATCAACGCCTGCATGGCCACTTGTGGCTTCATGATGACATAGTCGACCTCGAGCCCTTCGGCGCGGTAAAAGCCTTTCTCCCGGCTCAGATGAATCGGAAACCACGAGAGTGATTTCGACGGCGCGGAGATGTGGATCTTGGCGGACTGCGCTGACACGGGAGATCCATGGACTAAAACGAGCGACAATAGTAAAGCGAAAATTGCATGTTTCATTTTTTCGCAAGATAATCAGATCGCTCTATTGCTTACAAGCGGGGTGAGCTGTTGACGCCCGGCACACCTTTCGATACTTCAATACGTGATTCTGCTGAATAACCCTGGGAATGCTTCGACGGGCTCAGCATGAACGGAAAATTCTCAATCTTATCAATTCAATTTCCGTTCGCCCTGAGCTTTGTCGAAGGGTGAACGTGCTTTTTTAGCAGAATCAATACGCTATGGCAAAACCAAAAATCACCTTGGCTCTCGGTTCCTACGATCGGCACGGTCCGCTCCTTGAAGGCTGCATTCGACATCCGGAATTTGATATTGAATACATCGAATGCGACCCGCAGCAGCGGCGCCACGAGCGCTTTCTCCAGCACTTTGAGTTCGACGCGGCGGAGTTATCCTTCTCTTCCTACTTGATCGCCATCGATCAGGGTTTGCCGGTGCTCGCCGTGCCGATCTTTCCGCGCCGGCTGTTCAGTCAATCGCAGATGTATAAGAACGTGAACTGTGGCATCGATGCGCCCATGGATTTAGTCGGCAAGCGCATTGGCTTGAGCGGTTATCAGAATACTCTGGGCGTGCGCGCCAAGGGCGATCTGACTCACTTCTACGGCGTCGACAGAAAATCCGTGACATGGATCACGCCTGGGAAAGAAGTGGTCGATGTCGACTTGCCGGCTGATTTGAAGATCGAGACCCGCGGCAGCATGGCTGAGATCGAGCAGGAATTTGTCGACGGCAAG
>CAYZJE010000389.1:0-7356 GCA_964478485.1 uncultured Syntrophobacter sp. | reverse complement strand
CGTTCATGGTTCGAGAACCTCACCACGAACGGTATTGCTCGATCGCGAATTCAACTACTTATCCGTTCGCCCTGAGCGTGTCGAAGGGCTCCGAGTGAATTGCGACACAGTCTCTTGCGGGAGAAGGTTAGGATGAGGGGTATTCTACAAAGCACCCTCACCTCAATCCTCTCCCAGAGGGAGAGGAAGTAAGAAAGCCGCCTCAATTCCCCGCCGCGATCTCCCAACAATTCGATCCCGGGTCACGAAAGCAAAACGACGCCGACGAATCACTTGCCTGCAACGGAAATAATTCGCGTACACCGAGTTCGTTGGCCGATTCGCTGAATTTTCGGAAAGCCGCTTTCACCGCGTCGGTCGACGCCACGGTCAAGGTATTGCGAAAGTTAGCCGAGAACACCGGCGCGTTCTGCCGCAGCGCACAGACGACGAATGTCTTGGTGCTTGGATGTTTGACGTAAATTACATTATCGCTGAAGCGGTGCACGTCCAAGTTCAGAATGTTCATATAAAAATTCTTGCTCGCCTCTATATCGGTCGAAACCAAGGTCCCGTGGGTGAATCCCTGCGGCACATAACCCCGTCCGGGGAAGCGCTCTTCCGGCAGCAACTGATCCCAGTGCGCCATCTTCACCGCGCCGAATCTTTCCGCCGTCGTCTGCTTGCGGTTAAACGCCTCGTAGCACTCGATCTCCCAGCCATTGGTCCCCGGCTCGACGAAGTAGCAAGAGTAAGACCCGTGGCTCCACGTCGGCTTGCCGATAGCGCCGAGCTTATACTCGGCCTTATGCGCGACCAGGTATTGGTATGCCCGGTCCACTTCTTCGGGGTCGACCACGCGCACGCCCCAGTGATTATGCATCGGCTTGGCCGGCGCGTCCGGTCCAGCCTCATGCAGCACCAACAGCCAACGCGTGTTGGGATGCTTCAGCGCCGCCTCACCAGGCTTCTCGGAAAGCTTCTCGAACGCCAACAACTCGGTCATTACCTTGAGCGATTCTTGCAGATTGCGGCACTCCATATGGGTCGCCGCCAAGCCAGTCGTGTTGATCATCATCTATCCCTTGACAGTCCAACTCAAGCGAAAATTGCTAACGTCGCGGTATTCTAGAAAATCTACAGCCGTAGCATCTGGGTGTCAAACTGACCGAACGGCTTTGGCAAATTTAAAAACCGCCTTGACACAAACTTTTGTTTTCCTTAAATTCACCGAACCTTCGACAGGAGGATGGCGCTCATGATGCGGATCGGAATCGATAACCTAAAGCTGCTGTTGATCGGCATGACGCTGATCGCGGCCAGCCAGGGCTTCGCTCAAGACGATTTCTACAAGGGCAAGACCGTCCGCATCATTGTTGGACTAGCCGCCGGCGGTGGTTACGATCTCTACGCGCGCACCTTGGCGCGCCACCTGGGCAAACATATTGCGGGCAATCCAGCCGTGGTGGTCGAGAACATGACGGGCGCGGGCAGCATCATCGCGGCCAATTATCTCTACAAGATCGCCAAGCCCGACGGCCTCACCATCGGCCACTACTTGGGCGGCATCGCGCTGCAACAATTGCTGGGCAAATCGGGGATCGAATTTGATGCGCTCAAGTTCAAATACATCGGCGTGCCGGCGCAGGATAATTTCATCATCGGTGTGCATAAGTCCACCGGCATCACTGATGTCCATGCCTGGATTGCGTCCAAACAGATCGTCAAGTTCGGTGGCATCGGCGCAGGTTCTGGCGCCGACGACATACCGAAGATACTGGCCGCAACGATCAATCTTCCTGCCCAAGTCGTCTCCGGCTACAAAGGCACGGCCGACACGCGCCTGGCATTCAACAACGGCGAGATTCACGCCACCAGCAACTCTTGGGAATCGACCAAATCGACTTGGCGCAATGAGCTCGACTCCGGCACCCTCAAAGTCGTACTGCAAGCTAATTTTAAAGCTCATCCGGATTTGCCTAACATCCCAGTCTCCTACAACATGGCGAAAACCGACGAGGCAAAAAAATTAATGGCGACCGTCCTACAAGCAAACAGCCCAACAGTCCGCCCGTTTATGGTGCCGCCGGGCACCCCCAATGGCCGCGTGCAGATTCTCCGCAAGGCGTTCATGGACACCTGGAAGGACCCGGAGCTGGTGGCGGAAGCCAAAAAAGCCCGGCTCGATCTCGATCCCGCCGACGGCGCCGAACTGGAACAAAATATCAAAGAGATGTTCAAGCTCGATCCGGCGCAAATCAACAAGCTCAAGGAATATCTGAAGTAGCGCCCGCGCTGCTTTCAAATTCAAATGCGAAAAAGCAAAGGCGGGGCAAGACTCGATCAACCACGAAACACACGAACGACACGAAAGTTCGTAAAATCTCCCGATCCCATTTTCGTGTTTTTCGTGGTTAATTCTTTTTCTTAGCTCTTACTTCCGAACCAGCCTTACATCCACCGCCGCCACACCGCCACCCTGCGCGCGCACCATGATTGGGTTGATCTCCATGTCGGAGAGCTGATTTCTATGCGCGGCGAAGATATCCGACAATCCAACCATCGCTTGCACCAGCGCATCGACGTCGCGCGGGCCCTGGCCGCGCACGCCTTCGAGCACTTTGTAGCCGCGCAGCTCCTTGAGCATGGCGCGCGCTTCCTGTACATCGACCGGCAGCAAGCGAATCGACACGTCTTTCAAAACCTCGACAAAGATGCCGCCCAAGCCTACCATCAAGAACGGCCCATATTGCGGATCGGTGCGCGCGCCGATCAGCACTTCGGTGCCTTGCACCATTTCTTGGATGAGCAACTGCGCTTTGCCCGAAGTTTTGGCCAAGAGCTTCTGTCCTTCGGACTTAACTTCTTCCGCGTTCTTCAAGCCGAGCACAACCGCGCCGGATTCGCTCTTGTGCACAACTTCGGCAGCGATCAGTTTTAGCGCCACGGGAAAGCCAATCTCTTTCGCCCGCGCCGCCGCATCGTTAGCCGTGTCAGCCAGCGCTTGTTTGGGTAAACCGATGCCTTTGCCCTGCAGTAATTTGTCTAAATTCGCGCCATCGAGATCGGCTGCATTGCCGCTCCCCGCCGGCAGCGCGGGCACGCCGGCAATTCTGCGCTCGCCGTACAAACCCAATCCCGCCAACGCGCGTAGCGTCGGCTTGATCGCCTGCAAGAACGGCATGCCCGCTTCTTCCTGAAATGCGCGGCTCTCGTCCAAGCAACTATAAGTCGACCGGCCAAACGCGAGCACAGGTTTCTCCGTCGCCGCAGTCACGCTCTTGAACAGTTCGGCGCTGCGCTTCTGGCCGCGCGGCAGCTCGCCGTGGATCGCCAGCAGATCGACGCCGGGATCGTCAGCGTGCAGTTTGACAATGTTGATAAATCCAGCTTCGTCACCAAATCCGGCCACGCCGCATTCCAGCGGATTCTCGACGGCCAATTCGGCTGGAATGAGCGGCCGTACGGCTTCCTTCGTCTTGTCGCTCAATTGCGCTAAGTTCGTGTTCAACTCATCGCAGTGATCACAAATGAGCCCCTTCATCCCTCCCGAGTTAACCACGATCGCCGCCCGGCTGCCCTTCGGGAATCGTCCCGGCATGAACGCGAGGGTAATTTCGGTCATATCTTCCAGCGTCGGGCACCGAATGATTCCCAAGCGATTGCACACTGCGTCGAACACTTCGTCGGCGCCGGCGAGGGAACCGGTATGCGAGATCGCTTGGCGCTTGCCCATCTCCGAGCGGCCGAGTTTCACGGCTAAGATCGGTTTGCCTTTTTTCAACGCTTGTTCGGCCACGGCCATAAACTCATCGGGGCGGCGAATCCCTTCGACCATCAGCGTAATCACTTTGGTGTCGGAATCGTCGACCAAGAATGAAAGATAGTCGACCAGATCGAGACTCACTTCGTTGCCGCTGGAGATCGCGTAGCTAAAACCGATGCCGCGCTCAGTGGCGCCTTTGATCCAGTTGCCGAGGGAACCGCCGCTCTGAAAAATCAGACCCACCGGTCCTTGCTTGAGCAATGGCGTGACCGTCGGGAACGTCCACAGTCCTTGGCCGACGGAGTAAGAGCCCATGCAGTTGGGCCCGCAGATGACCATGCCGGTCCGGTCGCACAGTTGGCGCATCGCCTGGGCGCGATCTTTGCCCGTTTCGTCGTCGCCTTCGCCAAAACCGGCGGTGTAGATCGTCGCCGAGCGCGTGCCGAGCTTCGCCGCTTCTTCGAGAACGCCGAGCACCGCGCGGGTTGGAATGAGGATCAGCAGCTCGTCGGGAACTTCCGGGCAAGCCGCGAGGTTTGGATAACACTTGTCGCCGTAAAGCTCCTGGTAGTTCGGATTGATCAGATAAACCCCGCCGGGATATTTCGCGCCTTTTAAATTGCGATAAATTCCCTGCGGCCAAGCGCCCTTCTGCGACGCGCCGACGATCGCCACCGACTTCGCGCGCAATAAATTGCCAACCGGTTTCGCCGTGAAAGTAGCCATATGATTTCCTTCTGTTTCGAGATTGCAATGCTATCTCACAGACGCTGGGACACTGCAAGAATGGAGCATTGGAGTGATGGAGTACTGGAGTGATGGAGTAGTGGGAAATCAAAATCGGATGTTAGAGAAGTGATCATTCGCGCAGTTGGTACGTGTACGACATTTTCCAAAGAATTTCTTTGCGCCCTTTGCGTCCCGATCGCCCTGAGCTTAGCCTGTCCTGAGCCTGGCCGAAGGATCGAAGGGTGCGGCCAATCTCTCCAGCTATTGAATCTTTGGCCCGGTGTACTCGAGCACGTACAAGCCACCTTTGATCCGATCGGTCACGTATATCAAACCGTCGGTGTCGACGTACAGATCGTTGAACATCGGCGCCTTCTGTCCCGCCGGCGCCGGTGGAATGAAGTAGCCGACTTCCTCCGGGCGATACTGATTGCGGATATCGAACACACGCAGTCCCGCGTTGTAGTAGGTCACGAAAATGATATTTTCGCTCTGAAACGAGCCTGGCCGATTCTCGTGCACGTTGTGCGGACCGAAGCGCAGCCCGCGGCTGCAAAAGTCGCCCTGCGGCACTGGACAGGTGCTGACGATCACCGGATTGCGTTCTTCGCGGATGTCGATGATCCACACCCGCTTCTCGCCTTCTTGGCAGTCGTATTTCACCGATTCGTCGACGGCGACGACGAGCTTTCGTCCGGGGAGCGGCAGAGTCGTGTGCGCGTAGCCGCCGAAGGGCGGGCTCCAGTCGATGTGGCTGATCGTCTTCGGCTTGCTGAGGTCGGAAATATCGAGGATGACCATGCCGGCATCGACCAACGCGACATACGATCGATCGCCGTGTGGAATCGCGCCATGCACGTGAAAGTGCTCGCCTTCAAAGGGCGTCCAATCCGGTGGCGTCTCCTCACCCTCTTTAGTGCCGGGGATCCACCAGCGCCCCGCTTCCTTTGGATTGGTCGGATTCGAAATATCCGCGATCAGATAAGCGCGCTCTTTAATCCCCGGCAGCACCGCGCCGACATGGGCGTATTTGCCGTCGGTAAACCACATGCGATGGACACCCTTGCCGGGCAATTTAAGGTAGCCGGCGAAAGCTTGTCAATGAGTTTCTCCCCGCTAGCGAGCGACTGTGCAGTATGCTAAAAACACCCAGCTTATTCGGAAATATTCGGAGCCAATTATGAAAAAGCCGCCCTCGTTATTTGTCTTATTCGTCCTATCGGTCCTATTCGGGCTCGCACCAATAGCCCATGGCCAGAGCAAGCGCATCGCCGTCGCTTACAGTGCCATAAGCGCGACCCAGGCGGGCTTTTACCTGGCCAAAGATGCCAAAATTTTTGAAAAGCATGGGCTTTCCGTCGATCCGGTGTACGTAGCTGGCGCCAGCCGGGTACAGCAAGCGATGATCGCGGGCGAGTTTACGTTGGCTCTGGGCGGCGGCAATATTGTCACCGTAAATCTCGCCGGCGGTGACGTCGTGATCATCGGCGGCGTGGTCAACGTCCCGTCTTTCTATCTCTTCGTCCAGCCATCGATCAAAAGGCAAGAAGACCTCAAAGGCAAAGCCTTGGGAATTACCCGCTACGGCGCTTCGACGGATGGCTCTTTGCGCTTGTTGCTGAAGAAATGGCGCTTGGAGCCCGATCGCGATGTAAAAATTCTCCAAATGGGAGGGCAGCCGGAAATACTTGCTGGAATGCAGGCCGGGGTTGTTCAGGGAGGAATTCTGGCTTCGCCCGGCGACTTTAAGGCCAAGAAAGCCGGCTTTGCCATGCTCGCAAATTTCGCTAAAGAAGCGATCGATTACCCAACCACGGGTCTGGTTTCGACACGTTCCACGGTTAACAAGGACCGAGACACCGTGAGGCGTTTCCTCATGGCGTACAGCGAAGCGGTGGATCGGTTGTTTCGAGATAAGGAGCTGGCGATCAGAGTGATCGGCAAGTGGACGCGCACGCAAGATCGGGAAACCTTGGAGTCCTCCTACGAATATGCCACTAATTTTATCGAACGACCGCCGCGCCTTCCTTTCAAAGCCATCGATACGGTAATTTCTGAAACCGCTGAAACCGACCCCCGGGCCAAGGGACGAAAGCCCGAGGAGTTCATCGACGCCAGTTTGTACAACGAGCTGGAGAACAGCGGTTTCTTCAAGAGCCTCGGGCGCTGAGGGCGCTCAGCCGTTCCGCCAACGGTATTAGTCCCATACGTCCTATTTGATTTATTCTCCCACAGGAGGTAGCCATGGCCCAGATCGTTTCGATCATCGGCATCACGCACAACCCATTCATGCCGCGCCTGTTCAAGCAACCGCAGCAACCGCCCGGCGCGGCGAAAGTCAAAGAGCGCATCGCCATGATGCGCCAGAAGCTCGCCGAGGCGAAGCCAGATGTCCTGATCTGCATCGGCAACGATCATCTGCATCAGTTTTTCATGGACAACATGCCGGCTTTCCTGATCGGCAAGATGGATCGCTACGACGGCATCTTTTACGACGAGATCCGCGAATTCGACTTGCCCACGTGCAAGCTGCCGGGCGACGTGGAAACCTCTGATGCGATCATGGAAGGTGCTTTCGACCGCGGCGTCGACTTCGCCTATTCTAACGAAGTGACCATCGACCACTCGATCATCGTGCCGATGATGTTCGTCCGGCCGGAAATGGACATCCCAATCGTGCCGATCTTGACGAACTGCATCGCCCCGCCGATGCCGCGGCCCAGACGGTTTTATGAAGTCGGCAAAGCGATCCGCGCGGCCATCGAAGGCCTGCCGACGAGCAAGCGCGTCGGTGTGCTGGTCAGCGGCCACCTATCGCTTGAAATCGGCGGTCCGAAAATGTTCGAGCAGCACCTCACCGACCCGAACTTCGACGCCAACGC
>CAYZJE010000388.1:0-5421 GCA_964478485.1 uncultured Syntrophobacter sp. | reverse complement strand
TGGAGAAACGCGGTCTGGATACGCTCCTCCGAGCCGATCGCCTCCTGCAACCGTTTCCACAACAGGTCGAGTGTATCCTGGCGCCACTTGCCTTCGAACGACGGCAACAGCTCGGCGATGCTCCAGGCTTTGCTCGGGTCTTCGCAGGTCGTCAGCTCTTTGATCAGCGTGTTGCGCGCTTCGGGAATCTTTCTTAGCGAACTCGCGGCAACGTCGCGCTTGCGATAATCGGCATCGCCCAATTCTTCGACCAGCGTACGGATGGTCGCCGGCGTGGCGACGTCGCCCATTTTGCGCAGCGCGAATTTTTGCACGTCGCTATGCGGACTCTGCATGAGCTTGGCTAAAAGCGATCGCGAATCGTCCGGCAGCTCATGGGCATCGAGTAAATCCACGGTCAAGCGCGTCACCTCGCTGAACTCAGCCTCTTCGAGCAAAGGAAATAGTTTTGCGTACTCGTCTTTGCGAATATCTTGCTCGCGCAAACAGCGTAGCAGCGCAACCAGAGCATGGGCGCGCACGGCCGGATGATGCTCGGCGCCGACGAATTTGAACAGCCAGCGGCGCGCCTGCGGCCGGCCAAGCTGCCCCAACAAGCGCATCGAAGAAACCGCCGCGGGCCGTTGCTGTTTGACATCGAGCTTGGCGGCGAACTCTTCGACTTCGCTGTAGAGTACGTTAATTTCATTGGCGTCCAACTCGCGCAGCGCCGGCGTCATCAGATCGCAGATGACTTTGTTGGTCTCGTCGGTGCCGGCGACGAGCATTTGCAGCAATCCTTTCATCGCCGTCTTGCCGCGCACCGCCGCAAGCACCCGCGCGGCATTGAGTTGCCAAGTGCGCGACGATTCTTTCGCGCCCTGAATCAGCGGCGCCACCGCGGCCTGGCCGACGGCGGTCAATGACTTCACCGCCCGCTCCTGCATGTCGCGATCGCTATCGTCGAGCATCTTGAGCAGCTGCGTGATGTTGCTTTTGGGCTGCACCTCTTCGAAATAACGCAGGGCGTAATCCTTCAGCACCGGGTTCGGGCTGTCGAGGATCGTGCCGATAAGTTTAGTTGCCGCCGCGTTGTTGACCTTCAGAGCGCCGAGCACAAGTAACGCCGCGCTGCGCTGCTCGATCGTGCCCTTTTCGACCAGGGTAAGAATAGCCTGAAGCGTGTTGTCCATGGATTGACTCAACTCACTACCTAACAACTTGAATCGAAGGTAAAAGTCAAGGCAAGCGCGGACGCGATGTAGGGGCAGGCCTACGTGCCTGCCCTCCGAGCGGGCAACCACATAGGGTTGCCCCTACAGGAAACGACATCGCCGCCTTGACTCCCACGCCAATTGCCGGTACCAACGGCGAAATTGAAGGAGTGAAAAATGTTCTACCCAGATCTGAGCCCCTTTGGCGTCGACATGGCGCGGCTCAAGCGCGAGCGCTTGGCTCGGCTCCAAGGCGAAATGCAGAAGGATAACCTTGGCGCGCTCTTGCTCACGGATTTTTTAAACCTGCGCTACGCGACCAATACCGTCATGATGCTCGGCCTGCGCGCCACCGGCATCCAGCGCTTTGGGTTAATTCCGGCCGTGGGCGAGCCGATTGTTTGCCAGCGCGAACTGTCGCGCAAGAGCAACTATCGAAGCCTGCGCTTCGACGCCTACATGTTCGCCATGCGGCCGCCGATTGCCACCCAAGACTTCGTCGAGCAAGCGGTCAAAGGTTTAAAAGAATTGGGCGCTGCCGGCGAGCGCGTCGGCGTCGATTATCTGAATCTCGCCGCCATCGACGGTCTCAAAGCGGCTGGGATCAATTTGGTCGACGGTTGCCCGGCAATCCACCAGGCGCGAGTGGTCAAGACTACTGACGAATTGCAACTAATCCGCTGGACGACCAATGCGAAAGCGCGCGGCTACGATCTCGTCCGCGAGGAGTTGCGCAAGACCGACCCGCCCGAAGATAAACTGAGCCGCATCGTGCTCGACTATCTAATGGATCGTGGCTTCGAAGCCGGTAGCGAGTTCATCTCAATCTACGATTCGTCCCTCGCCGACAGCCGGCCGCACAACGAGCCCATGGGCGCCGATCTCGTCGTGCGCGACGGCGACCTGGTCATCTGTGACGCCACCGTCGCCGGGCCGGGCGGCTACTACAGCGACTTCGCTCGCACCTTCAGCCGCGGCGCACCGACGGCGGAAACCAAACAACGCTACAAAGAGGCTTACCAGTCGCTGCAAGAGGCCGTGAAGTTAGTGAAGCCCGGCTCCTGCGCCGAAGCCTTCGACCGCTTCGGCAAAGGCGCGACCAAAAGGCTGCCCGGCTTCGACGGCTTTCACGGCGTCGGTCTGTGCATCTATGAATCGCCCTGGCTGCGCGGCGGCGACCCGGAAAAGTACATGATCTCCCTGGAAGAAAACATGATCGTCGCCTGCGAGATCAATCATTACCCGGTAAAGCTCGAACACTTGCTGCGCGTCACCCAAGACGGCGCGGAAATCTTGTCAGAATATCCCGTCGACCCAGAGTTGGTGCCGGCTTAAGAAAGATTGGCCGCAAAGAACGCAAAAGACGCATAAAGGAAATTTGGAATCGTAGGGGGCGCAGCATGCTGCGCCCTTCTTATTTGCGCCCCATTGCGTTCTTTGCGGCCAACAGTTCCCGTCTTCGGTCCGATGGCGCGATGAATCGGCCCCTACTTTGTGAACCTTGTACTACTATAGCTCGAAATGTGCGCAGCCCGCGCAAAACTTCTGCGTCGCCGATCCGAAGGGCGACCAGCCGGTCGCCCCTACATCCCTTTTGTGGCCTTTGCGTTCTTTGCGGCCAATATTCTTCGGTTGCGGCGTAGCCGCCCTAGGCCCTTTGTGGTTAATTTCTTCCTCGGTTCTTTATCGCCGCATTTCTCTCAACGCCTGATAAATTGTCTCCGGCTTCACCGGCAGTTCAAATAGCCGCACGCCGACGGCGTCGGCAATTGCGTTGGCGATCGCCGCCGGCGGCGCGTTGTTGGCGAACTCGCCGATCGGCTTGGCGTTGTGCGGACCGACGCCGCCGCCCGACGCCACCAACACGGTTTTCAATGCGAAGAGATCGGCGATCGACGGCAGTTTGTAGTCGCCCAAATTGTTATTGGTCACGCGCCCTTGATCCATGACGATCTCTTCCATAAGCCCCTGGCCGACGCCCATCACCGTGGCGCCGTCGATCTGTCCCTGGTGCGCCGTCGGGTTGATGATCGTGCCAACATCATGCGCCGTGACCATCCGATGCAGTTTCACCGCGCCGGTCTCCGGATCGACTTCGACTTCGGCGACCTGAGCGCAGATGTAAGAAACTTCGTCGGGAGCGCGATAGTCTTCGTAGACCGTCACTTGCAGCGGCTCGGCCGTCTGCGCCACCACGCGGCGCAACGCCACTTGCTGCCCAGGGTCTTGGCGTAGCAAAAACTTGCCGCCGTCAAAGTCGACTTCATCCGCGCGGCACTCCAACATGCGCGCCGCTTGGCCAAGTAATTTGTCACGCAGCTGGTCGCAAGCCTGAACCATGGCGTTGCCGGCAACATAGGTCATGCGGCTCGCGCGCATGCCACCGTCGCGCGGCGCCGTGTCGGTGTCGCCGATCACGACGCGAACCTGCTCGATGCCAACTTTCATTTGATCGGCGACCAGTTGGCGCAAGATGGTATGCGTGCCCGAGCCTTGATCGATGCTCGGACTGATAATTAAATAACCGCCATCCGCCTCGGCGCTGAGAATCACGCCGGTGTCGCCGCCGCTGATATGGCGGCCCGAGAGCGCAATGCCGCGGCCGTGATTGCGCTTCTTCGGTTTTTTCCAACCGGCGGCATCGAGCGCGCCCTGTAATACTTCGCGAAAGCGCACGTCTTTCAATTCCTGGCCAACCGCGTCGGTTTCACCTTCGCTGATAAAATTTTTCATGCGAAACTCGGCCGGGTCCATTTTCAATTCCTTGGCGATGATATCGCTGTGGCAGTCCACCGCGAATGCCGTCGCCACCGCGCCGGGACTGCGGTAGTAACCGCCGGGAACCGTGTTGGTATAAATTTGCATGAATTCGATGTCGGCATGCTCGATCCGATACTGACCGCCGGCGTAGTGCCAAGTCGCCAGCGACGTGTTGGACTTGAGCGCGCCGTAGCCGCCGCTGGCATGCACCGCGCGCATCTTGCGCGCCGTTATGCGGCCGTCGCGCTTCACGCCGCTTTTAATCGTGATCACTGTTGGATGAGCCGGGTTGCTCGCGGATAATTCCTCGGCATAGGTCATGACGATCTTTACCGGCCGGCCGGTCTTTTGCGCGAGAAAGTAGAGAATCGGCAAGTCGACGCCGTCGCCCTTGCCGCCGAATTCGCCGCCGACGTTGACCACATTCATGCGGATGCGCTCTTCGGGCAAGCTCAAGCATTTGGATAGTTGGCTGCGCACTCCGAAAGGATTTTTCACCCCGGCCCAGACCTGCACTCGACCGTCCGGTTCGATGGCGACGGTCGCCGCGTGCGGTTCCAGGTAGCCCTGATGGCGCGCCGGCACGCGAAAGGTATGTTCGAAAACTCGATCGGCGTCGCGAAAACCCTGCTCGACGTCGCCCTTCTTCCAGGCTAAACGCGTCAGGCCGTTGCGCAGTTCGGCGGCGAGAATATTTTTTGGCGCGCCGTCGTACTCGGCGACGTTGTCATGGAGCAGCGGTGCGCCCGGCGCCAACGCTTCCAGCGGATCGAAGACAGCGGGAAGAATCTCATAGTCGACGTCGATCAAGTGAGTCGCCTCTTCCGCGGCGTCAACAGAGTTCGCCGCCACCGCCGCGACCCGATCGCCGACAAAGCGCACTTTGTCCCAGCACAGCACGGGCAAATCGCGAATCTGCTTGCCGATCAGATAGCCTTTCACATCCGCGCCGGTGATAATCGCGCGCACGCCGGGAATTTTCAGCGCCTTGGAAACATCGACACGCCGAATGCGCGCGTGCGGATGCGGGCTGCGCAAAATCTTCGCCCAGAGTAAATTGGGCAATTTCAAGTCCGCGGCATAAACCGTCTGCCCGCTTACCTTGTCCTTACCCTCGCCGCGCGGCACCGACGTGCCGATGAATTTGAATTCAGCCATGGCGTTTCATCCTTTGCGTTCTTTGTATTGCAGTATCTCAAAATTTGCGCGTCTCGCGCAAATTTTTCTGGAGTCAAAAACTCTCGGATTCGGATATTCCTCCCGCAAAGGCGCAAAGACGCTAAGTTCGGAAAAGAATTTATTTCTTATAACCTTTGCGCCTTGGCGCCTTTGCGGGAGATATTCCGAGATTCGGTTGCGGTGTAGCCGCGCTAGGTCCTTCGTGGTGAATGATTCTTCACAACAAACCCAGAATAACCAGCACTATTTTGCCGCGCAGGAAATTCTAATTTCCCGCAGCGCGCCGATC
>CAYZJE010000387.1:0-8736 GCA_964478485.1 uncultured Syntrophobacter sp. | reverse complement strand
TCGCGACGCGTACCGATGCCCTACCAGCATGTGCTGTTTTGGGGCGGTTTGAAGGGGGCGCTGACGCTCGCCCTCGGTTTGCCGCCGGGGTTTCCCCATGGCGAAGAAATGCTCTATCTGGCCTTTGCCAACGTCACCGTTTCCATTGTGCTGCAAGGACTGACCGTGCTGCCACTCTTGCGTAAGCTGGGATTGATCGCACCGCAGCCAGTTTTGGAACAGCAGCGCAATCAATCAGTTTGAGCGCTACGACCGAGCGGGTGAAGGGCGAAGATGGAACTCTGCCAGGGAGGCACGTCAAGGTATAGTCCTCGTGTTTGCAAATCGTTGCCATCCCGATCGTAGGTGAGCTTACCGCGCAAGTTCTTCAGCCGCCACTGGCTACTGCCCAGCTCCGCAAACGGCAGCCGGTCCAATTCGCCATCGGGAATATCGTCCAGCGTTGCGTCTTGCCCAGAGCTTGAGATAGCTCCGTCAACCAGACGCGGCTGTTGATTTGCTTGAGCCCAGGATAGCGAAGATCGGCCAGCTTCCCTCAGTTCCCCTCGTCACTTGTCCCTCGACACTTTCTCAACCCTCGACACTCTCCGCCCGTGACGACTACAGCCGAAAGATCACCGCGAGGATCGCCATAAGCCCCAAGAGAGAAATTAATCCGGCAACTATTCCCGCTGTCGACGCCGAGATTTTTTCGTATTCCAGCTTGAGGATCTTCAGTTGATGCCGATGCTGGATCGTCGCCATCAGCAGCGCCGCGACTCCGATATATGAAAACTTTTGAGACGGCTTTCCACCTCTCGCGCAAGAGTTCGCCGCGCCGTGACGGATCGCTAAAGATCGCCCAGAAATAGGCAGGCCGTCCTTCACGCGCGTCCCGCAACCCAGCCTTGATCGCAAAGATCGCCGCCATCGTGGGCTAAAGCAAAATACGAAACTTCATCGGCCCGTCCAACCGGCCGGTGAGGTTCTCCCAAATACGAGTTAGCAATTCATCCACGGTTTGAGCTCTCCTCAGCGCACGAATGAACTACCTGCAGCAAGCTGCGGGGTAGTTCATTTCGCATTATTCGCTTGAATAGCACTTCCTCGACCTCGCAATCTGAAACCTGACACCTGCAATCTTTTTCCCTTCGACACTCGTCACTCGTCACTTCTTCACAGGAGGCAACAGAGAAAACAGAGTTTATCAAACAAATTTCTCCGTTACCTCTGTTTGCTCCTGTTAAATTGATTTCCTCTTTACGCGTCACCCGCCTGTTGGCTGACGCGAACGAGATAGCGTATCGTTCCATGGACGATCGCAATCACGATGATTGCCACGGCAAACATTTCGATCCCCAGAGCCGCGTATTCGATTAAAATTCGCATGGTAAATTTGCTTTCGTTAAACAGGAGCAAACAGAGGTAACTGAGTTTATCTAAGAAATCCATCTCTGTTTTCTTCGTTGCCTCCTGTTAATATCTTTTCTCTCCGTTGCTTCCTGCTCAGACGTATCAAAACAAACTTGAACAAGAGGTAACAGAGCAAACAGAGTTTTCTTTGAAACCTTCTCTGTTACCTCCGTTTCCTCCTGTTAAAAATCCGTACCTGCTTTGGCTCTTTCTTACGCTACGTTAACAGGAGAAAACAAATTCATTTCTGTTATTTCCGTTTGCTCCTGTTGAAACGAATCCCTCTTCACTCGTCCCTCGTCACTTCTTCACAGGAGCGAGCAGAGGAAACGAAGTAAAATACATATTAGAAGTCCCTCGTATTTGAGTTTCCTGAAGATGTAGCAGTTAAGACGGAAGGCGCGCCAATGGACCACGGTTCAATACGGGGACGCCAGGTTCTCAGGGAGAAATCCGACATTCGAATCTCGAAGTCCGAAACAATAGCGAAGATTGAGAGTCGAAGCAAACAAAAACTGAGGGCTTGGGATAAGGGATGAGAGGTGCGGCATGCTGGATTGGGATATCGGGTTTCGGGTTACAGGTGCGGAATTACGGGTTTCGAGTTTGTCAGCGAAATGAAGATTTTCGCTGAAGGTCGAAAATCACCGTGAGTAATATTGACCATAGTCGAAATTTACCGTAACCTTCGACCATGTCCACACAGCCGCGTTACCTCGCCTCGCAGGTTCGCCAAGATCTTGACCGTAAAATGGTTTTTGTCGCGGGGCCGCGGCAAGTGGGGAAAACGACGCTGGCGCGCAGTTTGCCCGGAGCGTCCGCGGGATATCTCAGCTGGGATGTGACCGAGCATCGCGAGCGCATTCTCAAGCGCGAGCTGCCGAATTCGCGCCTATGGATCTTCGACGAGATCCATAAATATCGGTCGTGGCGCAATTTACTCAAAGGACTTTATGATGGTCGAAGATCCGGCCAGAGAATTTTGGTCACCGGAAGCGCACGGTTGGATTTCTATCGTTTCGGCGGCGATTCGCTTCAGGGACGGTATCATATGTTGCGGCTCCACCCGTTCTCGGCAAAGGAGCTAGCCATTCGCACGTCCGCGGGGCTCGACGACCTGCTCAAGTTGGGCGGTTTCCCGGAGCCTTTCCTGAGCGGCTCGGAGGTCGAGGCGCGACGGTGGTCACGGGAATACCGAAATCGGCTGGTGCGCGAGGACGTGGCCGGACTGGAGCGCGTCCAGGACCTTGGCAACCTGGAACTCCTGGCACTCCGCCTGCCGGAGCTTGTTGGCGCTCCGCTATCCATCAATGCACTGCGCGAAGACCTTCAGATAAGCCACAAGACGGTGGCTGGTTGGCTGCAAGTGCTCGAGCGGCTCTACGCCATCTTCCGCTTAGCGCCATTCGGGGCACCCCGAATTCGTGCAGTCAAGAAGGAGCAGAAGCATTACCAATTCGATTGGTCGCTGGTGGCGTCGGAACCGGCCCGCTTCGAAAACCTCATCGCCTCACATCTTCTGAAATGGGTACACTTCGAGCAGGATGCGCGGGGTCGTGACCTCGAGCTGCGCTACTTCCGCGACACGGACGGCCGGGAGGTGGATTTCGTTGTCGTCGAAGGACGCCGACCGCGACTCCTTGTTGAATGCAAATTGGGCGACAGCACTGTCGACCGCGGCCTTCGTTACCTAAAGGTGCGGTTCCCCGACGCTGAAGCTTGGCAGGTATCGGCAACCGGCAGCAAGGACTATCTTACTCCCGACGGCATCCGAGTAAGCCCAGCACTGGCCTTGCTGGACCAGCTAATCTAACCGGCAATTTTCCAACCCGGGCTAGCCCCAGTCACCCTGATCGCCGATCAGGGCGCCAGCCAATCGGAACGGCATCCGCACCGAGAACTTGATCAGAATTCGCATCGCTTCCACGTTTCTACTGACGGACATGTGTTATTAACGGCTGCCGCCATCTTTGTTCTCTTCTTTGCGCTTTGCTCCATGCCCTTTGCTTCATCTTCCCTCGACACCCGACACTCATCCCTCGCGACTCACTCCACGACACTCGTCACTTGGTCTCATTCATGGTCTGCCGCAGGTCCACCAGCGCTTGGTCGAAATCGTCGATACGGATCAACCCCATACGCGGGTACTCGATGTCGAGGATCCCGTAAACCAGGGATCGAAAAAGGGGTCGGAAGTCTTTTCACCTTTTCTTTTAACGACTTAAAATTAGTGGTGAGCGTCTCGAACAACTTCAACCGACCGATACGTCGGCTCAGTACATTATCGGCGATCCCACTAGTTGAAAGACGAGGGCGACGCGGCATTTAATCATCGCATCTATCCTCATGCCCGTTCGCTCGTCAAGACAAGACTCCCGACCCCTTTTCTTCCCCCAAATTGAATCACTCTTCACTCGTCCCTCGTCCCTCGTCATTCGACGCGCGTCACCGGTGCCGGACAGATTATGTCTGGCAAGCATAATGTTTGACGAGCATCAAGCCTGCTGGCACACTGCCGGCCGTGAACATGGAATTCATCAACCGGGACGCCGAACTGCGCGAACTCGACGCGGCAGCCGAAAGGAAGAACACGCTGCGGCAGCTGGAAAGTAAGTGGTCTCGCTGCACTTTGCGCGCGCGCTATCCTCGCGTCCGTTTCGAAGTGCTCGACGCCAGCATTCTCACTGGCTGAGCGTCGAATATAGGAACAGGCGTCAACAGAGAATGCCGAGTGTTCTCTACAGTTCAACTCTGCTTTCTCCGGTTGAATTGAATTCTTCTTCACTCGACACTCTTTTCCCTCCTCTGTCGGTTGTTTCCTTAGCATTGACACTTCAAATAATCATGATAATTTGAAGTGTATGTTCACACGATCACTGCAGCTCCCCAAGGCCGGCACGGAAACCTTTTTCCTGTGGGGACCCCGTCAAACAGGTAAAACCACACTGTTGACTGCCGCTTATCCGGACGCTTTGTGCTCCGTGTCCCTCGCTTTTCACTCGACAGTCCTCACTTGTCCCTGTCCCTCGCCCTAATCGGCCACTCATTTGTCCATCGGCACGATCCACTCGGCCGGGTCGTCCGGGCTCGCACCCTTCGGACGAACCGCGCCGCCGATCTGCAGGTCGCGCCAACGGAGCGGGCCGTGGACGCCATGCAGTATCAATCGCACCCGTCGCGCAGAGCCCTCCACGCGAACTTCCATGAAGCTCTGAAAGAACGGGGCTCGATTGAAGTCGAATATTCCGGAGAGCGCTTCCACCGAGGCCGGCCAGGCGTTGAAGCGCTTGGTCCACCACCACACTGGCCATTTCCACCGGCTGGTCTCGTTCTCGAGCTTCGCGCGGACGGCCTCCGTGCTCGGATAGAACGCCCAGTCCTGTACAGGCGCCGCTGAAGGCCAGTCGAGTGCAGTGCCAATGCTGAGATAGGCGCCGCCACCGCCGTTGACGAAGTGATGCATCACTCGCGGGCCGTTGCCGCTGTTATATTCTTCCCCGTAGTACTCGAAGTCGTGGGTGTCTCCCGCCATTACGATCGGAATCTTATACTGCCGCAGGAGACGATGGATGCTGCCGAATGCTTCGTCGGTGCCCTGGTAGCCGCCGCCGGCATAAAGCGGATGGCCGAGGATCACCATCGTGAACCGGCCCCGCGCTCGCGTCAGCGCTTGTTCAAGCCACCTAGCCTGAGCGGGATCGACGCGGCGCAGGATACCGGTGTCAACGGCAATTAGAGAGAACTCCGGCCCGTGGATCTCGAAGAAGGGTCCGCGCTGCTCGGCGGTGCGGACCCCGTACTCCTTCCTCAGCCGCGCTGCCTCAGTCAGCGCGCTCGCGACACCTAGTCGATCGGGCGGCGTGATCAGTGCCGTCAACTGCTCGCGCGCGTTCATCGCCGCCTGTGCGGCCACCGGCTCCATCAGGTTTGCGGCAAAGCCATCGAGCGCGCTGAACCAGTCATGATTGCCGGGAATCGCATAGATCGGCTTGTCAAAGCCTTTGAACGGCAGGTAGAAATTGAACTCGTAGTCGCGCATCGCGCCACCAGGATAGATCACGTCCGACGACACGACGAGGAACTTCACGTCCGGGCGCCGGCCAAGGTCCAGATAGCGGTCGCGCAAGGATGCCTGCGACGGATCGCCTTCGCCGGGATCGCCGATGACGAGAAAGCTGAAGTCCTTGGCGTCGCTGACGCCGTCGGGGCGCACTTCAAACAGCGCTTCCTTGGGTATGCCGGTGGGCAGCACTTCGCGCTCGACGGCCGCGATCATCGCCTCGCGCCAGATGTCAGTCCGCGCTTCAGCGACCCTCTCCCAGAAGGCGCTCGCCCAGTTCTCTGTGTTAAAGTACCAGCTGAAGCCCCAGATCGGATTGATGGCCACGACCACGGCTACGATGGGCAAGCCAGTGCGGAGCCACTGTGAGACAGCGGCGCGCAGCGAACCGCGCGTGAGCCGCAAGCGCACGCCCCACCGCAAGCGGCTGTCGAGCCACCAATTCACGGCGTTCTCACCGAGAGCCAAATCTTTCGCCTTGGTCTGATCCGAGAGGCGACGTTGCCAAGCGCGCCGTTCGATGGGCCGCGTAAGCCGCCGCCAGGTGAGCCATCCGGGAAGCAGCAGCACGGCGACGAGCAGAGCCGAGAGCACGTCGCCGATGACAGCCACCAGCGGCGAAATCAAACCAAGCCAGGTCCAGTCCGCCTGCAGACGTCCGGCGTGGATGGCGAAGAACACCAGGATCATGACGATGATCCAGAAGGCATCGATGGGCAGCGCCGCCAGTTCGCGCTCGACGGCGGCGGCACGGAGCCGGCCAAATTCACCGTGCGGCGGCAGGCCTAGTCGTTCATCTGGATGTTCGTTGGTCGCCCGCGCGGCATCGACGTCTTCGACGGCTTGGTCTGGAGCGAAGAGTGCCGTCCACCCGCTAGACAAGATGTAAAGTCCGAGACCCACTCCGAGAACAACGGCACCCGTGGATGCGCCCTGCCGCCAAATCAGCAGCGCGAGCAGGAGATTGACGATGCCGTTGAAAATTGCCCACCAGCGCGCCTGACCGAGCTTGTCCTTGATTGCGCTGACGATCTTCGTTACGCCGTCTGCCACCATGATCAGCGCGAGGAGTGCCAGAAGCCCGCCAATCACCATGACCGGCCGGGCGAAAAGCAGCAACCCGGCGCAGATCATCAGCACGCCCGTGAGATAGGTCGTCCACGGCGAAGACGGCGATTGCGTTCGCAGGCCTTGGATGACCCCGACGACCCCCGCAGCTAGCACGATGAGGCCGAGGATTGAAATCGCCCACCCGCCGGCACTGAAAGGCGTAATGATGGCAATCAGGCCGAACACCAACAACAGCGCGCCACAAGCGCGCTGCGAAAAGGCACCGGACCGCGTTGAGAAACGGCGTATGCTGTCAAGCATGATGATTTACAATTGAAGGGCCGTAAGTGATCGGCTTATCGATCATCACTTGCCGCCTTGCAGGTCAATTGCCACACTCAAAAGAATCTTGTTCTCGCCCCATTCTCAATTTCTCCACTCGTCATCGTACTCGATTCTAAGATCACTTGTGTTCTTTTACGTCTTAGACTTTTACACTATTGCACTCTTGTATTTTGTTTGCCCTTAGACTTTTCTACTCGCGCACTTTTTGACTCGTTCACTCTGTCATTTTTGCACCTTCGCCATCGTCACCCGACCCTCGACACTCTTTCCTGACCACTCGTCACTTCTTCAGATGAGGCAACAGATTCGCGATCCGGGATACGGGGTTCGAGATTCGCGCATCTCAAATCCGGCATCCCATATCCCGCATCTCGTATCTCGCTTCGCGTATATCATGCGCGCTCATTCCACCCAATGCAGCACATTACGAATCACTGACCAACGCGCTGTCTGCGGCGCTGCGTTCCGACCGAGGATCCAGTAATCGTACAGCGCCTGGATCGTGCCGTCTTTCCGTTTCAGATCGATCCAGGTATCGACCAACTTGGCGAACCCGGGATCGGACGCGAGAGGATAAGCGAGCGGCACTTTCACGAGGCCAGGCATCGGCACGACCACCGAAAGTTCGGGATGCAGCAATGTCCACGCGGAACCACGCTCAGCCGTGAGTACCAGCGCGTCCAACTGTTTGCCTTCGGGTCCGAACATAGCCTCAATGGAATTAAACGGCACGACTTCAGCGTTTGGCAGTTCGGATTTCACTTTGTCCATGTAGTACGGCACATTCGGCACGCCGATCCGCAAGCGGCCTTGCTGCCGAACGCTTTGCCAACTGGCAAACTGATCGCGCCGGTGATCGGCAACTATGAAAGCGAGAGTCTCGTCGAGATAGACCGAAGAGAACAGCGTGGCGGCGGCGCGCTCGGTCGTAACGACGATGCCCGACATGACCAGGTCGCAGGTCCCGCCGGCAAGGGCGCCAACTATCGCCTGCCGTTCCACCGGTACGAACTCAGGTTTTACGCCCAGCTCTCGCGCCAGCTTGTGGGCCATCTCCACGTCGAAGCCGACTAGGTCGCCCGCACTGTTGAAATAGGCGAACGGAAGGCTGTCAAGAAAATATCCCACGCGCAGTGTGCCGCGCTGGCGAATCCGCTCGAGAACCGGAACTTTGAGCGCGGCCGCGTCCGGCGCCGGGGGAGCTTCACGATGCACAATTGCCGGTCCTCGTTCTTGCAGCAGCCGCATGCCCGTGATGACTTTCTGCCCTTGGTACTCAGAGGCGACGAGCCAGGTTGTAGTCGCGCGCACGCCCCCGATTACAATGGCGGTCAGCAGGGCGCTGACCAACGCGTAGCGCAGCAGACGCCGGCGATCGAAGCGCAGCGCGCCGGCCACGGCCCATGTGCCGAGGAGCGCCATCGCTATGGTGTGCATTGTAGCCAGCAGCGTACCGAACCTGGAGTTGACGACACCCCCGGCGAGAAAAAGCTGAAAAGTGTCGGCCGGGATGCGGAACAGATCGAGCAGGAACGGCACGGCCACGTTCATGCTGCCAAAAAACACTAGTAACCCGGACGCGGCGAGCATAGGGTATTCGGCCAGGCGAAGACCTGCGTCAGCGAACCAGCCGGCAAACAGGATAAAGCTCAGCGTGAGCAGCTTGCCGGTGTGCGGAAAGGTGAACGACATGGGCACAATCACATCCGGCATGCTTGCCTGTCCCTCGTCCAACCCGTGTTCGCGAGCGAGCGTCTTGGTTTGCTCGGTGAGCATGGGCAGGACGATGAACAGCTCATCGATCATGAATGCGGTGATGAGAGTATCCCGGGTCACACCCAACACCTTCAGGTAGGGAATCGTGGTCAGGGCCGAGATCAAACCGGGAA
>CAYZJE010000386.1:0-4734 GCA_964478485.1 uncultured Syntrophobacter sp. | reverse complement strand
CCGGCAACCTAGCGGCTATTGGCCGGTAGTGTCAACGGAGTTTCCATAGCCGCTGTCCTAATCAACCCGGCAAATTACGTTCTTCTGGGTTTTCTGTGAAGGCGTATTCACCACAGAGGCACGGAGTTCGCAGAGTTCGGAGTAATTTCTAATCAAAAACTCTTTACTCCGCGTCCTCTGCGCCTCCGCGGTGAGTCTTCCGGATTCTATCACCACAGAGGCGCAGTTCGCAGTGTTTTCACAAACTACGCCGGCGCCATTACCTGGGTATTGACCAGATCCTGAACTCCATGGCCGGCGTCGATCAGGTTCCAGCTCACCATCCAATCGTAAGTGCGCATCAGCTGCTCCTGCGGGATCGGTTTTCCGGGTTCGACGAAGACGATGCGATTGAGATTGAAATCCTCGAGGCTTAGAGCCTTCACTTCCGCGCCCTTTTCGTTATCGATGAAGTAGTGCAGGTAGACGCGCTTGTTGGCGTTGATCCGGCGCACCGCTTCCTTGAGCGCGCGATTGAGCGCGGCGTAGGCTTCCGCGCTGATCTCCGGCGTCGCGCTGTCGGTGCCGTGATAAAACCCTTGGAGGATCAGACGGCAGCCGTTCTTCTCCGCCACGGTGATCCACGGCTCGCGCACGCTGCACGCATCGACTTTGCCGGTCATCATCGCGCGGTAACGCTCCGAAGGGCGGCCGCTGCTGACCAACTTGATCCTATCGCGCGGCACGAAGCCTTCGAGCAATTGTAGCGTCAAGTAATGGGTCCCGGCATGAAACGGCACGGCAATGGTTTTGTTGGCGAGTTGCTGCGGTGTGTAAACGTCGGAATCTGGCGGCACGGCGACGGCGCCGGCGACGATCGATGCGCGCCGGCCGAGTTGCCGGCAGCCAACAGCGGTGTCCTGCGAGCGGCGGTAGTTGCCCCATTCGCAGGCGTTGAAAATATTAGCGCTGCCGCGTTCCATGGCCTCGGCGTGTCCGGCATTGGAGCGCACTTTGTTCCAGTCGGTGATGTCGAGGTTAGTTTCTCGCTCGCCGCCATGGGCGACCAGTTCGACCTCGAGTCCTTCTTTAGCAAACAAACCTTCGTCCAGTGCGACCAGCCAATCGAGGCCGTTGTACACGCTGGGTTTCTCCATCTTTATTTTCGGATAAGCCATGGCATACCTCCGTGCGATTCTTCGAACTGATAGCTCTCTTCCTTAGCACATTTTGATTCTGCTGAAAAACTCGCGTTCACCCTTCGACAGGGCTCAGGGCGAACGGGGAGGGAATTGATAAACTCAAGAATTTTCCGTTCATGCTGAGCTCGTCGAAGCATTCCTAAGGGTTTTTCAGCAGAATCACATTCCGCGAGTTTTCGACAACGCCAATTCGCTCACGACTGCGCCCGGTCATTACTTGTCAATGCAAATTCCCTGACATATGGTCCGGCCATGAGGTACGGACTTTTCTATTTGCCGTCGTCGCTGCCCGCGACGCGCGCGGAAGGCGCGGGGCGCTTTCGCACTGTGGTCGATCAGTGCGCGTATGGCGAAGAGATTGGTTTCGAATCGGTTTGGCTCGCTGAGCACCACTTCCATCCCTTCGCCGGCATTTTCTCGGCGCCGCCGGTGATCGGCGCGGCGATCGCGCAGCGGACCAACAAGATGCGCATTGGCACCGCGGTGCTGCTTTTGCCTTATCATAATCCGCTACGTGTGGCGGAGGATTACGCCACGCTCGATTGCATAAGTAATGGCCGTGTGGAATTCGGCGTCGGCCACGGCTTCGTCAAGTGGGAAGCGCTGACCTTCGGCATTCCCCTCGAAGAGCTGCGCGACCGCTTCAAGGAAAATCTCGACGTCGTTCTCAAGGCGTGGCGCGAACCGAAGCTCGAGTACCATGGACAATTTCACGAATATCACGGCGTCGAAGTTTTACCGCGCCCGGTGCAAGAGCCTCATCCGACTGTCTGGATGGCGGCGACAACTTCCGTGGAGTCTTTCGAATATTCGGGTGCGCAAGGCTTTCACATGATGCTGATCCCGTTTTTGAACGAGGTAGACGAGCTGCGCGAGAAGATGCAGGTTTACTTCAAGGCGAGGCAAGCGGCGGGATATGATCCAGCGACGGCGCGCGTACTCGGCGTCTATCACGCTCACGTCGGCGAGAGTTCAGCCGACGCGCGCGCGGCGGCTGCGCATGGCTTGCACGAATATCACTCGGCGGCGCAGGTAGCGCATAGCTTGACGCCCGGGATGGCCGATCCCGAATCCTATCGGAGCCACGACAAACATCGGGCGGCGATGAAGCGCCTGACGTTTGACGAATTGGTTGAGCAAAGCCGCGTGCTGGTCGGCAGCGCAGCGGAAGTTCGGGAGAAAGTCGAATACGTGCGCGAGCGGCTTTATTTGACGGACTTGGCGGGAAACTTCGCGCTGGGTGGTTTGACCGACGAACAAACGCGGGCATCGATGCGCTGGTTCATGGAACAAGTGGCGCCGAAAACTTGATCAGCGGATGATTTTTTTACACCGGTATGGCCGTTCATTTTGACACCTCTGATACATCCTCTGTAGGGGCGGACCTGCGTGTCCGCCCTTCGACCGGGCGACCACATAGGGTCGCCACTACGAATTCACGGCAATCAAATTCGCATTGACAGGTGATTCATTCGAGAACTATAACCGACATAACATTTACGGAGGTGAATCATGGGTCAGCTCAGACATATCGCGTTTATCTCGAAGCAGCCGAAAGTGCTCAGCGACTTTTATCAGAAATATTTCGGCTTCGAAGAGTGCAAGGTTTTTCCGAGTGGGTCGCGCATGGTGATCGATCCGCGGTTCAATCTGGCCTTTCTTCAGAGCCGGGGCGACGAGGCGGGGGAGGTCGTCGGCACGCATCGTGCTGACGGCGCGGAGCTTCAGCGCGAGGCGGGAATTCATCATTACGGTTTTCTCGTCGACGACTTGAACAGCGCCGTTTCGAAGCTGCCCGCCTCACTCAATCGCGGCGCAAACCCGCAGGTGTCCGCCGGCGTTGGCGGTCCCGAAGGCGCGCGACCGGCGGAAATGCGTTTCATCGATCCGTGGGGCAACAACGTCGATCTATCCTCGCGCGGTTATCTCGGCAGAGAAGAAACAAAACTTCCCGGCGTGCGCTTGCTCGCAGTGCAGGTTCCGAACCCAGATGAAGCCTGCGATTTTTACCAGAAGCAATTCGAACTCGACCTCGTCGAGCGGGATAAAGACGGCAATATCCGTCTCAGCGACGGCACGGTGGCGCTGCTACTGACCAAGTCGCAGGTGCGGCCCACGCAAGGCGTGCAGTATTTTGGCATTCAGGTTGGCGATCTGGCCGGACTCAAGAAACAATTGCAGGACGGCGGTGTCACCGTTTCAGAAAACGCCCAGGGACAAGTTCAATTCAACGATCCGGAAGGGAATCGGGTGGTGATTTCGGAGAGCGGGTGGGCGAATTAATTTAGGCCGTTAATCCGAAAAGCAACTCTCGTAGGGGCGGGTTTCAAACCCGCCCTTTATTCTTCAAACAACCGCGGCGAAAGCGAGACAAGCACGGATATCTTCCTCGGTCAGATCAGGGAATTCCCGCAGTAACTCATCGTGAGTCATCCCACCCGCGAGGTACTCCAAGACATCTGTCACGGTCATCCGTGTCCCGCGGATGCAAGGTTTCCCGCTACGCTTGTCTGGCTCGATCGTGATGATCTTGCGATAATCCATAAGCAGATATTACCATAAACCACGGTTCGTGTTGAATAGATGATTCTATGGTCTTTCGCTTAGCCCCCGTGCGATATAGCCGCGCGGCACTTTGGTGCGCGGCACTCGGCCGCTAAACCAGCTTCGCACATCGGCTTCGAGGCCGATGCCATGCATGTAGTTATAGAGAGCTTTGTTGAGCCCTGTGCCAAGCGTGTCGTGATCGATGCCGGTCGGGTCAATGAAACCCACATCGTTTTTCGCAAATAAGATTTTCGGCAAGGGTTTGAGCGTGACGCAATATTGTTCTGGATTCTTGCCAACCGGTGAGTGCACCGTGCAGGTAAAGCGGTGAAAGAAGCCTGACTGAATGCATCCGGCTTCGAACAGTTGGCGGACATATTCGAGGGCGTCGACGGTTTCTTGCACGGTTTGCGTCGGGAAGCCGTACATCAAATAGGCGTGAACCAAAATACCGGCGTCGGAGAATGCTCGCGTCACCCTGGCGACTTGCTCCACCGTGACGCCTTTTTTCATCAGCTTTAGCAGGCGATCGGACGCGACCTCAAGCCCGCCGGAGATCGCGATGCAGCCGCTGTCGGCAAGCTCGCGGCAAAGCTCCGCGCTGAAGGATTTCTCAAAGCGAATATTGCCCCACCAGGAGATCGCGAGCTGGCGCTTCTTTAATTCAGCGGCGAGCGCCTTTAGGGCTTTGGGCGGCGCGGCCTCGTCGACAAAATGAAATCCGGTCTGCTTGGTTTCGCCGACGATCGTTTCGATCCGATCGACCAACGTAGACGCGGCGACGCTGTCGTAGCGCGAGATATAGTCGAGACTCACGTCGCAGAAACTGCACTTTTTCCAGTAACAACCATGCGCAACGGTCAGTTTGTTCCAGCGCCCGTCGGACCACAGGCGGTGCATGGGGTTGAGCATGTCGAGGAGCGACAAATAGCGGTCCAGCGGCAATCCGTCCCACGTCGGCGTTCCGACTTCGGCGAAAGGAACGTCGGGCTCATTGCTGTCGATG
>CAYZJE010000385.1:0-7049 GCA_964478485.1 uncultured Syntrophobacter sp. | reverse complement strand
GCGGAATTGCGCGAAGCGCTGGAGCATCAGACGGCGACGGCCGAGGTGCTCGGCATCATCAGCCGCTCGCCGACGGACGTGCAGCCGGTGCTCGATGCCATCGTCGAGAGCGCCGCCCGGGTTTGTGGGATTGATGACGTGCTACTGCGGCTCCGCGAGGGTAACGCTTCGGTTCCACGGGCTCATTTTGGTTCCATACCCAGTGGCCGCGGCGAGATCAGTATTGATGAGCCACAGTATCACTGGATGCGCGAGCACGGTGCGCTCCACATTCCCGACGTCCGCGAGCAGATCGATTTCCCGATGATGGGTTCCGGCGGCAACTTCCGCACCGTCTTGGCCGCTCCCCTTCGTCAACAGGGGGAATTCATTGGAGCACTGTTCGCGCGTCGCATCGAGGTGCGCCCCTTCACCCCGGCGCAGATCAAGCTGCTTGAAACCTTCGCCGACCAAGCCGTGATCGCCATCGAGAACGCGCGGCTGTTCCAAGAACTCACCGAAGCGTTAGAACAACAGACGGCGACGAGTGAAATCCTGGGTGTCATCGCCAGCTCGCCGACCGATCTCCAGCCAGTGTTGGACGTGGTTGTAGAGAACGCCGCCCGGCTATGTGAGTCAAACGACGCTTTGATTTATCGCATCGATGGTAACACCTTGAAAAACGTCGCTAATTTTGGACCGCTACCGGGACAGCTGGGTGAAGGCCCACCCTCAATCGACCGTAGGTCTACAGTGGGTCGAGCCGTGATTGACCGGCAAACCATCCACATTCATGACGTTTCAGCAGAGCCCGAGGCCGACCTCTCAGCACGCTTTGTCAGAAGTCTCGGCGTTCGGACGGTACTTACCATGCCATTGCTACGTGAGGGTGTCCCCATCGGGGCGATACAGATTCGTCGAAAAGAGGTCCGCCCGTTCTCGGACAAGCAAATAAAACTGCTGGAGACCTTCGCCGACCAGGCAGTCATCGCGATCGAGAACGTGCGGCTGTTCCAAGAACTGGATGCGCGAACCAGTGAGCTCGCGCAATCGGTGGGAGAACTAAAAGCACTGGGGGATGTTGGGCAGGCAGTCAGCTCCACTCTAGATCTCGAAACAGTCCTCGCAACCATTGTCGCGCACGCGGTCCAACTTTCAGGAACCGATTGCGGAGTTATTTACGAGTACGATGAGGCCAAAGAGGAGTTTCATCTGAGAGCGAGCCACCGTATGGAACAAGAAGTAGTCGACGCGCTTCGCGCAACGCCGATCCGCCTGGGAGAGGGGGCGACTGGACGCGCCGTGACGAGTCGGGCGCCGATCCAGGTCTCAGACATCTCCGATCAGCGAGAATACACTGCCACGCGGGTGCGGCCCATGCTGACGCGGCTCGGTTATCGATCGCTTCTTTCGGTTCCACTTCTTCGCGAACAGCAGATCATGGGCGGCTTGACGGTCTGGCGACGCCAGTCAGGAGAATTTAAACCCGAAGTGGTGAATCTGCTGCAAACCTTCGCCACGCAATCCGCCCTGGCGATCCAGAACGCCCGGCTGTTTCGCGAGATCGAGGAGAAGAGCCAGCAGATCGAAGCCGCTAATCGCCACAAGTCTGAGTTCCTCGCCAACATGTCGCATGAGCTGCGCACCCCGCTTAACGCCATCATCGGCTTTTCTGAAGTGTTGCAGGAGAGATTCTTCGGCGAGCTAAATGAAAAACAAGCCGAATACACGCAGGACATACTTTCGTCCGGGCAGCATCTGCTCTCACTGATCAATGAGATTCTCGATCTCTCCAAGGTCGAGGCTGGGCGCATGGAACTAGAGCTGGCGACCTTCGATCTCCCCTTGGCCATAGACAACGCCCGCACCTTCATCCGCGAGCGCGCCACCAGGCACGGCATCACGCTGGACGTCACAATCGACGAGCGTCTTGGCGACTTCGTCGGTGATGAGCGCAAGATCAAGCAGATTCTCCTCAATCTGCTTTCCAACGCGGTCAAGTTCACCCCGGAGGGAGGGCGAATCGGAATCAATGCCCGGCAAGCCGATGGTTCTGTGGAGATCTCGGTAACCGACACCGGCATCGGCATCGCCCCGGAGGACCAGCCAAGGATCTTCGAAGAGTTTCGCCAGGTAGGAAGTGACAACGCGAAAAAGATCGAAGGAACCGGACTGGGATTAACCTTAGCCAAGAAGTTCGTCGAGCTGCACGGGGGGAGGATTTGGGTGGAGAGTGAAGTCGGCAAAGGTAGCACCTTTGTTTTTACATTGCCGGTTAGTTAAGAATTATCTCTCGCAAAGGCGCAAAGACGCTAAGGTGAAATCGGAGATCGAGATTCTGAAAAGTTCCCCTAAAACTTTGCGCCTTGGCGCCTTGGCGAGATAAACTCCGAATCCGGATAAGAATATACTCTCGCAAAGCATGTCCTGAGCTACGTCGAAGGGGCGCAAAGCCGCTAAGTTCCGAAAATTCGAAGCACGAAGCACGAAATTCGAAACAAATTCAAATGACCAAAATCAACAAAATTCAAAACGGAACCCATCGGATTCCATGTTTCGGATTTTCCGAGTTTGAGATTTATTTGACTTCAGGTTTGTTTCGAATTTGGTGCTTCGGATTTCGGATTTTGATTCGGGTAAACTTTGCGCCTTAGCGCCTTTGCGGGAGGATAATCCGAACTGCTATGGCTAACGAACTCGTACTTATAATCGAAGACAACGACAAGAACCGAAAGCTCGTGCGCGACGTGCTCCACGTCAAGGGCTACAAGACTATCGAGGCTGAGACGGCCGAAGCAGGGCTCAATCTCGCCGCAGAGCAATCTCCCGCTCTCATCCTCATGGACATCCAGCTCCCCGGCATGGACGGCATCACGGCGCTGAAGCAGCTCAAGGCGGACGCGAAAACGAAAAGCATACCGGTCATCGCCGTCACGGCATCGGCCATGAGTTTTAAGCGGCCGACGATGTTGGCCGAGGGTTTTGACGGCTACCAGACCAAGCCCATCAGCCTGAAAGATTTTCTCGGCGAAATAGAAAGAGTGCTCGCCGCACGCGAAAGTTAGGGGAAAAGAAGTGGAGATCATCTCGCGCAAAGCATGTCCTGAGCTACGTCGAAGGGACGCAAAGAGCGCTAAGTATAACTGAAAACGAAAATCCAAAATAGGTAAAGGATGCCTACTAAGAAACCACCATCTAAAGCGCGCAGTCCGTCCCTTAAGGAAACTAACGCAAAGTTAGGCCGGGAGAACAAAGAGCTACGGCGGAAGCTGCAGGCGCGCGACCGTGATCTAACCGAGTCTCTAGAACAACAGTCTGCCACCAGCGAGATCCTGCGGATGATCGCTCGCTCGCCCGGTGATCTTCAATCCGTGCTCGACGTGATTGCCGAGCGCGCTGCAAAACTCTGTGAAGCGGAAGATGCCGCCATCTTTCGCGTCGACGGCAACTTATTACGCACCGCCGCCCACTTTGGACCCGTCCCCATGGTATCTGCCGTGGGCGAGGGCCGCGTCTTTGACCGTGGCACGCCCGCTAGCCGAGCAGTCATTGATCGACAGACGATCCATGTCCCTGACCTGCGTGCGGCGGTAGATGAATTTCCGGGCTCCAAGACGCTTGGGATCGCATTGGGTCTTCGCACCGTGCTCTCGACGCCATTGCTTCGCGACGGCGTGGCCGTCGGCGCTATTCATATTCGTAGACGAGAGGTGCGTCCTTTCTCAGACCGGCAAATCAAGCTACTCGAAACCTTCGCCGACCAAGCCGTGATCGCGATCGAGAATGCGCGGCTTATTTACGAGCAACAGGCGCGCAACCGCGATCTCACCGAAGCCCTGAAGCAGCAGACTGCGACGAGCGAGGTGCTCAAGGTGATAAGCCGCTCCGCGTTCGATCTCCAACCAGTCCTCGATACCCTCGTTGAGAACGCGGCCCGGCTGTGTAACGCGAATCTCGCATGGATGTCACGGGTGGACGGCGAGCAGTACGTCACCGCCGCGTTCAGTGGTGAATTTCCGCAAGAGATACGAGAGCAGCTCACCGGAATTCCACACGACATAGGGCGGCCCTCCATTCAAGGTCGCGCGCTCTCCGACCGGAGCGTTATCCATGTGACCGACATTTCCGTTGACCCTGAATTGAAGGGATCAAGAACGGCGCAACGGACGCACACCCGGACTGCGCTTGCGGTCCCGATGCTGCGTGAGGGCGTACCGTTGGGAGCGATCGTGCTCGGTCGTTACGAGGTGCGCCCTTTCTCACAGCGGGAAATTGAGCTGGTGACGACGTTCGCCGACCAGGCGGTCATCGCCATCGAGAACGTGCGCTTGTTCAAAGAATTGGATGAGCGAACCAACGAATTGACACGCTCGGTAGGCGAGCTCAAAGCCCTCGGTGAAGTCGGTCAAGCGGTCAGCTCCACCCTCGATCTCGAAACCGTGCTGACGAGCATCGTTTCCCATGCGGTCCAGTTGAGCGGCACCGACGGCGGGGCGATTTACGAATACGACGAGCCCTCCGAAGAGTTTCTCCTGCGCGCCACCGATCATATGGAAGAAGAACTCATCAATGCGCTACGCGCCAATCCGCCTCGTCTGGGAGATGGAGTAGTCGGCCGGGCGGCGGCGAGCCGTGAACCGGTGCAGGTTCCCAATATCTTAGAGGAGCGCGCCTACGCGCCGCGCATACGCCAGATGCTCGAGCGCTTCGGTTTCCGTGCCAGCCTGGCCGTTCCCTTGCTGCGTGAAGACCGCATCATCGGCGGGTTGGTGGTGCGGAGAAAATCCACCGGCGAGTTTCGCCCCGAAGTAATCGAGCTATTGAAAACCTTCGCGACCCAGTCGGTGTTAGCGATCCAAAACGCCCGGCTGTTCCGCGAGATCGAGGACAAGAGCCGGCAGATTGAAGCCGCTAACCGGCATAAGTCGGAGTTCCTCGCCAACATGTCCCATGAACTGCGCACGCCGTTAAACGCCATCATCGGCTTCTCCGAAGTGTTGCAGGAAAGATATTTCGGCGAGTTGAACGAGAAACAAGCCGAGTACACCGACGATATTCTTACCTCTGGCCGCCATCTGCTGTCTCTCATTAATGAGATACTCGATCTGTCCAAGGTCGAAGCCGGAAGGATGGAGCTTGAGCTAGCGACGTTCGATATCCCCTTAGCCATCGACAATGCGCGCACCTTCGTGCGCGAACGCGCCACCACGCACGGCATCACGCTGGACGTCACAATCGACGAGCGTCTTGGCGACTTCGTCGGTGATGAGCGCAAGATCAAGCAGATCCTGCTCAACCTGCTATCCAACGCGGTCAAGTTCACCCCGGAGGGGGGGCGGATCACAATTAACGCCAGACCGATTAACGGTTCAGTGGAGATTTCGGTAACCGACACCGGCATCGGCATCGCCGAAGAAGACCAACCAAAGGTCTTCGAGGAGTTTCGCCAGGTGGGAAGTGACAACGCTAAAAAGATCGAAGGGACCGGACTGGGGTTAACGCTGGCCAAGAAGTTTGTCGAGCTGCATGGGGGAAAGATATGGGTGGAGAGCGAAGTGGGCAAAGGCTCCACCTTTACCTTTACCCTACCCATCCACTGATTTTGGTCCGCGGGGCCGCTTTTCGATTTTGGATTTTGGATTGGGGGAACCGGGGAATCATTACTCGCGCAAAGCATGTCCTGAGCGACGTCGAAGGGGCGCACAGGTGCTAAGTGACGGGCCGAGGCACGTCATCCCGAGCGAATGCGAGGGATTGAAGAAAGATTTCTCCCTTCGGTCGAAATGACATCAATTCCTAAACTTTGCGACTTGGCGCCTTGGCGAGAGACAAATCCTAATCGGAAAGGAGGGGGGGAGGTTTGTTTGCAGATTGTTGTAACACGTAAGAATGGGGCACAATTCACTGTTGATTTCTAATACCGCGCAATTTGCCGCGGGATAGTTCATCGCGCTGCCGCTTTGACCGCATCGAGCAGCATTGCCGGTATGCGCGTCACCTTGCCGGCGTGGTCGATGCAGGCGTGTTTGGTTGAGCCGGTGGCTAACCGGTCGTTATTGGATTCGCGTGAGATCCGATAGCCGAACGACAGCGAGGCGCGGCCGAGTTCGGTGAGTTCGGTTTCGATTCGGACCACGTCGTCGTAGCGCGCTGAGTTGGCGTAGCGGCAAGTGACTTGCGTCACCGGGAAATGGCACCCCTGTTGTTCGATGGTCGAGTAGGGAAGAGCGATCTGGCGGAGAAATTCGGAGCGGCCTTTTTCGAACCAGCGCAGGTAGTTGGCGTAGTAGACCACACCCATCTGATCGGTGTCGCCGTAGATGACACGGTAGGTGCTGGCGTTGATCATTTTGCCGCTGATCTCCATGCTCCAGACTACTATGGGTTTTTCGGATAATTCTCAATGTCAGGTAATTTACCGATTGCCTTGACAAGTTAAACTCAAGTATGGTTTAAACTCGGAAAAAATCTTTTCTTCCATCGGCCAATGACAACGCGGCGCTGATGGAATAGTGGAAACTTCAAGGAGGACGATGATGAACAATTTAGCGAAGAAATTTTCCTGGCCGGTGGCGGCTTCGTTGGCGACTGTGGTGGCGATCGCTTGTAGCTCGGTGGATGACAAGCCCGCGCCGACGCCAGCCGCGCCGGTAGTCGCGCCGAAACCAGCTCCTGCTCCCGCCCGGGCACCGGCGAAAGCGGAATCGGCAAAGGCGGAAGCAGCCAAGACGGCGAAGACCAAGGCGGTCAATGTTGAAGGTGTGATCAGCGCGGTCGGGCAGCGCACGATCACATTCCAATTCGAGCGCAAGGGCAAGGTGCGCGAAGAAGTGGTCGGCGTCGATGACAAGACCAAGATCGAAAAGGGCGGCAGCAACGTCAAGCTCGGCGACCTAATAGCAACTGACCAAGGGATGATCAATTACGAGCCGGACGCTTATACGCCGGCGCTCGCCATCAAGATTACCGGCAAAGGCGAGATTAAAAAATTGGGCGGCGACGATTAAGTGCGGTAGCGCTCGGCGCGATCGCCGCCGACGACTTCCAAGTCAAACGACTGCTCGTCGCGT
>CAYZJE010000384.1:0-4468 GCA_964478485.1 uncultured Syntrophobacter sp. | reverse complement strand
GGATTGGGTTTGTCCGCGATTGGCATGCTGTGCGCGTTCGGCCATGAGCGAATCGTCGCCATCGATATCGACGCGACGAAATTGCCAGCAGCCGAAGCGGCCGGCGCGGCGACGACGTTGAACGGTCGTGACGGCGATGCGGCGCAAAGGCTCAAGCAGTTGACCGGCGGCGCGCTTTACGGCGCGGTGGATTTCGTTGGCGCCAGTGACACCGCGAATTTGGCACTAAGCGCATTGCGCAAAGGCGGCAAGCTGATTCTTGTCGGTCTATTCGGCGGTGAAATTCAACTATCCATCGCCAGCACGATTCTGCGCGCGATCACGGTTCAAGGTTCGCATCTTGGCAGTGTCGATGAGTTGAAAGCAATCGTGGTGTTAGCGCGCGATGGGAAGATCAAGCCGATTCCAATTGAGACGCGGCCGTTGGCGGAAGTGAGCCGGACGCTGGACGAGTTGAAGGCGGGGAGCATAATTGGGAGAGTTGTGGCGGAAATTTATCGGTCGGACGCGACCTATCAGTCCAATTCACGCTCCGCTCGGATAAAACAAATCGTAGGACAACATGATTGACAGTCGCAAATCCAACTCCTGGCTCCTCGTCACCCTGGCCGCCGCGGCGATGCTCATGATCACCATGGGGGCGCGGCAGGCGCAGGGGCTGTTCGTCTTTCCGATCAGCGGCTCGACGGGCGTGAGTATCGTCGCGATCAGCTTCGCCATGGCTGTGGGACAGTTCATGTGGGGGTTGGCGCAGCCGGTTGCCGGCGTACTCGCGGATCGCTTCGGTTTCACGCGGGTGCTGATCGGCGGTGTTTTGCTGCTCGCGGTGGGCACGGCGCTGACGCCGTTTTTTACCAGTAGTTTTGGTTTGGTTGTTACGATTGGCATTCTCTCCGCCCTGGGTTCCGGCGCCGGCAGTTTCTCGGTTTTGATCGGCTCGCTGGCGCAGCGCTTGGCGCCGGCCGAGCGCAGTTTGGCTTCGGGGCTGATCACCGGCGGCGGTTCGTTCGGCCAGTTCGTTTTCGCCCCGATCGTCCAGAAAATGATTTCTCTATGGGGCTGGATGGGGGCGATGTGGTCGCTCGGCGCGATCACGCTATTGGCTCTGCCGCTGGTAAAACCTATCGCGGGGCTGAAGTCTCATGGCGGCATGCTGGCGGCGAACTCCGCCGGCGGCATGAAGGCGGCGCTACGCAGCGCCTTCAAAGATTCCAGTTATTTGTTGCTGCACGGCAGTTTTCTCACCTGCGGTTTTCACATCGCCTTTCTGGTCACTCACTTGCCCGGCGAAGTCGATCTCTGCGGCTTGCCGGCGTCGGTGGCGAGTTGGTCGTTGGCGATCATCGGTCTCTCCAATATCGCCGGCAGTTTCACCGCCGGCTGGTTGCTCAATCGCTTTCGCGGCAAATATATCTTGTTCGGCATGTACGGTTCGCGCACGCTGATGATTTTGCTCTATCTTGCCGCGCCGAAGAGCGAGTGGACTTTTTATCTATTCGCCATCGGGCTCGGCTTTTCTTGGCTCGGCACCGCGCCGCCGACCGCCGCCTTGGTGGGAAAACTGTTCGGTATCCGTTATCTCGCGACTCTCTACGGCTTGACCATGCTGTCGCATCAGATCGGCGGCTTTTTTGGCGCGTGGTTGGGCGGCCTCGCCTTCAGCCACTATGGGAACTATCTTTGGATGTGGTACGCCGACGCATTGTTCGCGGCGATCGCCGCGCTGCTCAACTTGCCGATACGCGAGCCACGGGTCGAACGCGCGGCCGTGCCGGCTTCGGCGTAGTCCGTTGTTGGCAGCGTGGCGCGCCATTTTCCTAGCGGGCGAAACGGGTTACAATGGGGCCGATAGAAGCGCGTGGAGTGGGGCGCCATGGAAACTGTATACCGATCTAAAATTGATCTTTGGCTGGTCATCGTTATCGTGGCCGCGCCGATCATGCTCCTCGAATTCATCCTCGACGGTCTGAATACCCCTGACACATTCGCCGAGCTGTTGGCAGTGGTGATCGTCGTCGCGGAGTTAGGATTGCTGACTTGGCTGTATTTCAGCACGCGCTATACTATCAGCGGCGATTTTCTTTTGGTTAAAGCCGGGCCGTTCTCTTGGGTAATTCCCATCGAAGATATCGTCAGCGTTGAGCCGACGCGCAATCCGACATCCAGCCCGGCGCTGTCGTTGGATCGGCTGCTGATCCGCTATGGCCAGAGCGCCGAGCTGATGATCTCACCTAAGGACAAGTCCGGCTTCATGAAAGAATTGAAAAAACATCTCAAGCCGAGATCCACCGCGGTCAATCTGTAAAGAAAGAGCCAAGCGATGTCTGAGTTTAAAAACGTGACCGTGGTGAAGCGCGCGAATGTTTACTTTGACGGCAAAGTCGTCAGCCGCACCGTGGTTTTTGCCGACGGTGCCAAGAAGACGCTGGGAATCATGCAACCGGGCGAGTACGAGTTCAGCACCGGCGACAAAGAGATCATGGAAATCATGAGCGGCGAGCTCGATGTCGCGCTGGCCGGACTCGACGGCTGGAAAGCCGTCAAGGGCGGCGAGGCCTTCGAGGTGCCGGCCAACTCCAAGTTCCGCATGAAAGTAAAGACGCTCACCGACTACTGCTGTTCCTTCGTTAAGTAATCCACCCGTTTTTTTCCGATTTCTCTAATTTTGCTAGGGGTGAAGGGTGACCTCATGCTTCACGGTAGTCAATTATGCCGTTAGTCCAAGCGAGCCGGCTGCCGCGTCGATTGAGAACCGCGTCGAATTATGTGTATAACTGGCTGTGCCATTTTCTACACTCGGACTCTCGCCCAAAGTCTTGGAAGGCGTACGCGCCGCCGGCTATACCGACCCAACGCCGATTCAGCTGCGCGCTATTCCGCTGATTCTCGAAGGCCGCGATATTATCGGCTCGGCGCAGACCGGCACCGGTAAGACTGCCGCATTCGCGCTGCCAATAATCTCGCGTTTACACCAACGCGGCAAACTGCGCGCCTTGGTGTTGGAGCCGACGCGCGAGCTGGCGGCGCAGGTGGAGACGGCGATTCGAGATTACGCACGCTTTACCGATCTGCGCACGGTAGTGGTTTTCGGCGGTACCGGGTACGGCAAGCAAGATCAGGCATTGCGCCACGGCGCGGATATTTTAGTCGCCACACCGGGCCGCTTGCTCGACCAGATACAGCGAAAAATGGTCAAGTTGAGCGATATCGAGATTCTTGTCCTCGACGAAGCGGACCGGATGTTAGACATGGGCTTCATGCCCGACGTGCGGCGGATCGTCGAGCGCTGCCCAAAGACACGCCAAACGATGCTATTTTCGGCGACGGTGCCGCCGGAGATCGAACAACTGTGCAAATGGGCGCTGCGCAATCCGCAATCCATCGAGATCGGCCAGCACCGCATGCCCGCTGAGACCGTCACCCATGCGTTATATCCGGTCGATGTCGGTCAAAAGCAGGGGTTGCTCGAAGAGCTTTTACGCCGCACTGATTATGATCAAGTATTGATTTTTTGCCGCACCAAGAATGGCGCCGACCGAGTCGCGCGCAACTTGCAGAATCAGGGCCACTCGGTCGCCGTGCTTCATTCCAACCGCACTCAGCGTGAGCGCGAGCAGGCGCTCAGCGGTTTTCGCAACGGCCGCTACGAAGTGATGGTCGCCACCGATATCGCCGCGCGCGGCATCGACGTCGAGCAGATCAGCCATGTGATCAATTTCGACGTGCCGCATCATCCGGAAGATTATGTCCACCGTATCGGCCGCACCGGGCGCGCCCAGAGCGTCGGCGACGCGTTTACGATCATGACGGCGGAAGATATTCAGGAAGTGGCATCCATCGAGCACTTCATCAGCCAAAAAATTCCGCGCGTGAAGCTGGAAGATTTCAACTACGCCTATTGCCGTCTTCTCGATCCCAATCCTAAACCGACCTTCGGTAGCCGCGCCGGCAGACAGCGTTCTTACGGTCCAGGCCGAGGGCGCTGGTAGCTAGCGCTCGAAGCGCAGCTATTTTCTTGGAACTCTCAGTTTTTTTCTGGCGTAACCAGCCACCACAGGGACGAGCACACCCTTTGCGATGTTTTAATTGGCGCCGGGTTTAAAAGACCCCGGCCGCGAATTGGCGCGTTTATTTTCTAAGATTGTTTCAAAGCTGCCTTTACGCTATCCAAAAAAGCATGAGCCGCTTACTGGTCATTTTGGCCGCGCTCGGTCTTTGGCAATTGAGTCACGCGCCGACAATCGATGCGCAGGCGCCGCTTGAGAAATTGCGTTTGACCTACAGCGCCATCGCCGGCTCCCAGGCGTCGTTTTGGATTCCCTACGAGGCGGGGGTTTTCCGCAAGCATGGGTTGGACGTCGAATTGCTTTACGTTGGCGGCGGCGGGCGCGCGGCGCAAGTGGTGCAGTCGGGCGAAGTGCCGATCGGGACTTTTACCGGCGGCGCGGTCGTCAATGCCAATCTGGCC
>CAYZJE010000383.1:0-2993 GCA_964478485.1 uncultured Syntrophobacter sp. | reverse complement strand
GAGTGATCTTCGGCGCTTCAAGCGATGAATTTGCGCACTTGATCGAGCTGGGAATGCTAATTGCTATTACACCCGTCATGAAACACGCAAGTGATGGCTTGTTGGCCTCAAGCGATAAAATCGCTCAGAGAAAACTCAGCCGGAATACCCAGCGTTCGTACTTGCATGGACCATTCTATTCTTGTATGGTTCGCCGGGCTGTAGGTAATTTTATGACAGCGCACAGAGAGAATTTACTCCTCGTGTTGGCGGTTTTGGGAGTGGTCGGCTGTTCGAGCGCGGAGCGGTTATATTATCGGCCGGGGATGATTTCTCCGATCGGTTCACAATTAAATTATCCCTTCCACTCCTTCGCCGGCTCCAGCATAGCGCTTTCTGCTAATCCATCGGTTGCCAGCAACATTGAAGTCCCGCCGGTAAAAGAAGTTGAGCCGAAACCAACGTCTCGCGATGAGATTCCCAGCCATGTGCTGAAACACTTTGAGCGCAAGTCGGAGATCACCGAGAGCCGAGAAAAACCAACTCCGCCGCCGTTACCGTCCTCACCGGCGCAAACCGCGCCTCGCGTCCTGGCTGATGACCGGCTGTTAGATTTGTTAGAAAAAGATCTCGACAAGGCTGTCGAGCAGCCTAAAGAGCGCCGCCGCCTCCAGTTCTCCAAAGAAGTCATCGATAATCCGAAGGTGCGACATTTCATCAAGCAATATAGCACCACCGCCAAGAACCAGTTTCAAACGGTGCTCGCCCGTTCCGGTAAATTCATGCCGATGATCTCGAAAGTGTTGATTGAGGAGGGTTTGCCGGAAGAACTTGCTTATCTCGCTATAGTGGAGAGCGAGCTCATCGTCAACGCAACGTCCCAGGTCGGCGCTGTGGGACTGTGGCAGTTTGTCCCCGCCACCGCGCGGCAATATGGACTGCGCATCGATCAATGGGTCGATGAGCGGCGCGATCCGATCAAGTCGACCCGCGCCGCGGCGGCCTATCTCAAAGAGCTGCACAGCTATTACGGCCGTTGGTATCTGGTGACAGCAGCTTATAACGCGGGCCCGGGAACCATCAATAAAGCACTGCAATCGAGCCACGCCAGCGATTTCTGGGGGATTAAGGGGAAGGCCCAGCTCAGAGAAGAAACCCGCAACTTCGTACCGAAGTTCATCGCCACCGCGTTGATCGCCACCGATCCGAAAAAGTACGGCTTCAGCAATATTCCTTACCAGGATCCGTTGGAATTTGATGAGGTCGAAGCCGAAGGGTTACTCAGAATCGACGCCTTGGCGGAAATGGCCGAGTCCGACGCGATGACGATCAAAGAACTCAACCCCGCGCTGTTACGAAATTTGACTCCTCCGGGAGAGAAGGGCTATCCGGTCCGCGTCCCGATCGGAAAGTCGACGGTGTTCGCGAAAGCGAATAACGATCTAAGGGGGAAAGCGCCGACCTCAGGGAGAATGGTCACTCATGAAGTCAAACGGGGCGAGACGCTGGTTTCGATCGCGCGATATTATGGCCAAGCCGTGAAGAGCTTGATGCAGCTCAATGGCATGACCACGCAGCGACTAAAGATCGGTCAACAAATCAAAGTGTTCTTCGACGGCGTGCGCGCCACGCTACGCTAGCCGCTACTTGCGCTTGTCCATCGGCACGTAGTCGCGAGTCCCCGCGCCCAGATAGACTTGCTTTGGCCGCGCCAGCTTTTGCTCCGGATCGGTCAACATCTCTTCCCACTGCGCGATCCAACCCGAGGTACGGGCAATCGCAAATAGCACCGGAAACATGTCCATCGGCAGTCCCATCGACTGATAAATCAAACCGGAATAGAAATCGACGTTGGGATAGAGCTTGCGCTTGATAAAGTAATCGTCCGACAGCGCGATGCGCTCGATCTCCAACGCGATATCGAGCAGCGGATTGCGTCCCGTCACCTCGAATACCTGATCGGCGATCTGCTTGATGATTCGCGCGCGCGGATCGTAGTTCTTGTAGACTCTATGACCGAAACCCATCAAGCGCCCCGAGCCGCCTTTAACTAATTTAATAAACTCGGGAACCTTGTCCTTGGAGCCGATCTCCATCAGCATCCGCAGCACCGCTTCGTTGGCGCCGCCGTGGAGCGGGCCATAGAGCGCCGCTGCCGCCGCGGCAATTGAAGAATAGGGATCAACCTGCGAACTCCCCACGCCGCGCATGGCGTTAGTGCCACAGTTTTGTTCATGATCGGCGTGCAAAATGAAAAGCACGTCCAAGGCCTTTTCCAACACGGGATTGGGCTTGTACTTTAGCTCGGTCATCTTGAACAGCATGTTCAAGAAATTTCCCGTGTAGCTCAGATCGTTGTCGGGATAAGCGTACGGCAGCCCCAAGCTATGACGATAAGCGAAGGCCGCCAACGTCGGCATCTTGCCGATCAGCCGATAGGTTTGGGTGCGCCGATTCTGCGCATCGAAAATCTTTTTGGCGCCGGGATAGAAAGTCGATAACGCTCCCGTGGCGCTGATGAGCATACCCATCGGATGGGCGTCGTAGTGGAAACGATCGATTAATTTCCTGATGTTTTCATGAACGATGGAGTGAATCGTGACATGGCGGCTCCAATCTTCAAGCTCGGTCTTGGTCGGCAGCTCACCGTAGAGAATCAGATACGCGGTCTCCAAGTAATTGCTTTTTTCCGCAATTTGCTCGATCGGGTAGCCACGGTAGCGCAGGATGCCTTTGTCACCGTCGATATACGTGATCCGGCTTTGGCACGAAGCCGTGTTCATGAAACCGGGGTCGTAACTGACGATCCCATCATCCTCGGTGAGTTTGATTTGGAACAAATCGGTCGCCTTGATGGCGCCGTTTTTGATCGGTATCTCGTACTGCTTGCCGGTCCGGTTGTCGATTATGGTTAAGGTCTCTGAAGCCATGGTATCTACCTTTCGCTACGACACTTCCTCGCCCTACAATTTTTCTTTTTAGACCATCCCCTTGCGCCGGTCAACCGCGCGTCA
>CAYZJE010000382.1:0-4475 GCA_964478485.1 uncultured Syntrophobacter sp. | reverse complement strand
GCCGTTGATTGCCGCGGACGATGACATGATAGAGCAAACCGGGGGCAAATAGTCGAGGTCGGCGCGCCATGACTGTGGGTTATAGAAAACTGCCCCTCACTTGTCAAGATAGTCTTAATATCAAAGTCTGACCCCTGTTCAAATTCCCGACGCGGTGTTGATTTCCAGGGGACTAAACTGTGCTCGCGCCATCAAGGGGCTAGCTAGGGTGACTTGCTGGTACGGCTCTTTGCCGCTATGGCGGCTGATTTGAATGGTGACTTTTCTGTCCAGCTTGTTTAGGAAACCGATTAGTCGCTCTTGGCTAAAACGGCTGAATTTCGCGCGCATAAGGGCGGAAATTTCTGCCTGTTTGACACCAAGCAATTTTGCCGCGTCTTTTGGGCTGCGGCCTTTCAGAAGCTTCATGACTTGCACACCCAGGCAAGCGCGAGTGTAAAACTCTTCCGCGTTATCAATGCCAAGGTCAGCAAAGATGTTGCCGTCGCTTTCGGTCACTTCGCGTTTCTTATTCATTTTTCGCTCTCTCCCGCGCCTCTTTGTAGCGCTTCACGATTAAATCAACGTCCATTTTCGGCGTGGCGCTGCCGGACTTAGATTTCTTCTGGAATACGTGCAGCACATTGCTGACTGAATGAACCTGACCGTTCAGGGGCATGGTCGCCAGACGTTGAGTTGCGGAACGAGAGTGAAATCTGGATCGTTCGAGGCAAGGTCAGTGAGAGCTAAGGATTGCATTATCGCCGCAGTGAGAGAATCGTTGGTCAGCAGACCGTAGGTGCGAGAAAATCCTTGAGCACTTTGGAGGTGTGTCGACGTGATGGCTTCAACAGCGACGTTAAAAGTTCGAACTGTCTCGGTTGCGACCTTGTAGTGCGAGAGTTGTTGCACGAGAGCCGGTTTTTCTTTCAGTTTCCTGACAACCGTATTGCTGTTGAGTCCATGCGTTTGGACTGCTTCCAGAATCATTAGACGGTGAGCTACTTCCGCTAAGGTTATGATGGACGTGATTCCTTCCACATCACCGACCTCTACCCTCTGGAGAAATGCTGTACACGACGCAGTTAGCGGGGTGCGCGTGAAATGGTAGATGAATATGTTCGCGTCAATGAAAACGCGGCGGCCGGAAGGTAGCGCGGCCAGATCCTTAGTCGAGGATTGAGAACTCATCACCGTCGGCAACTTTCTGAACCACGGCTGGATCAAGACCCTGGATTAGCCCCTGAGATTTCTGGACAGCGCTCTGCCGAACCACCTTCAGCAGCACTTGTTCCTTATCCTCGCAGGGCAGGGGCGTCAACGGCGTCAGTTTCCCATTCTCGTAAATAGCGTGAATCGTCAGCGTCTCCATAAATGTTCCCTTCGCAATGCGACCTGTTTAAGCAAACAAAAGATTAGCAAGGAGTATACTCCGAGTCGTCTAATGCCTCAATGCATGCCGCGGGATAGTGGCGGGACAATTCCATTCAGTTGCACCTCTACCAGTGATGCCTTATAAATAGGAAACATTCTCCTAATTTCAGAAAGGACAAGGTAGGATCGCGTGGAATTTCAGCGGATTAAACGGCTACCGCCCTATGTCTTCAGCATCATCGATGGCATGAAGATGGAGGCGCGGCGCAGGGGCGAAGACATCGTCGACTTCGGCATGGGCAATCCGGATCTGCCCACGCCTCCTCATGTGGTGGCGAAGCTGATCGAGGCAGCGTCCAAGCCGGCCAATCACCGCTATTCGGTTTCCCGTGGCATCTACAAACTGCGCTTGGCGATCTCGGCTTGGTACAAGCGGCGCTATCAAGTCGACATCGATCCTGACAGCGAGGCGATCGTGACGATCGGCGCTAAGGAAGGTTTGTCGCATTTGGCCTGGGCGACCATCGATCCCGGCGACGTCGTGCTCTGCCCAAGTCCGACTTATCCGATTCATCAATACGCCGTGATTCTCGCCGGTGGCGACTTGCGCTGCATACCGCTGGCCACCAGCGAGAGCTTCTTCGGTCATCTCGACGAAGCTATTCGCCAGACTTGGCCGAAGCCAAAGATGTTGATCATCAGTTTTCCGCACAATCCGACTACGCAAGTGGTCGATGTCGATTTTTTTGCGCGGGTGGTCAAAGAGGCGAAGGAGCATGACTTCCTCGTCGTGCACGATCTCGCTTACGCCGATCTGACCTTCGACGGTTACCAGGCGCCGAGTTTTCTCCAGGTGCCGGGCGCCAAGGATGTTGGGGTGGAATTTTTCTCGCTGTCGAAAAGTTACAACATGCCGGGCTGGCGCGTCGGTTTCTGCGTCGGCAACAAAGAGATCATTCACGCCTTGGCGCGTATCAAGAGCTACCTCGACTACGGTATTTTTCAGCCGATTCAGATCGCCGCGATTCATGCCCTCAACGGGCCGCAAGACTGTGTCGAAGAGATTCGCCTGATGTATCAGAAACGGCGCGATTCGTTACTCGACGGCCTTGACCGCGCCGGATGGCATATTCCCAGGCCGAAGGGCACGATGTTCGTGTGGGCCGAGATTCCCGAACCCGCCAAGAAAATGGGCTCGGTTGAGTTCTCAAAATATTTGCTCCAGGAAGCTCAGGTGGCGGTGTCGCCGGGCATCGGCTTTGGCCAGTATGGCGACGAACATGTGCGCTTCGCGCTGATCGAAAACGAGCACCGCACCAAGCAGGCGGTGCGCAAAATCAAGCGGGCGCTCGGGAAGCTGCTCGACTAGTCGGTTTGGAACTGTATCGGAATTACTCCCGCAAAGGCGCAAAGGCGCTAAGGTAAAAAAGACAAATCCGAAGACCGATAGCTCGTGGAAAAAGCGCAAAGAGCGTCAAGTTCGGAAAAACAGTCACACGGCTTCATCGTTATTTTTTTCCGAAAACTTTGCGCCTTAGCGCCTTCGCGGGAGAATAATCCTAAACTATCATGGTAATAGTAAATTCACGGCGTAAAGTCGGCGTCGGCCTGCTCGGATCGGGAGTGGTCGGCGAGGCGATCCAAGACATGCTCTTCCGCGACTTCAAGGGACAGGGCGGCCCACTCGGCAATGGTGTCGAGCTTGAGCTTCGCAAAATTTACACGCGCAATCCCAAGGGCAAAAAATGGTTCGGCAAGCGCAAGACTCTTTTCACCAACCGTGCTGAAGAAGTGCTCGATCATCCTGGCGTGGACATCGTCATCGAAGCGCTGGGCTTTCAGTCGGCATCGCAGTTGCCGCAGTTCCGCGATTATATTCTGCGCGCGTTTCGCAACGGTAAATCGGTGGTGACCTCCGACAAGGCGGTGCTGGCGCGCTTCGGCAAGGAGATTTGGGCGGCGGCGAGAAAATCCGGCCAGCAGCTGCGCTTCGAGGCCTGCGTCGGCGGTGGCATTCCGGTCATTCGTTCTTTAAGCGAGAGTTTTGCCGCCGAGGAGCCGGAAGCGATTTTCGGCATCGTCAACGGCACTTGTAATTACATTCTCTCGCAGATGGAGAAGAGCGGAAAACCCTACGCCGAGGCGCTCAAGGAAGCGCAGCAAAAGGGCTACGCTGAAACCAATCCGGCTGCCGATGTGAACGGCAGTGACGCCGAAGCCAAGTTGCTGCTCCTCAGTTTGGTCGCTTTTGGTCTGCAAATCCAACCGGGAAAAATTTGGCGCAAGGGTATCGAAGACATTCAAGCGGTCGATTTTCGTTACGCCAAACGGATCGGTAACAGCACGATCAAACAGTTGGCGGTGGCTCGGCGCAAAGGCCGCATGGTGCAAGTTTTTGTTGCACCGGCGCTGGTGGCGGGCGACAGCTTCGTCGGCAGTGTCGACGGTGCTATGAATGCGGTCTGCTTCGCCGGCAGGAGCAGTAGCGCTGGGCGTGGCGAGCGTGACTGTGATTATGTTCTCGTCGGACCCGGGGCTGGCGGCGGTCCGACCGCGGTAGCGGTGCTGGGCGATGTTTGCGAGCTGGCGCGCGGCGAGCGCAAATTTTCCGGCGCGCCGAGTCTGATTGCGCCGGGCACCTTGACGCTTCAGCCGGAAGCTGACATCGACGTGCCATTTTATGTTCGCTTCGTGGTCAAGGATCACGCCGGCATCGTTGGCGATATCGGCCAGGCCTTCGGCCGGGTTGGCGTTAATATTTCCGAAATCTGGCAGCTCCGCCATGTCGACGACGAGCTGCGCGGCTTAATGCAAAGCTACAAGCCTAAGCAGAAGGCGCATCAAGTGTTGCCGTTCGTGATGACGCTAGAACGAGCGACGCTTCGGCAAATGCGCCGGGCTCTGGATTCCGTGCGCAATCGAGACTATATCGTAGTCGAACCGGTATGGTTTCCAATCTGGGGCGGGAAGTGAAGAAAGGATTCGGACTCGGAGGGAATGGCCGCAAAGAACGCAAAGGGCGCATAGAAAAAGATTTAGATTCGGAATTTTTCTCGCCAAGGCGCAAAGGCGCAAAGGTGACGGCCGAGGGCCGTCATCCCGAGCGAATGCGAGGGATCTAA